>NZ_CP092417.1:3995714-4300000 GCF_023716865.1 Endozoicomonas sp. SCSIO W0465
TCCGGCGTCACTGCGGCAAAGCTTTCTACAGGCGATTGCCGGAATGGACCTCCGGATGCGGTGAGCAATATTCTTCTAACCCCGGCCCGTGCCAGCCCCATAGAATGATCAGCAGGCAAACACTGAAAAATAGCGTTATGCTCACTGTCAATGGGCAGGAGAACAGAGCCAGAGGCCCTAACAGCGTCCATGAATAAAGCACCAGTCATCACCAGCGCCTCCTTGTTCGCCAGAAGAATTTTTTTCCCGGCCCGAACAGCAGCCAGGGTGGGTGAAAGCCCTGCAGCACCAACAATAGCGGCCATCACCAAATCGACCTCACCATCAGCCACCACCTGATCCATCGCCACCAGACCGGATTCAACGGAAATGTCCAGGCCTTCAGACTGAAGATCTGCCCGAAGATCACGGGCTGCCTGCTCGTCCGCCATCACGATATATTGCGGCTGAAACTGACGAGCCTGCTCGAGCATAGCATCGGCATTTCTGCCCGCGATTAGCGAATGCACACGGTATTGATCCGGGTTACGGGCGATAACATCCAAGGTACTTTTGCCGATGGACCCTGTGGACCCCAACACACAAACCCGCTGCCTTCCGGATTGAGAGCATGATGCAGCCATGACCTATACCCCCCTGATTATCATGACATAGAGAGTAAATATCGGGATGGCCGCAGTCAGACTGTCAATGCGATCGAGAACACCACCATGTCCGGGCAAGAGGCTGCCACTGTCTTTAATCCCCCTGTGCCGTTTCAACACACTTTCCCAGAGGTCTCCCAAAACGGAAACCAGAACGGTCACAATGGTTATCATTAATAACGACACCCCCTGAAAAAAACTGATACTGCTACACAGCGTAACAAGGCTTGAAATCATTATTGAAAACAGCACCCCGCCAACCAGCCCCTCCAGAGTTTTTTTCGGGCTGACCCGTTCAATCAGTTTTGTCTTGCCAAAACGCTTGCCGGCAAAATAGGCACCACAGTCGGCCGACCAGACCATCACCAGGAGAGTCACGATCAACCAGGCTGAGTCTGTCATTTGTTTGAGTTGATAAAGACCCACCCATGCCGGTACCAGGGTCAGCAATCCGGCCAACAATCTAAGTCGCCTGCTCTCAAGCAAGCGACCACTCCCCGGGTATTGTTTGACCAGAATAAAAGCTATCAACCACCAGACAGCAGCAAGGCCAAGCGTCAAAAAGGGAGGTAAAAAAAGCGTCAGACCACAGAAGGCACCAATAGCCAGCGCATAAGCCAGGCGATCAGACCGTTGTTCAAAACCAGAAAGGTTTGCCCATTCCCAGGCCGCCAGCATGATAATCGCGGCAATAAAAAAGCCAAAACCGGTTAATGGTAATAAAAACACGCCAGCAAGGGCTGCTGGCGCCAATATAAGAGCCGTTATAATTCTTTGTTTCAACACGGTGTTTCAGCCTCCACCTGCTCGCTGGTTTTGCCAAATCGTCGCTGGCGGCGGGCGTAAGTCAGCAGGGCCTGCTGAAATTCATCACGTCCAAAATCCGGCCACAAGGTTTCGGTAAAGTAAAACTCACTGTAAGCACATTGCCACAACAAAAAGTTACTGATTCGCTGCTCGCCACTGGTACGGATCAAAAGGTCGGGCGCGGGTAATCCGGAAGTACTGAGGTGCTGCTCAATCGCCGACGCATCAATACTCTCTGATTCAAGCTCGCCACGAGCAACTTTCTCGGCCAGTTGGCGTGCAGCAGAGGCGATATCCCACATACCACCGTAGTTGGCAGCAATGACCAGAGTCACTGCATAATCACCTGAAGTGAGCGCTTCTACTTCTTGGATATGTTTCTGTATTTCAGGGCTGAACCGGGTTACATCTCCAATAACCTTCAGCCTGATGCGATTTCTCTTTAACCGCTTGGCCTCTCGCTTGAGTACATTCAGAAACAGGCCCATAAGGCCATTGACTTCAATGATTGGCCGGTTCCAGTTCTCGCTGCTGAATGCAAACAGCGTGAGCACTTCAACACCCTGATCAGTGCAGACCTCAACCACTTCACGAACCCGGTCAACACCAGCCCGGTGCCCGGCCAGCCCGGGCAGGCGTTTCATTTTAGCCCAGCGGTTATTTCCATCAAGAATGATAGCCACATGGCGCGGCAGCTTTTCTGGCGGAACTCCCTGAACGCCGCTTTTTCCCTGTAACGATGTATTGGCCATGAATTAAGACAATCTGAAAATTGGCAGGTAAAAAAAAGGTAACAGTAGAACCTTGCAGGAGCCCACCATAAAAAGCAAGCACCTGCAACGCATCAAAAGACAGCTGACGCCTGAAAGACCGGGGTCATCACTACCTGATCAGTGTCTGACAAACCCGATAAGACAATGACTCCAATTCAGCACGACCAGCCATTAGATCGCCATCAGATCATCTTCCTTGGCAGAAAGATTTTTATCAACTTCAGCAATAAACTGATCAGTCAACTTCTGAACATCATCCTGACCGCGACGCTCATCGTCTTCACTAATCTCTTTTTCCTTCTCCAGCTCTTTAATATCAGCAAGTGCATCACGGCGAATATTACGGATAGCAATGCGGGCATTCTCCGCATCCTGACGTGCCTGACGAATATAGCCCTTGCGGGTTTCTTCAGTCAGCGGCGGCAAAGGGATACGAATGACTTCGCCTGCAGTGGAAGGGTTCAGCCCAAGGTCAGACTTCAGAATCGCCTTTTCCACATCAGGCACCACCTGCTTTTCCCAGACACGCACAGCAAGTGTACGACCATCTTCAACAGATACGTTCGCCATTTGGCTCAGAGGCGTTTCTGAGCCGTAATAAGACACTTTGATACCATCAAGAAGGCTCGGATGAGCACGACCGGTTCGAATCTTGTTGAAAGCAACCGTCAACGATTCAATGGTTTTGCCCATACGCTCCCTAGCGTCATCTTTAATCTCATTGATCATCATTAACCCCCGTTTACCAGTGTTCCCTCATTACCACCAACCACAAGATTCAACAGGGCCCCGGGCTTATTCATGTTAAACACCCGAACGGGCATCTGCTGATCACGGACCAGACAGATCGCAGTCAAATCCATTACGCCCAGCTTGCGCTCCAGGACATCATCATAGGTCAGCTGATCAAACTTAACCGCATCAGCATGTTTAACCGGATCTTTATCATAGACACCATCAACCTTGGTGGCCTTGAGGACAACATCAACGCCCACCTCAATACCCCTCAGGCAGGCTGCTGAGTCAGTGGTAAAAAATGGATTTCCGGTACCGGCAGAAAAAATCACCACATCGCCAGAGTTGAGATATCTCATGGCCCGACGATGATCATAATGCTCAACAACACCACTCATGGGAATGGCTGACATTACCCGGGTATTGATATTGGATCGTTCAAGGGCATCACGCATGGCCAGGGCATTCATCACGGTTGCCAGCATTCCCATGTGATCGCCGGTCACCCGGTCAAGACCTGCTTTGCTCAAAGCGGCACCACGAAAAAGGTTTCCACCGCCAATAACGATACCAACCTGTACACCGATCCCTACTAACTGACCGATTTCCAGAGCCATACGATCAAGAACCCTGGGATCAATACCAAACCCACCTTCACCCTGCAGAGCTTCTCCACTGAGTTTAAGCAGTATGCGCTTGTATTTCGGTTGACTATCACTTGCCGGCATGTTCAGTTTCCGAGTCTGTTTGGCTAAATTACACTCACGGATAGACATGAAAAAGCCAGCCCTGACGGCTGGCTTTTATATTACAGTCCTGCCTGAGCGCGAACTTCTGCTGCGAAGTCCACTTCTTCCTTCTCAATACCTTCACCAACTTCAAAGCGTACGAAGCTGGACACGGTAGCACCGGCTTTCTTGGCCAGCGCACCAACCGTGGTATCAGGATCTTTAACAAAAGGCTGCTCAACCAGACTGCTTTCTGCCAGGAACTTGCTGATACGACCTTCAATCATCTTCTCGATGATATTCGCAGGCTTGCCAGACTGTTCCGCCTGAGCCTTGAAGATCTCTTTCTCTTTTTCCAGCAGCTCTGCTGGCATATCTTCCTTGTTAACCACCTGAGGGTTAACAGCAGCAACGTGCATGGCAATTTCACGAGCCAGCTCAGTATCACCACCTTCCAGCTGAGTCAGAACGGCGATACGGTTGTTACCGTGAACGTAAGAGCCAGTCACACCGCCTTCAACGATAGCAATACGACGAACACCGATGTTTTCACCGATCTTCTGAACCAGCGCCTGACGGGCTTCTTCCAGTTCGCCTGCCATCAGAGCGTTAACGTCAGCTTCTTTACGGGCAAACGCCGCACCAACAACCTGCTGAACAAAATTCAGGAAGTTATCGTCACGGGCTACGAAGTCAGTTTCGCTGTTGACTTCAACCAGTACGCCGAAACTGGCATCGTCAGCGACTTTAACCGCGACAATACCTTCCGCAGCGATGCGGCCAGCCTTCTTGGCGGCTTTTGCCTGACCAGACTTGCGCATCTCTTCGATAGCAACCTCAATGTCACCCTGCGCTTCAACCAGTGCCTTCTTACACTCCATCATGCCCAGGCCGGTACGCTCACGCAGTTCTTTTACCAGTGCTGCACTAATAGCTGCCATGGTTGATTCCTCTCAAATTGACAGTCTCATTCCATCCCCCTTGACCAGAGATGAAAAAGAATAGTTATCTGTACATCGGAAAAAAGGGGGCAAAGCCCCCTTCTACTCCATACAGTCTCTATTTTTTCAGGACAACCCTTATGGGAGCTATCCTGCAAGCCGGTCACTTAGCCAGCCTGCCTAGATCCTGCCTGGAGCTGGATCCTCAAAGCCTCAGGCTTCTTCAGAACCTTCCGCTTCCTCAGCCTTTGGAGACTCAGCCACAGAAGACTCTTCGATTTCTACGAACTCGTCTTCAGCACCAGTGCTCGCACGGGCACGACCTTCCAGAATCACATCAGCAGCGGCCCTCAGGTACAGCTGAATCGCGCGGATAGCATCATCATTGCCTGGAATGATGTAATCCACACCTTCCGGGCTGGAGTTGGTGTCCACGATACCGATAACAGGAATGCCCAGCTTGTTGGCTTCCTGAATGGCAATACGCTCGTGCTCAACATCGATAACGAACAGTGCGTCTGGCAGGCTGCCCATATCTTTAATACCACCCAGGCTGCGATCCAGCTTTTCCAGATCACGGCTGCGCATCAGCGCTTCTTTCTTGGTCAGCTTTTCAAACGTACCGTCATCACGCTGACCTTCCAGATCACGCAGGCGCTTGATGGACTGACGGATGGTTTTGTAGTTGGTCAGCATACCACCCAACCAGCGATGATCAACGTAAGGCATGCCACAACGGGCAGCTTCTTCACGAATGATCTTGCCAGCCGCACGCTTGGTACCGACAAAGAGCACCTTGTTCTTGCCTTCAGCCAGTTTGCCGATGAACTTCAGTGCGCCATTAAAGGCAGGCAGGGTATGCTCAAGGTTGATGATATGAATTCTGTTGCGCGCACCAAAGATGTACTTGTTCATCTTTGGGTTCCAGTAGCGGGTCTGGTGACCGAAATGCACGCCAGCCTTGAGCATGTCACGCATAGTGACTTGAGTCATGGGAATCTCCTGATTCAGGGTTATGCCTCCAAACACCCCATGCATTCGACCAGTTTCTCTCAGAAATAAGCCCTGAAAAAGCGTCTTTGAAGAGAGAGTCGGCACCCGGAATGATGTGTCGGTGAATGTGAGATCTATGTTCAATACCAAGTTCAATAAGGCCTGTCTTGTTCAATCCTCAGGACTGAGCGCAACGCACCTTAAATCTCGAAATCGAGTGGCGCTTTATACCATATCCATACAGTTTTCGAAACTTTTTCTGAACATCAGCAGCGACTCTGGCTATTTTCTTCCGGGCATCAACAAGCAATTTGCTCAGCCAAACGGAACTATATTCTTTCAATAGGGTCAATCTACCAGTCACACAACTCACTTCAACACATCAGAGTTAAAATAATGAACAGAGTCACTGGCGGTCTATTATTCTGCGTCTTAATCACTTCATTTACGTTGATAGAAACCGTTGCAGCAAGAACTGCCTCATGGCGAGAACCAACCCGGTTTGAGTATGATCATGAGCAACAGATATCTCCCGATCATTACGAAAAAGCCCCCAGACCAGATGCTGGCATCGTACTTCCTCCGGTGGTCAATGTCACACCCGACAATACTGACGTATTGACTATCAACCTTGCCAACAGAACAGAAATCGAGCAAGCATATATCCAGGCTTTTTATTTACGAGGTGAGCGTGATGGCGACATTCTCCTCAAAACGATTGATGATCTTCGTCGCAACCTGAGAGACTTAAGTAACGTTGCCTCAGAGCTCCAGAAAGTTTCTGATGACAGCCTTCTTCAGCCAATACCAGTGAGGGAATTTCTTGACAGTGTGAGGACGTTCACACAGGAATCAAACTTATTCCTTGAAGATGTTAATAATCTGGAACATTTTCCAACCCTCAGACCAGACATAACCGCAGATCCTGATAGCCAGGTTGACATGCTTCCACTGGTTCACCAATATCAGTCCACATTGCGAAAGCTTGATTCTCAGGTCAGTCAGCTCCATTTCAACATTGTCCTGCCGAGCGGTATGCTTCATCAGCAGCTCGGAATCAGTAGCGACCAACTCAAGTCGATGTCACTGTTTACTGCAGAACAGATAGCGGATATGAAACGTAATGTGCTGCAGCTACGGGCTATGCGAACCCAGGATAAGCGAGTCATCGATGAAGGAATCAACCGCTTTACCAAAGATGCCATTGAAACCTTTATTGACACCTTCGGCACTTCAGAAAGATACCGATCCATTTCCGATCCGGAAGGCAGTTTAAGAGCCAAAGAGATGTTAATTGATGCATTCTGGGCAAGATCATACATCAGAGCCACCTATGGTATTCAAATAGGCTGCATCCCGGTTGAATATGACAAGCGTATTTTCAATCTGGATTATTATCTAAGCGATATGACCGTTGGTGCCGCCCCCGTTTACGATCAAAACAAACTCATGCGCTATGGAAATCTTGCTCAGGAAGCGATGGTAACCATTGAAAATTCCGCCAGCAAAAGGTGGTTATCGGTCAGTTCATGGCTCACCTGGGTTGCCGGTAAATCCAATGAGATGGACACCAAATATTTCATCATTGCCCTGATTAAAAAAGATATTGATGAAGAGCTTGCCATTAGCCGTTCAGGCGGCCTGAGAAAGGTTCGTGACGGGTATCGCCAGCATTATCTGAGCTCTGATATGGGAAGAGCCCTCTATCAATTCAAAGCAAGACAGGTTTTCAGCTCATCAGAAGCATTGGATGATGATATTGAAAGCGATGTAATGATGGTTGAGGCAGGAACACTCAAAGGAGCCGTTGCCATGTGCATCAACGCGCTGGAAAACCAGGAAAACCGCCTTGATGAAGCCAGAAAGCTACAAAGCGTGGTTGATATGCTGACCAGGGACAACGTCATTTCTGAGCGCAGAAAAAAAAGGCACCTTTTTTAACTATTTCACAATATAGCTATGGGCATCCCTGCTACAAGATGCCCATTTTCATAATAAAACCAAAAGTTTTCGCAGGTTGATGTAATGGCTAGCAAAAAGCAGCTTGTGTATGGGGCTTTGCTTCTCATGCTTTTACCATTAAAGCCACACGCATTTCCTGGTCAAGAACCTTATTATATTGCTAACTATTGCGTTCAAATGTCTGAGCCCCGAGGGATAGTAAGCAGATCATGTCCAGGACAAGTTATTCCCTCGTACCAGACCCGCAACTTCCAGTTCGAAGAGCTGAGATGTTCAGCCAGTAATCACACTCACGTTCGCTTACCAGAGTCTTTTGATGAAGAAGCATGGCTTGATTTAAAAAACATCAGCCGCCATGAGGCTGCTGACCGGTTAAGACAACAGCCGTCACCAGCCTGGGCAGGGGTCATAGACTACCCTACTTACCTTCACTGGGAGTGGCAGGACTGTCGTCTAATCAGAGATGCATTGACCTGTGGTACCTATGAGGTTTGTGGAGAAAAAATGGTAACCACTGAGCATGGGGATACAGAATGGGTTAACCAATGCCATAGAGAACCCAAAAGCTGTTATGCCGATGTAACCTTGCATGAAAGCCAACACTGTGGTGGTGGTGATGGAAAACTGGTTTTTGATGTTGAGTTTCTGAAAAAAAACCAGGCTCACTGGAGCCCCGGTTCCCCTGGCTACATTGACCGTCTTGCCAATGGCTATGACCTGCTGCCGGGCGAAGAGGAACTAATCACTGTCAGCAACGTGAAAAGTAGCTGGTGGGAGTCACAATCTGCCGAGTTAGCACCAACACTGTTGATTGAAGACCCTAAAAATGAATACAGCCTCAGCCAATATATTCACAATCAACAACCCGATAGCCTTTCCTGTCGATTCAGGGGGCATGACAAGATCAGCTTTACCGTAGACACACAGAAAAGAATTGCCTCGCGTTCTCCCAATGCCTTTTCACTGCCAAAAGCTTTTGACAACGAGGACATTGATCCCTTGGTATGGCAATCAGCCCCGGGCCTTAATGGCTCAAGGGAAGAAAAAGGCTACCCAATGATCATGAGAGCCCAGGACTTTTCTGCTGCAGCACTCAGCGAGGTATCAGAAGACGTAACCGAAAAGCTGAAAAATATCATCGTGAGAATCCAACTCTATGAACCATCTATATTTGGCGAGAGACTGAAGTCCACTATCTACATTGATGAAGCCAAAGGCATTCAACAAACTCTGAATGCCATCTCAAGCAACCAGCAAATTCGACGCTCCACACTCTGGGAGTTCAAACTGAAAAATGGCGATAACCCTGACAAAAATATTTATCGAAGTTATCTACCATCACTGTTCTATTACCCCGGTAAAATTTTCCTGGCCAACGAGGCCATCAGCTATGATGACCACCTGACTCCGGACACAGAATACACACTGAAGTTAACGGTTTATCAGAAAAATTTTCCTTTCTATCACCAGTCCTGCAAATCAGATCCTGATGCCTGGGATTGCAAGTGGTACACCTTGTGGGGTCTCTTCAGTTTGAACCGACGTGAAGATCATTATTTTTCAAAGAAGAGCCTTGATGTCAGGTTCAAGTCAAACCCCAATGTAGACCAGAGAACCTGGCTATCAAGCTTCTGGCACTTTGTCAGCTATGCACAACTTGCTGTGCCTGTTGGGGCTGTCGCTTTATCGGTGATGTACCTGCTTTAAATCCAATCAAACTTGCCTGCGCTGTCGAGGAGCCACCCGAGACATACAATAATGTTCATACTTCGCTTGGGGATTCTGGTAAGATAACAAGGATTATCATTAACTTTCGCATCTTTAAGCGGCTTGACCTGACAATGAATGTAACCATCAAAACCCCTGAAGAAATTGAAAAGATGCGCATCGCTGGCCGTCTGGCCGCTGAAGTGCTGGAAATGATCGAACCCCATGTCAAGCCCGGCGTATCGACCGGCGAGCTGGATACTATCTGTCATGATTATATCGTCAATGTTCAAAAAGCAATCCCAGCCCCACTGAATTATGGCGCAGCCCCCGGCAGACCCGGCTTTCCAAGGTCCACCTGTATTTCCATTAACCAGGTCGTTTGTCACGGCATTCCCAGTGACAATAAATTCCTGAAAAATGGTGACGTGGTTAATATCGATATCACCGTGATCAAAGATGGCTACCATGGTGATACCAGCAAAATGTTCCTGGTTGGCGAGGTTCAACCATTTAATCAGCGGCTGGTACAGGTAACTCAGGAGTGCCTCTATCTGGGAATTGAGCAAGTCAAACCGGGTAACCGTCTGAGTGATATCGGTCATGTGATTGCCAGGCATGCCCACGATAACCATTTCTCAGTGGTTGAAGAGTACTGTGGCCATGGTATTGGCCGTGTTTTTCATGAAGATCCGCAGGTCATCCACTATGAAGGTTATAACGACAGAAATGACTGCGTCCTGAAAGAGGGCATGACATTTACTATCGAACCAATGATCAATGCCGGCAAGAAAGGAACCAGGCTACTGGGCGATGGATGGACAGCGGTAACCAGAGACCGACGCCCTTCAGCACAATGGGAACACACCATCGCTGTAACTGCGTCAGGCCATGAAGTGCTAACCAAACGAAAAGAAGAAAACCTCTAGTCTCCTCCTATGCCTTGATTGTCTGTCGTCTTTCAAGGCATAGCTGACTTTCCGGCTCAACTGACATCCTCCAGAGACTCCAGAATGAACTGCGCTCCTAAAAGGTAAGTTCTCTGCGAATCAACCAATACTGTTTGGATGGATAGCTCATCAAATGCCAGTTGATAGAGTTCCATCAACTGACCACTGCTAATCAGAACCAGATCATCCAGCCCCATTGATTTAAAATCCCGAAATTCATGGCCAATTAATAATCCAGATAAGTAACTACTGACATGTTCAGCCTCTATTTGGTTGACCAGTCGGCGAGTACTGACACTAAAGAGTATTTTGGACAAGCAACTGGATTGCAAAGCGGTTCTTACCCCGGTCATAAAATCGATAGAGGAGACTTTTTGCTCAACGCCAGCATGTCGGCACAGTGATGAGTGTTGATCCAGCACACTGTATAGTTCCCCGGTTATATAGGTAGAAAGCTGCGTGATAGCATCGTCTTCTACCCTGACAAGCTTACAGTGCGCTCCGGACTTCAGCAGCCAGCCATTAGAAATCCCCTGGTCTTTGATAGCACCAATGATGGATACTTCCTCCCCGTTCAAGACCTCAGAATACTCATCTCCGGAATGCAAAATACCCGGAACGATGGATACATTTTTCAACTGATTGACTGGGACTTTGACAACCCCATCCAGAATAGAGCGGTTCGAACAGGGGGTACGAACATAGGCAACTTCAACCCAACCTTCCCGTGCTCCTACCAGACCGGAGAGAATGATCGGAAATTCACCATGAGCAGACAGCCATGGATCAACAATGGTTTTTAATGCCGCTTCAAAAGCACCGTCTTTGACCTGTAAAACTCCCGGTTCCCCTGTTTTACTGTCAACCAAACTTTCCTTTTTCATCAGAAAAGCGCTATAGCTTTCTGCTGCCCAGTCAACGGCAACCCAGAACTGACCAGAAGAAAATATACTCATAGTGACGTATTACTCATACCTGAACACGATAGTGACATATAAGAGGTTGTCTGAGGTAACTGACAAGAAACTTGTCAGACAAGTTCAGCCAGAAAAGCCCACGGATCATTATAGTACTGATTTTTTTCAGTAATCCTTTTATCATGCCCATAGTGGTCACTCTCACCAACCAGATACCGATGCCATTCACCAGCAATACATGCACCGACAATAAAAGACAGCAGCCGATAATGAGCAATCCGTTCCAGAAAATCCCACTCTCTGTCAAGGACGCCCTTTTCAACAAGAGTCAGTTCCGGGCGGACTTAACTATTGCCAAAACCCCCATACCGGCCTACAAGAAATGCCTGAAGGAAGCCACAACCAAAATGGATCAATGGTTTCTGGATGGTATGGATATAGATCAGCTGGTAGTTGCCAGAGCCTGGTTGATCGATCAGGTTCTGTGCCTGGCATGGGAGCATCTCAATTGGAATAATGGCTGCCCCATTGCACTCCTGGCTGTCGGGGGATACGGCAGGGGTGAACTGCATCCGGGGTCAGATATCGACATTTTGATACTGCTGGAAAAAGACCAATATAATGAACATCAGGATGCTATCGAGCGTTTTCTGACCTTGCTCTGGGACATCGGATTAAAAGTGGGATCCAGTGTCCGTTCCCTTGATGAGTGTGCAAGCCAGGCGGCTAATGATCTGACCATCATCACCAATCTGATGGAGTCGAGGGTTGTATCCGGCCCGGTATTCCTGCACGAACATCTGCTGGACACGATTGACACTGAACACATGTGGCCCAGCCAACTTTATCTTCAGGCGAAATTCGAAGAGCAACGAAAACGCCACCGTAAATATAATGACACCGAGTACGATCTGGAACCCAATATCAAAGGTTCACCAGGTGGCCTTCGGGATCTGCACATGCTCGGATGGGTGGCCCGACGGCACTACGGAACTCATGATCCCGCTGAACTTTTGGAGCTTGGCTTCCTGAGCAATGCTGAATATCAGCAGCTGCAGAGATGCAGGGCATTTCTCTGGAAAATTCGCTGGGCACTTCACTCACTGACAGGGCGTGGAGAAGATCGCCTGCTGTTTGATCATCAGCGAACGCTGGCCAGCCAGTTTGGTTATCATGATCATACAGGCGCTTTGGCAGTGGAGCAGTTCATGCAGAGCTACTTTCGCACTGTCATGAATGTCAGCCAGCTAAAAGACCTGCTTCTGCAACATTTTGACGACGATATCCTCAGCGCCGGAATCATGCAGGAAGTTCATGCTATTAATGAACGTTTTCAGGTATGCAATCACTACATTGAAACCATCCACGACAAGGTTTTTGCCGAATACCCTCCAGCTATTCTGGAGATGTTTGTGCTGATTACCCGGGATCAGACAATCCAGGGACCAACCGCCGAAACCATACGACTGCTGAGAGATTACCGCCACCTGGTAGACAGCACCTTTCGCAAAGACCCGCGATGCACAAAGCTGTTTCTGGAACTTATGCGCGCCCCTTATGCATTAACAGCGACGTTAAGAAGACTCGCCCGCTATGGCATACTGGGTCGCTACCTTCCGGAATTTGGTAAAATCATAGGACAGATGCAGTATGATCTTTTCCATACACTCACGGTCGATGCCCATACTCTGTTATTGATAAAATACCTGCGAAGCTTTTCCTATCAAAAGAGCCACCAGCAGTTTCCCATCGCCTCAAAAATCATCCACCGAATTCCCAAACAGGAATTACTTTACCTGGCTGGCCTTTACCATGATATCGGCAAAGGTCGTGGAGGAGACCACTCCCAGCTGGGTGCAGTGGATGCAAAGCAATTTTGTCGTGTTCATGGACTGAATAAAGAAGACACAGCACTGATTGTCTGGCTGGTACAGGAACACCTGACTATGTCGGTCACCGCTCAGAAAAAAGATCTGTCCGACCCAAAAGTCATTCAGGACTTTGCCCGACGTGTCGGAACCCGGGAGCGACTCAAGTACCTGTATCTGCTTACGGTAGCTGATATTAACGCAACCAATCCCGGACTTTGGAATGGCTGGCGGGATTCTCTGTTGCAACAGCTTTTCTCTCAAACCCAGCAGCTATTGAAACGGGGCGTCGATAATCTGCCCGAAATGAATGAGCAAATCGCCAACACAAAGCAGCGGGCAATGGCCCTGCTTACTGGAAAAGGCTTAAAAGAGGAAGATATATCCTATCTCTGGGATCAGTTTAATGATGAGTATTTTCTTCGTCACCAAAGCGATGAAATCAGCTGGCAGACTGAAGGTATTCTTCAGCATGACTCGAACAAGCCGCTGATCCTGATTCCGGCAATTGCTGATGGTTATGAGCAGCAGGGCTCGCGGGTATTTGTCTACACCCATGACCAGTCCAACCTGTTCGCTGCCACAGTGGCTGCGTTCCATCAGCTGGGACTGGCCATTCAGGATGCCAGAATCATCACTTCCAGAAGTAACTACAGCCTTGATACCTACACCGTTCTTGAAGAAGACGGCTCTGCCATCGGCCCCAATGCCGAACGGATACTGGACATCAAGACTCATTTGCAGAATACCCTTTCGGCCCCGGACAAATTTCCTGACCTGATTCGCCGGAGAACACCCCGACAACTCCGCTATTTTAACCGGGAGCCAGTCGTACTGATCAGCAACCAGATTGAGCCCAGACAAACGGTTCTTGATATTACCGCCACAGACCGGCCGGGACTGCTTGCCCTGATCGGTAAAACCTTCGCCAACCTGAATCTGCAGGTGCACGGCGCCAAAGTTGCCACCTTCGGAGAAAAGGTTGAAGACAGTTTTATCATTGCCGACAGCAATGGTGAAGCCATTCAGGAGGCTGCAAGCTGTAACGAAATATGTAACGCATTAATCCGTTTACTGCGTGAAGCTTCAAGTCATGACGCCATTACACCGTAAAAATCCGATACGATCTGCCTACATGGAATTGATATTATCTTGACTGACGATCAGCAACGGTCACGCTCCTGCTATCAAAATAGAAGTCAATTATCGTACAATCCCTCTCCCTTTTTTTCGCAACCTTGTTCGCAAACCGTTCAATATTCTGAAATCTGAAAATGGCAATATGATCCGTTGTTTTTTGATATATTCAGGATCTGGTCATTCAGAAAGTTTGGTAGCTGGCACGATGACTTCGAGCCAGTCAATGTACTTCGTTATCAATAAGGCAGTAACTATGATCTTTGCCTATAGTGCTCAGGGAAACCAATTTTCCATTGACCGGGTTACGCCAGAATTCCCACCGGCCAAGGGCACTATATGGCTGGAAGCCACCGAGCCGGACAGCGATGAGCACCACTGGTTAACCACCCACTTCCCCGGCTGCCTGCCCGAGGAAGAAGATCTGGGTGAAATTGAAATATCTTCCCGCTACTTTGAAACCGAATCCGGTATTCATATTCGATCGCTGTTTCCCCACAGGTCTGGCCACGAGCTGAGAAATATTAACGTCGCTTTCAACCTCAGGCCCGATAAGCTGATTACCCTTCAGGATGAGCCTACCGGATTATTCCGGCTTATGCGTAAACACCTGAAAACCCAGCACGTAAAGGCGACCACACCTCTGGATGTTATCATTACTCTCTTTGATGCCAAGGTTGAATACCTTGCCGATACCCTGGAAGAGGTTTACGAAGATCTGGAAGAAGTTAGCCAGAATGCGCTGTCAGATCAGTACAAAGATGTTGATGAGCAGTTGCGCACCATCACACTTCAGGAGGACCTGAATGGTAAAGTCAGATTGAATCTGCTGGATACCCAGCGCTCACTTCGCTATCTGATGCGTGCATGTAATCACATGCTCAATGATGAACAGAGAGACAGTATCAGGGATATGCTTCGGGATATTGAATCCCTGACACCACATACCGGCTTCCTGTTCGAAAAGATCAACTTTTTGATGGAGTCCACAATGGGCTACCTCAATCTTGAACAAAATAACATTATCAAGATTTTCTCAGTCGCAGCGGTCATGTTCCTGCCACCAACACTGATTGCCAGTATTTACGGGATGAATTTCAAAGCCATGCCAGAACTCTCGGTTGAGTATGGCTACCCACTTGCCCTGGGACTTATGTTGTTGAGCGCTTTAGCCACCTTCCTGTTTTTTAAACGCAAAGGCTGGTTGTAACAAGCCAGCTAATGAATCATGTGACGAGCAGGAGTGGGCCAGAGGGCTGGCTTCGCTCGTTAATCAGACCATTTTTCTCTTGGTAACAAACTTCATGTTTTATTGCCTGCTGTCTCTCTAAGTCGGGACTTTTCGCTCATTTTTCAGGCAGCAATACCAATTATCACTGAAACAGGAGAATCAGTGACTATACTTTGCTCACCTCAAGCCATTATTTACTGGGGTGATTTCTACCATGAGCATTGCTAACACAGTCTATAAATACCTTGCAAAACAGAGCATTCCCTATCAAACCGTCAGGCATCAACCCAGCAAGAGTTCCCTGCAAAGCGCCATCGCTGCTCAGATCCCACTCCATCAACTAGCCAAAGCAGTTGTTCTGAAAGATAGCCTTGATCACTACCTGATGGCCATTTTACCGGCTGCCAACCGGGTAAACATTCATCAAGTGAGCCAAATCACCAACTCAAAACTGCAATTCGCCACAGAGCACGAGCTTAACGGCAGGTTCAAGGACTGCGAACCCGGAGCCATCCCACCTTTTGGTGAGCTCTACAACATGCAAGTACTCTGGGATACCCGACTGTGCCAAAGCCCGGATATTTTCCTTGAAGCCGGTGATCATGAAACCCTGATCCGCCTCTTACAGGAAAGTTTCCAACAAATCAGCAACGATCAGCCCCATGATGACCTTTGCTCAGCACCACCGAGAGGTCATTAAATGATTGACTTTCCTGCCCACAGGATGGATCACGCTGCTTGAGGCTCATCAATTACTCCAACTACCACTTTTACTGATAGCGTCCATACTGATAGCAGGCAGTTTGTTCACGCAATCTGTACCCTTCAAGGCTATTTATGGTGAAAAAGGAGCAGATCCCGGCAAAACATTTAATAATCAGGGATCCTGGATGCTGAAAATATGAAACAAAAACTGAGTATACAGAATATTGTTGGTATGGGGTTTATGGTGTTTGCCATGTTTCTTGGGGCAGGCAATTTAATCTTTCCCCCGATGGTTGGACAGTTGGCAGGTGAAGACATGTGGTATGCAGCTGCAGGCTTCCTGCTCACCGGCGTCGGTCTTCCACTGCTGGGCATTGTCGCCATATCAAGAGTGGGCGGTGGCTTTAATGAGATCAGCGGGGAAATGCCCAAGTCCATCATAGTCGCCCTTGGGTCCTGTATTTATCTCATCATCGGTCCCTTATATGCAGTACCGAGAACAGCCCTGGTATCCTATGAAGTCGGTCTGACTCCCTTTCTCTCCGAACCCAGCGCATTTACCCGGTTTATATTCAGTCTGATTTTCTTCAGCATCTCTTGGTATCTGTCAATTCGCCCGGGGAAACTACTGGAATCGGTGGGAAAATTGATCACACCAGCACTTATTGTCCTGTTGGTGATTTTGGGCATTTCACCTATTATTTCCCCTCTCGGTACTCCCGGACAGGCGATCGGCACTTATACCGAAACACCGTTTATCAAGGGTTTCCTTGAGGGCTATATGACCATGGATGCACTGGCGGCACTGATGTTCGGTATAGTCATCATCACCAACCTGAAATCACATGGCATTAAAGAGAAATCCAGTCTGTTCCACTACAGCATTACCACTGGAATCATTGCTGCGATTGGATTGGCCCTTGTCTACGTGTCTCTGTTTTACCTGGGAGCAACCAGCCGGGACGTAGCACCGGATCCGGGCAATGGAGGGCAAATCCTGACCATTTACGCTGAAACACTTTTTGGTACCACCGGAACAGCATTACTGGCTGCCGTCGTGGCCCTCGCCTGTCTGACAACAGCGATCGGCTGCATCACCGCCTGCAGTGAGTATTTTGATGAAATGTTCAAAAACGTGAGCTATAAGACTATTGTTACCATCATTAGTTTAATCTGTATATTCTTTGCCAATATGGGCTTGAATGAGATTATTGACCTCTTCATTCCAGTACTTCTGATTCTATATCCAATATCCATATCGTTGATTTTCCTTGGGCTGATTCGTGACTGGCTACCCAGGCCCGTCCTGACTTACCGGGCGACACTGATTACCATTTTCACTCTTAGCATTATCGATGTACTGCGCATAACCGATTATGCAGAGCTTCAACCTTTCTTACAGCCATTCAGTATCATTCCCGGCTATGAAGTGCATATGGTCTGGCTACTTCCGTCTGTTGTCGTATTGTTCATAACTATTCTACTTGGTTTATTCATCAGGCCTGCATCAAACTGTCAAACGCCATAATAAAGCCACAACAACGCTTTAATCACTGCGTGGCTTTGTTACTGGTATCGTATTTCTTGACGCTTATCAGAATTTAGTCACGATTAACAATTGGCAAGCGAAGACGGATCAAGTAAGCTGCATGTCCTTATAGTTGCCAATACTTCAGCCACTATCACCAGATTCCTTAGTCAAGGGCTCTAATGTTTTGTTGATAACAGGCAACAGCCATGGCTGCACGCATAAGATGCGTGAACCTTAATAATCCCCAAAAACGTAGTGCTTGTCACATGTTCCGCAACTTGGCCCTACCTGCTTTATTTGTTTTAACCATGATCTTAACCGGCTGCCAGACAGTTTTTTATAAAGAGCGTCCTGCCAAGGATGATTCAGATATTATTCAACCCGTTCCAGTCCCGGAGAAGTCGGAACATCCCATGGTGCCATCAAGACCGGAGGAAACAACGTTGCCTCCTGACAAGACCCATGAGATTACTATTCGTGAGCAGACAATCCAAACCCCTGCTCACCAGGATGGCCGACTCGTCCTTGGCATCAACGAAACTGCTACTCTGCCAAACCTGAACCTCAAAATAGAGGCAAAGTTGGATACCGGGGCAGAAAACAGCTCCGTGGATGCCAGAAATATCCAATTTTTTGAGCGGGATGGCAAAAAATGGGTCAAGTTTGACTTGCATCGTACTTCCAGTGGTACTCAGCCGATGGAGCTGCCGGTCAAAGGTGTAACCCGGATAAAACGTCCCGGGCTCTCATCTGTCGAGCGCCCGGTGGTCATGATGACCATAACCATCGGTGACATTACCCAGTCTGTGCCGGTTTCCCTGACTGATCGCGGCAACTATGAGTCACCCCTTTTGATCGGCCGTACCTTTATGCAGGATCTGGCTGTTATCGACGTTAATCAGCGGCATATTGCCACTAAAATGGTGGTCAGCTCGAATAACCGCAAAGCTCAGGTTCCTGTTACCCAGAAGTCATACACCAGGGCCATCATCAAACCTGTCAGCATTAAGGGACTGGCCACCGTTGGAGCTATTGAGCACGTAGCCCTGCCTGATTCCGATACGGTCCTCAAAGCCCGGATTGATACCGGTGCCCTGACCTCTTCCATCGATGCACGGGAGATCGAGCTTTTTGAAAAAGATGGCAAAGACTGGGTTCGCTTCCAACTGGCAAATTCAACAGGTGATCTTATATCCATGCAGGAACCGGTGACCCGGTTCGTTCGGATCAAACGTCATGGAGAGGAGTCTGAGCGACGTCCCGTTATCACCCTGAACGCCAGAATTGGTGACATCCTTATACCGACACAATTTACGTTGCGTAGCAGGGAAAACTATGAGTTCCCGGCCTTGATCGGTGCACGTTTCCTTGAGAAACGCGCCTTGGTGGATGTATCCAGAGAGTATATTTCTGATACCAAACAGCCCTGAGCGGGAGAAAGCCCTGAGAGGCACAAGCTCTCATCAGCATGCAGCCTTTAGCCGGGTTCAGTTGAGATAGACAGTAAAAAGCGAGGGAAAGAATGAAAGGTCGTTTTCAGCTTGGCCTTATGGTTGCTGTATTGATTGTTGCAGGCTTGGGATTAACCCTTTACAAACACTTTGCACTGGGTTTTCCTTTGTTGGGCAAGGATATCTCTACTGTCTGGAGCGTTGAAGCCTGGGTAAGCTTCAAAGCTCAGGGGGAAGCGGCCCAGGCAAGCCTGACCCTCCCGGACCAGCAGTCCGATGTCAGAATTCTCGATGAATCCTTCGCCTCACCCGGCTATGGTATCAACCAGACTAATGATGGCGGTCAACGTCGTGCTGTCTGGAGTACCCGTAAAGCGGACGGTCGTCAGGATCTGTTTTATAAGGTTAAGCTCCGCCTGGAGCCCGGTATTAGCCCGAGCGTTAATGACCAGCCCGAACCATTCATTGCTCCTGTACTTCCCGAGCCCTATCAAACCGCCGCAACCAGCCTGTTAAACCAGGTGACTGACCGTTCAGCAGACCCGGTAAGTTTTGCCGGCACCATGATCAACCAGTTTAATGCCAAAGAACCTGACCAGAACGCCAATATGCTGCTCGGCATGGTGGAAGAAGGTGTCAGGCTTCCGGACTTACTGGTCAATCTGCTTCATATGGGTAACATCCCCGCTCGCATTGTCCGGGGTCTTCACCTGGAAGATGGCCGTCGCCGGCAACCCATTGTGGACATGATTGAGGTGTATGATGGCACGCAATGGCAACTCTTTGACCCCAAAACCGGTAAAGCCGGTAATCCGGACGCCTTCTTCCTCTGGCAGCGTGGGGCCAAATCACTCCTGGATGTCATGGGCGGCGTTAACTCTGACGTCAAGTTCTCTATTATTTCCCAGAATGTCCCAACCAGGGAGCTGGCGCTCACCCAGGCAACTCAGGATGGTGCCGCATTAATTGACTTTTCAATCTACTCCCTGCCATTGGAAGTCCAGAATGCCTTTAAGATTATTCTGTTGATACCGATTGGCGTGCTGACGGTTCTGTTTATGCGAATTGTCGTCGGTCTGCGCACATCCGGCACATTTATGCCGGTGCTGATTGCCATGGCGTTCCTGCAAACTCAATTAATACCCGGGTTAGTGATTTTCATCTCCCTGGTGTCCATTGGTTTATGGATACGATCTTTCCTCAGCCAGCAGAACATGCTACTGGTCGCCCGGCTTGGGGCCGTCATCATAGTGGTGATACTGATCATGGCCGCTATGAGCATCCTGAGCTGGAAGCTGGGTATCACCCAGGCACTGACCGTTACTTTCTTCCCGATGATCATTCTGGCATGGACCATTGAAAGAATGTCCATCCTCTGGGAAGAGGAAGGCCCCAAGGATGTATTTAAAGAAGGCGGCGGCAGTCTTCTGGTGGCCACCATGAGTTATCTGTTGATGTCCAACCCCATTGTTGAACAGCTAACCTTCAACTTTCCTGAACTGATGCTGACCTTATTGGGCATTGTTCTGCTACTTGGCCAGTACACCGGCTATCGGCTGCTTGAACTCAAGCGGTTCTACCCACTGGTTCATTCGGTTGATTCGGTTCATTCGGTTCATTCTGAAAAGTAGAGGTCGGCTTCCATGGGATGGTTTGTGGGATGGTTAAACAGCTTTGTGCAAAACACGCTGACAAAAAACTCAATAGCAACCCCCTCCCGGCTCAAGGAGTCCGGGATACTGAGCATGAACAGCCGCAACCTGAATTATATCTCCCGATATAACCCCAGGCGTCTCCTGCCTCTGGTGGATGACAAACTGACCACCAAACGCATGGCCGAAAAGGCCGGTGTTGATGTGCCAAAACTGATTGGTGTCATTGAATATCAGTCCGATATTCGCAAGTTAAAGGGTATTCTTGAGCCACTGGAAAAGTTTGTCATCAAACCGGCCAAAGGCAGTGGTGGCAAAGGCATTCTGGTGATTACTGGCCGTGACAGTGACCGGTATGTCAAGGCCAGTGGTGAAAGCCTGTCCTTTAACGCCATTAGCCGTGATGTTTCCAATATCCTGGGCGGCCTCTACAGTCTGGGCGGAAAGTCCGACATTGCCGTTATCGAAAGCCTGATCGTCGCTGACCCCATTTTTAAGGACTACAGCTTTGAAGGGGTACCGGATATCCGGGTTATTGTTTTCCGGGGCTTTCCGGTAATGGCCATGATGCGCCTGGCCACCCGAAAATCCGATGGCAAGGCAAACCTGCATCAGGGTGCGGTGGGCGTCGGTCTGGACATTGCCACCGGTAACAGCCTCAGAAGTGTGCAGCATGATTTGCCGGTCAGCACTCATCCAGATACAGGCCACAACTTCTCGACGCTCAATGTGCCTCACTGGCATAAAATATTATCCCTGTCTGCTGCCTGCTATGAGATGACCAACCTGGGTTATCTGGGGGTCGACCTGGTTCTGGATAAAAACCTTGGACCGCTGATTCTGGAACTCAATGCAAGACCGGGGCTTGCGATTCAGATTGCCAATGGCCAGGGGATCAAACCCAGACTTCAATTGATTGAATCGCTGCGCAAGCATGACCTGCCGATTGAAGAACGGGTTGCTTTTTCACAGCAGCACTTTGGCGTAGCGACATTGTCAACACTGCAAAGAACATAAAATGCGCTCCAGGCCATGGACGGTCAGGCTAAATCTAATGAAGAGCACTATTGGTATTTACCAGCAACCAAATCGTTTAGTGACGATCTTTGAAAGCATGAAAGGGCCATTTGAAGCCAACAGAAATGCTTCACAGCACTCCCACGACTGTGTAAGAATGTCTTAAACACTTTGCTTCTCCAGGAAGGAGGAAGCTAAATTGCTATCCCCAATCAACGGACAACGGGCAGTCGATACGGAACTCTTTCCTCCGCCGGGAAAGACGTCGTTATTGTTTTCGATGCAACATTTACACAAAAAAAATAATAAACGCCTGATAATCTATCAACCTGTCCGTTGTCTTCAACTGATGTTTCTGATTTTATTGCTCTCGCTGTCCAGTTCATTGTCTGCCGATCCCATTTATCTCAGTGGTGATGAGGCCATCACCGACCTGCAACTGGTGCCGGTTGATCCACCACCGGACTTTTTTAAAAGTTCACTTCCCAATGAAGAGAGCCCCCTGAAGTGGTATCGCCTGGATATTGAACTATCACCCTACTCCCCCCATGACTGGTTGATGGTATTCCGCCAGGTTCCCCATAAAAAGCTGGATGTTTTCCTCCCGGTCAACAACGGATACCAACTAAAAAAAATGGGCATTGATGGTTCACTGTCAGGTAGTGCTCCCAATACAATAAAGCTGGAACTCAAGCCCGGGGAAACAAAAACATGGTACATACGTCATGATCAAATAGCGCTCAATTCGCTCAATCCTGAGTTATGGCCTTCTCTGAATTATTATGAGACGCTGAACGAACAACAAACCGCCACCAGTTCGATTCAGACACTGCTAATCGTTACCCTGATTTTCATCTTTATGACCCTCAGGAAGCGAACCCCAACCCTGTATCTGCTGATCAGCCATATGCTGGCTACCAACATGATGATCCTGATGTGGGAAGGCGACATTTTTCACACTGTCTCCTGGCTGGTGGGGGATCCGGGACACTGGCTCATTCTGATGACAGCACTGGTGCTGGTTACCAGTATTATCAGCTATCGATCCCTGGCACTTCTACCGATCCACACCCCCAAAACGGACCGATTGATTATTTCACTAAGCACCGTTGGAATGGCTCTCGTCATTTATGGGATCACCTCAGAAATCACCACATCTGAAGCAACGATAAAACTGGCTGGCTATGCACTTCTGGCAAGCTTCACTCTGGTTGTCCTGGCAACTGCCTATTGTCTCTACAATGGTATTCGTCCGGCAAAAATAACCCTTCCTTCAGCGCTTGCCATGCTCCTTCTACTCTCATGGTCATGGTATACCGACGCATGGCCAAGAAGCTTACCAACCTACCCTGAACTTATACTCCTCTCTTTTCATGCCGCTCTGCTGCCTCTGTTTTACTGGCATGGCCACCAGCAGAACCTGCATCACCGGATGTCGGTTAATGCCATCGCTCCTACCAACAGAAAGCGTCGTATATTTGAGACAGCACTCCGGGAACATCTGCAAAACCCGGACTCACCACTCTCAGACAATGATATGATCCAGAGAGTACTGGCGACCTTCGAAGATGTATTACCACGGGTTCCTGCCATGGTACTCTGCCACCAGCAGGATGAATGGCACTTTTCCCTCGGAGAAACAACTGACTACTCTAAAACCGCTGACAATTTGGCCCAACAGCTTCCCGATATCGGAGACGACTTGCTCAGTGTGATCTCTTCAGGTACTGAAACAAAAATTAATTTTAAAGACCAGTTTGGAACCATTTACTGGGTATTCCCCCTGAGCATAGATGCCGGGAATAAAGTCCTCATGGTACTGGCCCCCTCCAGACATCACCGCAATGCCATAACCTGGCAAACCGCCAGCGATATCAGCAACCATACGTGCACTCTTTTTCAGGCCAATCGACAATCTCTCTTCTGGCAACAACAGGCCAGACTTGACCCACTGACCGGATTACTGAACCGTCGGGCCTTCTGCCAGGAAGCTGAACCTATTATCCAGGCTTTCCTTAAGCAAGACGCCATTCAACCATGCTGTGCCCTGTTTATAGACATTGACAACTTCAAACAACTTAATGACCAGCAGGGCCACAACGCCGGAGACCAGATACTTAAGACAACGGCACTTAGCTGCCGCAAGTCGCTCAGGCATCAAGACATACTGGGGCGTTACGGGGGAGAAGAGTTTGTTGCATTATTACCCAATACCAAGCCCTGGCAGGCATTTCGTGTTGCTGAACGAATGAGAATCGCCATTGCCAGTGAACATGCAAAAAACAATCAGTGGACTAACTGTCAGCCCACAACCGTCAGCATCGGTATTTCTGCCCTGTCCGGAGATGTGAACTCTTTGGGCAGAATAATCGAGGAAGCGGATACCGCAATGTACCAGGCAAAGCAGAAAGGTAAAAACCGGACATCAATCAGCACAAGCCTCAATGATGTTCGTATTCCACAGCCCTGAGTATTCATCATGATTACACAGGTTAATCATTGTTTAATCACTGCTTTCATCAGATAGGAGGCAGAGGGGATTTCGGTCCCTGCTTCCCTCAAAAACGAACGATCATTTAGCGCCCTTCATTTTTTCTGTCACCATAAGACAAATAACAGCAATCTTTTCACTCTTGCTTTTTCAAATACGGCTCTTGGAGATCAGCAAAAAGGTCTGAGATTCCAAAAAGAATCAATTTCCAGAAAATGACTTTAATCATAAAAAATGAGTGTTAACCAAGCAATGTAAAATCAACTGTAGGCAAAATAAAAAAAACACTTTTTATAATGAGCAAAAACATTTCAACCATTTGCAAAAAGGAAACGCTTCCCCCTGGTCAGCAAACGTTTAAAAATCAGAAAGACGATCGTACATTTACATATGACCCGCACAAGGAAAGCCTTATATAATTTTGATAATTTAACTTTCTTCCGTCAGGTTAACTCGAAAATGTCGAAAGGAACCGGCCTTCATAACAACGCTCCCGATAAGAAAGAGCCACAGAAAAAGAAGCTGGAAAATGTTGACCTGAAACTGGAAGGACGTGACCTGCGCTGGCTCGAGAAAGTGGCCAGATCGCCGCACCAGGAGCCCTGGAGCGTCACCATACTGCAATACGCCTGGACTGCCGGTCCCGTCACCCTGATGGCTGCCTATTTTGGTCATTATTTTGCCTACGGGGTCATGATGCCCCTTGAGCGGACTTTTTATTTCCTGGGCTACTCCGTTATCGCCGTGGCACTGGGTATCGGTTATCGACTGTTTCACAACATGACCCACGGCCGGCAACTGGCGAGAGACCGGATAAATCTCCTCAGCCTGATCGACCAGATTCCTGAGCTGATCTACCAGGTCCGGGATCTTGGTCAGGTGAATATGCCCGAAGAGCAGCGTCGTATTCATTCTGCGGGCATTCTTCTGCGCAAGCTTGATCTCGGCCCTGAGTGGGTTTCAACCGCCGTTGAAGATCTGACCGGTAACCAGCAACTGGCCAAACAGGCAGAGCGCATTGAAATATTCCGTCGCGCCGGCCTTTACAGCCGTATGCAGGACATTATCGAAGAAGCCAGGGAAGAAACCGATAAGGCGTGGCTCTCTCAATGAGAACCACCCACGGACCGCCGAAGCGCTGAAAAAGCGCCTTAATGGCGTGGTTGCCCGCCCCCACGATGGACAGAAACGGGAGCCTCTCTTTATAGAGCGGATCCTTTCCGCCATAGAGGAAGGCAATGAAAACCTGATGACCCTCCACGACGTGGAAGAGATACTGACCCTCTGTTTCGAACTGATCTGCGGCCGGGAAATTGCCTACCTGAAAATTGAGTACACCGGCCACTGGGACCTTGCCAGGGCCCTGGATAAGCTTGAGGAAGAACGCAATGACCTGCGCATCAGTCGTGCCAGGGTATACTCACGTTTAAAGGCATTAACCACCTACCTGAATAACATCGGGATTCCTTCAGAAATTGGCAGTGGTAACGGGCTAAGCACCCACAAGCTGCTGGCCATCGCAACAAAATCCCTGGACAGTCTCAGCCTTCAGGTTCACGAAGCGCGTCAGCTGACCCTTTCCAGCCCCCAGAAAAAAGGGGCAAAAAAACACCTGTTAACACTGACATCGAAGAGCCAGCAGCTGGAAAAAGCGCTCCAGATCTACAATGAAAGCCACAGGGCTTACCTGAAACAGGGGCGTGACAGCCTGCAATTAAAGCGCGCCCTGCAGAACTGGCAGAAACTCTCCAGTAAATATCAGCATCAGAACAATGAAAACCTGAAACGCAGTCTGACCATATCGGAACAGACCATTTTACTGGATGAAGAGGATAAGGCAGAAGTCACTCAACGTATTCGGCAATACCTCCATGAGTCACCGGACTTACCCAAAGCCCTGCTTGAAACGCTGCCGACAGGTGAAAACAGCCAGCAAAGCCCGGAACAGCAAGACGGTGAAAAAAACCTGACCGAAGCCGTGGCCCGTGATCTTGCCATTGAGATCGCGACCATTCTTGACCCCTACATTCATCTGCACGATCCACAAATCCAAAGGGCCATCGAAAGTGCCAATGCCATCAGTCTGGCCAATATTGAGCCGGGGATGAGTGCCCGAACCAAAGCCGCCTGGGGAGAAGCGATGGCCAGCGCCGTGGACAAGAACCTCGCGGCCAGTGCTGAGAAACTGGCACAAAACCTGATCCGTTATTACCGGGTGCCACTGAGTGACCAGACCATTAACTTTCTGGTGAAAACCTATAATGCCAGCCTGGAAAGGCTGCAGTTTATTGCCCGTTACGAGACACCTCTGAGTGCTTCCTATTCTCTGGATAATGTCTCAGCCATGGAAGTTCCACAGCCAAAAGATAACTGGCACATTAACCTTTACAACGCCAAAAAAACCATTACCCGTTTGAGCTTAAAAGGCATGGCATAAGCAGTGATCCAAAGCTTACAGTGGTTCGTACTGCCACCCACAGAGCAATAAGCCAAACAGCATGCGGTATACCGAAATCTACCTAATTTTTTACATAAGGTACCATCGTTTGCTGTTTACTTATTGCCCAGAACCACTATCAATAGCTCGCTGATTTCACCGAAAGCCTTTTTTCACTCAAGGCCATGGGAACCGGAACACTCCCCGATTCCCGCCACCCTGATGGGAGCCGCTGGCTGAAGCCACAATTACGTTCTATGATGCAGGTAGCCGGGCGTATCTCCAATTTTATCTATGGAGGAGTCGTATGATTCTGGAAGAAGTCATAGATCTCTCGCGCTTTCAATTTGCCATTACTGCGCTCTATCATTTTCTATTTGTGCCACTGACCATTGGCATGACCTTTATCCTTGCCATTATGGAATCCGTCTATGTCATGACGGGTAAACAGATCTACAAGGACATGACCCGGTTCTGGGGAAAACTCTTTGGTATCAACTTTGCCGTGGGTGTCGCTACTGGTCTGACCATGGAGTTCCAGTTTGGTACCAACTGGTCTTACTACTCCCACTACGTTGGCGATATTTTCGGCGCACCACTGGCCATTGAAGCCCTGATGGCCTTCTTCCTGGAATCCACTTTCGTGGGTATGTTCTTCTTCGGTTGGGACCGGCTAAGTAAAGTACAGCATCTGGCCTGTACCTGGTTGATGGCCATCGGCACCAATCTTTCGGCGCTCTGGATTCTGATTGCCAACGCCTGGATGCAGAACCCGGTCGGTGCCGAGTTCAACTTTGAAACCATGCGCATGGAGATGACCAGCTTTGCCGACCTGGTGTTCAACCCGGTGGCCCAGGTCAAGTTCATCCATACGGTAGCGGCGGGTTATACCACGGGCGCTATTTTCGTCCTGTCCATTTCTGCCTACTACCTGCTGAACCATCGCGATATCGGCTTTGCCCGCCGCTCGTTTGCCGTGGCTTCCGGGTTTGGTCTGGCGGCCATTCTGTCCGTTATTCTCCTGGGTGACGAATCCGGCTATGAGCTGGGCGATGTTCAGGAGGTAAAACTGGCCGCCATTGAAGCGGAATGGGACACCCACCCGGCACCGGCCAGCTTCACCGTGATCGGGATTCCTGACCAGGAAAAGATGGAAACCGATTACGCCATCAAGATTCCTTACCTGATGGGCATTATTGCCACCCGCTCTCTGGATGAAGAAGTGACGGGTATCAAAGACCTGATTGAAAACAAGATCGTCCGCATCAAGAGCGGTATGGTCGCCTATGACCTGCTGCAGAAACTGAAAAACGGTGAAGACACCCCTGAAAACCGGGCCGCCTTCCTGGAAGTGGTGGACGACCTTGGCTATGGCCTGTTGCTGACCCGTTATACCGATAACATCCCTGCAGCCAACGATGCAATGATCCGTCAGGCGGCAGAAGATGCTATTCCAACAGTATGGCCACTGTTCTTCTCTTTCCGCATCATGGTTGGCTGCGGCGTCCTGATGCTGCTGCTGCTGGTGACGGCCTTTGTAAAAACGGCCCGTCGTAATGAATACAAGAGCCGCTTCTTCCTGAAGCTCTGCCTCTGGTCCCTGCCTCTGCCCTGGATTGCCAGTGAAATGGGCTGGTTTGTGGCGGAATACGGTCGTCAGCCCTGGTCTATATCCGGTATTCTGCCCACCTACCTGTCGGCGTCCACCCGGACGGTCACTGACTTGTACCTGAGTATTGCCGGTTTCACCCTGTTCTACGGTATTTTTGCCATCGTTGAAGTCTGGCTGCTGGTGAAATATTCCAAACTTGGCCCAAGCAGCCTGCATACCGGTCGTTACCACTTCGAGCAACAGCAGGCTCTAGCCGATGATGCTTCAGTTTCTGACAGTCCCCTCCAGGGCAAAGCATAAGGAGCGAAGACCATGGATTATGAAATTCTCCGATTTATCTGGTGGGTACTGATCGGCGTCCTGTTTATCGGTTTTGCCATTATGGATGGCTACGATCTGGGTACAGCCAACCTCCTGCCATTCATGAGCAAAAACGACACTGAACGTCGTATCATGATTAATGCGGTTGCTCCCCACTGGGACGGAAACCAGGTCTGGCTGATCACCGCCGGTGGTGCACTGTTTGCCGCCTGGCCGACCGTCTATGCGACCGCCTTCTCCGGCTTCTACTGGGCCATGGTTCTGGTACTTTTTGCCCTGTTGATTCGCCCCATGGCCTTTGACTACCGCTCAAAACTGCCTGACCCACGCTGGCGTAATGCCTGGGACTGGGGACTGTTTATCAGTGGCATCGTCCCATCCCTCGTGTTTGGCGTTGGCTTTGGCAATATCTTTGTCGGCTTCGGCTTTGAGCTGGACGGCTTTATGCGCTCCAGCTTCTCAGGCTCATTCTTTGATCTGCTCAACCCATTCTCGCTATTGTGCGGCGTTGTCAGTGCATCCATGCTGACCATGCAGGGCGCAGTCTGGCAGAAAATGCGTTCTGGCGACCCTATCCGTCACCGTGCGGCTACTGTCGCCCGCTACTCTGCCCTGCTGACCATGGTGGCCTTTGCCATGGGTGGTTTCTGGGTTGCTCACATCAACGGATACCAGGTCACCAGCATTCTGGACACCAATGCACCATCCAACCCACTGGAAAAAACCGTCATGCTTGCCCAGGGTGCCTGGCTGAATAACTACAGCCAATACCCGATCATGATGATTGCCCCGGTGCTCGGCTTCCTGGGCACCCTTGGCGTCATAATCTTCTCCGGCACCCGACAGGATGGGCTTAACTTCACCTGCTCATCACTGGCACAGGCCGGCATCATCATGACCGCCGGGTTCAGCCTGTTCCCGTTTGTACTGACTTCCAGTACCGACCCATCCTTCAGCCTGACACTCTGGGACGCAACCTCAAGCTTTATGACGCTGGCCATCATGACCGGTGTAGCCGTTGTGTTTGTTCCCATCATCCTTGGCTACACCATCTGGTGTTTCTACAAGCTCTGGGGCCGCATGACCGCTGAGCGCATTGAACAAGAAAGTCATTCACTTTACTGAGAGGGAACTGAACAATGTGGTATTTTGCCTGGATCCTTGGTGTGCTTCTGGCTTGTGCTTTCGGGATTATTAATGTGATGTGGTACGAATTTCATTCAGACCATTTTGATAATGAAATCAATGAGTTAGACTGATAGAAAAAATTTTAGGTTACAATTTGATTGTAACCTAAGCCTCAAAAACGGTACCAAATCGTACCTTCACTGCATTTCGTAGTGAATGTTATACCGGAAAAATGGTACCGTTGCTTTTGTATCTTTTTGGTACTTCTTCATTTTTGGTAAGCCTATTTTGTGAGCAGGCTTCCTCCCCCCGTTACTATCCTTATGCCAGTTGTACTCCAACAGATAAAAAACTGACCTCCCCCTTTCCACTTCGCTAAGCACGACTATCGTCTAGCTCTTCTCGTGGGTACAATGATTCGTTATATATAAATTCCTCATTCGAGCTATCTGGACCCACGCTCCCCTGCGTCAATAAAAGACAACGGTAAAATCCACGGGCGGTAGCGTACCCGCAGTTTGAAAAAAACATGGCCTTATGCAGATCACACCACACCAAGCCAAATATTTCGCCTATGAACTAACCCGACAACACGCTGGCAATGGTGTTGATCGACTCTCTCAATCGTTATTCGATGCCAGTGTAGACCTTAATCCACATCAGATTAATGCCGCACTGTTCACTCTCAGCAATCCATTAAGTCAGGGAGTTGTTCTGGCGGATGAAGTCGGCTTGGGTAAAACCATCGAAGCCGGCTTGGTGCTGTGCCAACATTGGGCAGAACGTAAAAGACGAATCCTGATTATCTGCCCGGCGTCATTGCGCAGACAGTGGGCTCAAGAGCTGCTCGACAAATTCAATCTGCCGTCACAGATTCTCGATGCCAAAACCTGGAAGCAATTAGAAAAAGAAGGCGTCAGTAATCCGCTGAGCAATGGCGAAGTGGTCATCATGTCTTACCACTACGCAGCAAGGCTGGAAACTCAATTATTGATTGAACCCTGGCACCTGGTGGTTATTGACGAAGCCCACAAACTGCGAAACGCTCACCGCTCCAGCAACAAAATGGGGCAGTCCCTTAAACGGGCTCTGCAGGGACGAAAAAAACTGCTATTAACAGCGACACCACTCCAGAACTCCCTGATGGAGCTGTATGGCCTATCCACCCTGATCGATGAACACATGTTTGGTGATGATAAAGTCTTTCGCCACAACTATGTTAATGACAACGGTTCTATATTAGAGCTTAAACAGCGCCTGAAAGGCTTCATTCACAGAACCCTTCGTAAGGATGTACTGGAGTATATCCGTTATACCCAACGTAAAACCGTGACCGTCCCATTTACCCCTTCACCGGATGAACAACGGCTCTATAACGGCATCACAGCCCTGCTGGAGAAAGAAGATAGTTACGCCCTTCCACACCGACAACGCCATCTCACTGGTTTGATCTTGCGGAAGCTATTAGCTTCCAGTACGTCTGCAGTACTCAATACGCTGTATACCATCAAAGGTCGTTTGGAAAACCTTCAGCAAGGTGGTCAGAACTCTACCGACCTGGTAACCACCTGGGTTGATAGCGATGATCTTGAACAGGAGTATCTGGAAGAGTCAGAAACTGACCTTCAAGAAGACACCACTGAAATAGATCACAATCTGCTCCAACTGGAGATCAAAGAACTCGATCAAAACATCAAGCAGGCTGAAAAGATTGAGGTGGATAGCAAAACCACAGCCCTGCTAACGGCTTTGAATCAAGGCTTTGAGCAAGTGTCAGCCATGGGAGCACCCCGCAAGGCAATTATTTTTACCGAGTCCAAACGCACCCAGGAATATCTGGCAGCGTTCCTCAGCCAGCAGGGTTATGAGGATAAAATCGTCACCTTTAGTGGTTCCAACAATCACCCGGAAGCCACACTCATCTATCAGGCATGGTTGGAGCAAAACCAGGAATCGGACAATGTCAGCGGTTCGCCCCAAATTGATCGGCGGACAGCACTGATCGATCACTTCCGAAACGATGCAGAAATAATGATTGCCACCGAAGCCGCCGCCGAAGGTGTCAACCTGCAATTCTGCTCTCTGTTAATGAATTATGACCTGCCCTGGAACCCGCAACGAGTTGAACAGCGCATTGGTCGCTGCCACCGGTACGGACAGAAATTTGATGTTGTTGTTATTAACTTCCTGAATGAAACCAACCAGGCAGATCAGCGGGTACTGCGACTGCTCAGCGAAAAGTTTCATCTATTTGATGGCGTCTTCGGCGCGTCGGATGAAGTACTGGGCAGCATTGAATCCGGTCTGGACTTTGAGAAAAGGATTCAAGCCATTTATGAAACCTGCCGAACACCGGAAACCATTGATGCCGCCTTCCAGCAACTGCAAAAAGAGTTAGAGTCAGAAATCGATGAGAAGATGACTCAAACACGGCAGCTCTTGATCGAAAACTTTGATGAAGACATTCACGACCTGCTTAAAATTCAACTGAATGCTGCGGAACAAAGGCTGGATAAGGTAGGTCGCTGGTTCTGGTTATTATCCTGTCATCAGCTGCGACACTTCGCTCAATTCAGTACTGACAATCATAGTTTTCAGCTTAACGCACTGCCGGAGGGCAACTTACAACCGGTTCCACTCGGCCAATACCAATTAATGCGTCGAGGTCAACCGTCGGAGATTGAGCAGCCTCATGCCTATCGGCTCTCTCATCCTTTGGCACAATGGTGTATTAATCAGGCTCAAACAGAAGCACTTTCGGCCGCAGAAATCACCTTTCACTACTCACAACACAGCGCCAAAATCTCGGTTATCGAAAAGCTATCCGGCAAATCCGGAACCCTATGCCTACAACGATACGCCGTGGAATCATTGGAACAAACCGAAGATTACCTGATCTTCGCCGCTGAAACCGATGATGGCACTTTAATACCTGGGGAAACCACACAAAAACTGATGCAGTTGCCAGCCACGGTGAACTCAGAATATGAAGTCACAGCGACTTCAGCCATGGAAAGCGCCCTGGAACAGGAGCGCAACACCATTACCCGGCAGATCAATGACCGCAACCTCAGCTTTTTTGAGCAGGAAACCAATAAGCTGGATGCCTGGGCAGATGACCTTAAGGAAGGGTTGGAACAAAGCATTCGCCAACTGGATAAAGACATCAAACAAGTTCGCAGAGAGTCCAAAATTGCTCCCACGCTGGAGGAAAAGCTGGCTCTGCAAAAACAGCAACGCAAGCTGGAAAGCCTGCGCAACCGACAACGCCGCGACCTATTTGATAAGCAGGATGAGGTGGATGAACGCCGCGAAGCCCTGATCGAAAGTCTCGAAGGCAAACTCAGTAAGAAAACGGATATACAGGATCTGTTTACCATTCGATGGAGTGTGGAATGAAGATTAAAGAGATAAAGATCTCAAATTTTAGATCGATCAAAGAAGCAAAATTTACCCCTAGTAGCTTTAATGTGTTCGTTGGCCAGAACAATCATGGAAAATCGAATTTATTCGAGGCAGTAGAATGGTTTTACAATGGAAAGGGAAATATCCAGGAAATCCGTCACTGTGATTCCATAGCCGAAGAGCACGTAGAAGTTGAAATAGTATTTTCAGACGTACAAGATGGTCTAGCACAAATAAGCAATGAAACCAATCAGGAAAAACTACGCAAAGTTCTTGGCAATGCAACAGAGATGAAGGTTAAACGTTCATCAGCAAGTACAAAAGACAGATTGCTATATAATACTCAGAAAGATGAGTGGAAAAAGCAGCCCACTGGTGCTGACCCTGCATTTAATAACTGCATACCACGATTTGAATTTATTGAAGCCACAAAAAACTTCAAAGATGCATCTGCGTATAAAACCACGACTCCGATTGGTCAAATGTTAAGCGGTCTTGTATCTGAAACTCTCGAAAAAGATGATGACTACCGCAATTTTGTCGAACAATTTGAAAAGCTCTTCGGGGGCTAAGTTACCGTTAATGGTTGAATCAGCTAAACTCCCATAAAATCTACGTTGTAGGGGAGTGATATGCAATCTGAACTCTTCCAGAATTTTATTGATTCCATTTCAACATTAACCAGTGAACAGCGAGACATTCTTAACAACTCGCTCCTTAGTACTCAAATAGAGGTTACCGAGGTAGTAGAAACCACTGACTCTGAACCTGTTTACAGTGAATCTATACCCAATAACGATAATGCAACACCTGACGTAGAAAAGAGCATACTTGCCCAATTTGCCGAAAACCCCAGGTGCCCCAAATGCAAAAGCCATAGCGTTGGTCGCTGGGGCATACGAAATGGCCGACAGCGCTACCACTGCAAGACTTGCGACTCAACGTTTAACGCCTTTAGTGGAACGCCTTTGGCAAGGCTCAGGCACCCTGAAAAATGGAACAAGTACCTCGCAGGTATGACTCACTCTATGGTCTTGCGACCAGCTGCTGCTGAGAATGCCATTGACTTGAAAACTGCGTTCCGCTGGCGTCACCGCTTTCTTGAAGTGATTAATAATGATCAAGCAGAAGAGCTTTGTGGCATTACTGAGCTTGATGAAACATTTTTCCGTGAATCCTTCAAAGGGCAAAGAGAAGGCCTTCCACGGCCAACCCGAAAGCGGGGTAATGATCCCAACAAAGCCCGAAAAGTCCCGGTAATGGTGGCTCGGGACCGTAATCGAAATACCGTTGACGGTGTATTAGAAAACGAAAGTGCTAATGAATTGTGCAGGCATTTAAATGGCCGCATATCGATACAGGCCACGGTCTGTGCGGATGCACACCTCGCTCACGAAAAACTTGCTGACAAGCTTGGATTTGTCTTCAAGGAGCTGGTGACATCAGCAGGTCAACATGTTGTTGAAGGCATCTACCACATCCAGACTGTAAATTCTTATCACAGTCATTTAAAACGCTGGATTGGCGGCGTATTCCAAGGGGTTGCAACTCGTTACCTTCCCCATTATCTGGCCTGGAGGCGAGAACTGACGGCAGCAAAAAAATTAACTGTTGGCCGGTTGATCAGCAGAATTACTGAACATTGGTGCTTCCAACCATTAACGGTAACTTAGCCCTCTTCGGGAATGGTGATTCAAAAATAAGACAAGCGTTAAATAATCTCAGTGAAAAAGTGAGTATTTATTTACAAGATCAATTCCCTGATTGCACAAAAATCAATTTCAGTGTAGCTACGCCTAACTTTGATGATTTTCTCAAAAATTATGATACAGAACTTGATGGCTAAGTTACCGTTAATGGTTGGAAGCACCAATGTTCAGTAATTCTGCTGATCAACCGGCCAACAGTTAATTTTTTTGCTGCCGTCAGTTCTCGCCTCCAGGCCAGATAATGGGGAAGGTAACGAGTTGCAACCCCTTGGAATACGCCGCCAATCCAGCGTTTTAAATGACTGTGATAAGAATTTACAGTCTGGATGTGGTAGATGCCTTCAACAACATGTTGACCTGCTGATGTCACCAGCTCCTTGAAGACAAATCCAAGCTTGTCAGCAAGTTTTTCGTGAGCGAGGTGTGCATCCGCACAGACCGTGGCCTGTATCGATATGCGGCCATTTAAATGCCTGCACAATTCATTAGCACTTTCGTTTTCTAATACACCGTCAACGGTATTTCGATTACGGTCCCGAGCCACCATTACCGGGACTTTTCGGGCTTTGTTGGGATCATTACCCCGCTTTCGGGTTGGCCGTGGAAGGCCTTCTCTTTGCCCTTTGAAGGATTCACGGAAAAATGTTTCATCAAGCTCAGTAATGCCACAAAGCTCTTCTGCTTGATCATTATTAATCACTTCAAGAAAGCGGTGACGCCAGCGGAACGCAGTTTTCAAGTCAATGGCATTCTCAGCAGCAGCTGGTCGCAAGACCATAGAGTGAGTCATACCTGCGAGGTACTTGTTCCATTTTTCAGGGTGCCTGAGCCTTGCCAAAGGCGTTCCACTAAAGGCGTTAAACGTTGAGTCGCAAGTCTTGCAGTGGTAGCGCTGTCGGCCATTTCGTATGCCCCAGCGACCAACGCTATGGCTTTTGCATTTGGGGCACCTGGGGTTTTCGGCAAATTGGGCAAGTATGCTCTTTTCTACGTCAGGTGTTGCATTATCGTTATTGGGTATAGATTCACTGTAAACAGGTTCAGAGTCAGTGGTTTCTACTACCTCGGTAACCTCTATTTGAGTACTAAGGAGCGAGTTGTTAAGAATGTCTCGCTGTTCACTGGTTAATGTTGAAATGGAATCAATAAAATTCTGGAAGAGTTCAGATTGCATATCACTCCCCTACAACGTAGATTTTATGGGAGTTTAGCTGATTCAACCATTAACGGTAACTTAGCCGAACTTGATGATGGTGTAAATACCACTGCAGCAGATAAAGGCGACGGTATGCAAAGGGCATTAATGCTCTCTATAATCAAAGCTCATGCTGACTTTAGAAGAGAAGAAGCCTTAGGCCGCTCTTTCATCTTCTTTATTGATGAGGCGGAATTGCATCTTCACCCAACAGGGCAGCGACAATTAAAAAACTCATTATTAGAGTTAACCCGTGGCGCAGGTAATGATCAGGTTTTTATCACAACGCACTCTTCTGTCTTGATCGCTGATGGTGATCAAGATCAACAGCAGTCATTTTTTAAAGTAACCAAGGAAAATAAAAAAACACAAATAGAGGTAATCCGCCCAACAGAAAAACACGGCTAAGTTACCGTTAATGGTTGGAAGCACCAATGTTCAGTAATTCTGCTGATCAACCGGCCAACAGTTAATTTTTTTGCTGCCGTCAGTTCTCGCCTCCAGGCCAGATAATGGGGAAGGTAACGAGTTGCAACCCCTTGGAATACGCCGCCAATCCAGCGTTTTAAATGACTGTGATAAGAATTTACAGTCTGGATGTGGTAGATGCCTTCAACAACATGTTGACCTGCTGATGTCACCAGCTCCTTGAAGACAAATCCAAGCTTGTCAGCAAGTTTTTCGTGAGCGAGGTGTGCATCCGCACAGACCGTGGCCTGTATCGATATGCGGCCATTTAAATGCCTGCACAATTCATTAGCACTTTCGTTTTCTAATACACCGTCAACGGTATTTCGATTACGGTCCCGAGCCACCATTACCGGGACTTTTCGGGCTTTGTTGGGATCATTACCCCGCTTTCGGGTTGGCCGTGGAAGGCCTTCTCTTTGCCCTTTGAAGGATTCACGGAAAAATGTTTCATCAAGCTCAGTAATGCCACAAAGCTCTTCTGCTTGATCATTATTAATCACTTCAAGAAAGCGGTGACGCCAGCGGAACGCAGTTTTCAAGTCAATGGCATTCTCAGCAGCAGCTGGTCGCAAGACCATAGAGTGAGTCATACCTGCGAGGTACTTGTTCCATTTTTCAGGGTGCCTGAGCCTTGCCAAAGGCGTTCCACTAAAGGCGTTAAACGTTGAGTCGCAAGTCTTGCAGTGGTAGCGCTGTCGGCCATTTCGTATGCCCCAGCGACCAACGCTATGGCTTTTGCATTTGGGGCACCTGGGGTTTTCGGCAAATTGGGCAAGTATGCTCTTTTCTACGTCAGGTGTTGCATTATCGTTATTGGGTATAGATTCACTGTAAACAGGTTCAGAGTCAGTGGTTTCTACTACCTCGGTAACCTCTATTTGAGTACTAAGGAGCGAGTTGTTAAGAATGTCTCGCTGTTCACTGGTTAATGTTGAAATGGAATCAATAAAATTCTGGAAGAGTTCAGATTGCATATCACTCCCCTACAACGTAGATTTTATGGGAGTTTAGCTGATTCAACCATTAACGGTAACTTAGCCGAAAAACACAGTGTTGTTTTCGATTTATTGGGGGGGAATCCAGCAGACTTATTACTGCCTGCAAACTTTATGATTGTAGAAGGGCCTTCCGAAGTTCACTTTCTGACAGGTGTTATTCAACGTTTCTATCAGGACAAACCTTCAATTCAAATTCTTCCAGCAGGCGGTGATGACGAAGCACAAAATCAGTCAATGAACGGATTAAATAAGGCTCTTTTCGTATTGCAGACTGCTGATTTCATAAATCAGGCTGGAATCCTCCTGTGGCAGGGCTTGGCAATATTTAGCCAGCAGTTTCCTGAAGGCATTGTATATCAAGGCCTTTGGCCAATTTTCATTGCAGAGCAGTCTGTAACCCGAAAAGAGCCTTAAATAATGTATTCAATCCACTCAAATTACGACCAATTTATCGTAATAAGCTAACCATTCTTTGCGATCAGCCTGACCAAAACAAGCAACCAAGATTTGAGGCATTTAAACGAGATAATGGGTTCTTAGAGTTAAACTCTCAGCTGCATGTGCTTAACGTAAATGGCCTAGAGGACTACTACCCTGAACATTTGGCAACTGTATGCACTCGAAGAGATAAAGTTAAAAAAGCAAAGTGGATGGCTCACAACATCACTCAAAGTGATTTTGAAAATCAAATGCCAATCATCTTTAATGCATTAAATCATTGTTGGATGAATGCTTACTCTAGTGATCCGGTAGAACAACTACATATTACTGATACATTGCATATTAAAATCCCTACTGAGGCTGAGCTATGAGTAATACGAAACTTGAACTGACTTGGATAGGCAAAGAGAAGCGACCAAAGTTGGAGCCACGTATTCTGCTGGAAGACCCTGAGAAGTCGTACCATGCAGAACATCGTGTAAGTAGAAATGATATTTTTGATAACAAGCTAAAGGGTCGGGGGTCGAGTCTTTATTCTTGATCTGATCGTCTTACACTTCCACTTCGTACTGCGCCAGATTCGGCGCAGCTCCCTTTACCTCCCCGTTCTGAATAAACACCTTCTCTCCAACGTTCACAGACTCCCCCTTAACCGTAATAACCGAACCATCCCGAAGCTCTGCCTGACTGGTACCGTTGCGTAACTATTCAGCACTGAGCAAAGGCATATTACAGTAATTCCGAACAGCTCTATGAAGTGATTGATATATGTCCATTCCCTGTTTTCTGGCAGACGACAAATAGCTGCGAATCCGTGCAAACATAGAACCACCGTCTGCACTCCTGAAGCAGCCTGAGATTTTCTGCTTTAACTTGGCCATTCGAACATCCCGCTCACTGCCATTGTTATCGAAGGGAATGGTAAAATCTGACATGAAGCGCAGTGTCTCAGCCTTGAACTCAGTGAGTCGTTTGAAGAGATTGTAAGCTTTAGTATTCTTGACTTTCTTGCGCTTAAGCTCCTCTCGTTGCTTCTCCATATAGACGACTTCTTTCATTAGAGCCCGCTGAAGCAACCGGTCATAAATCTTCTCGATTCGTTCACAGACAACACTTGGCATCTGTAGCATACCTATGGTCTTAAAGCCCTTGCAGTAATGCCAGGAAAGCCTCAGTAGCTTCATCAATCGCAACGCCAGTTGATTGCTGTCCCTATCAACAACACCCAAAAGCTCCCTCAGGTGATGGGCATTGCAAAGTACGTGAGTTGCCGCATATGCAAAATAGGATTTCCAATGATCATGAACCAGAACGCCTGCAAATGTTAGCAGTATGCCCATCGTGTCCATGGCCTCACGACCTCGCTTTTCAGACAAGTAGTAGAGCGTCCATTGTTCATCCCGCATAACGTGTAGCCAGTGCAAAGAGCCCTCGGCCCGCATACCCGTTTCATCGGCTCCGGCAACAGACGATTCCCGCAAGGCGTCACGAATAACCTCTTCAGTAGAAGCCAGATTTTCATAGGTTCTGGCCACAAAATTGGCGACAGTGCCTGCACTTACACTCATTTTATAGAGAGTATTAAAATACTCTGACACGCGCTTAAAAGGCAGGAAATGGTATTGGTTAAGATAGACGGCCATAGCCTGTGTGGCTGAGCCATATTGTGCGGCAGCGGTAACACCTTCCGGGAATTCAGCCTGATTCCGACAACCACAAGTGCAGATTTTTACTTCAGCTCTATGGGCCGTTACTTCAAATTCACCCGGTCTCCCTGGTTCAAACACCTGTCGTTCAATATATTTGACCGGCTCACTATCAAGAAGAGACGCCTGACATTTATTGCATTCTTTAACCGGAAGGTACTCAATATAGTCAGGGATATCGACCTGTTTAAGACAAGTGCCCTGATGCCCTTTCTTTCCACCGGCTTTATTACCAGAAGACTGTCTCAGACTTTTAGGATTGGGTTTTTCATCCGATGGATCGGTACCTTTATCTGCGGAAAGGTCGTCAGAATGATCTGGAGAATTACTGTTTTTACAAGGTTTTTGATAACCATCAGACGATGGCGGCTTGCTGCTGTTTTGACTGTTCTTGCCAACCTTTTCTTCCAATTCTCGACATCGCTCTTCCAGACAGGCAACTCTCATCCGCAGCTCTGCATTCTCTTTCAAGAGAATCTCAGCCGACATAGTTGCGGGTAGTTCTGGAATCATGCTGGCGAATATTGTGGAAAAATGGTGCTTAAGAGGATGGTATAAAAATCAGAAAATTCCAGATTTATGTGGGGGTGCTGAACAGTTACACCGTTGCCATTATTGCCGGTAATGATAGCAACGATCCGCCCGCCACCAGGAAGCAGAGCCCTAAACTGTTGCCAGATATTCGTGGTGGCCATTAGTAATGTCGCTCCAGCTCAATAGATTGAACAACACTGCCAACACCTGAGGCACTGATATTGGTTGCCAGACAGAGCCCCCGCCAATCTCCCGTTATATCTTGTACTTCTACCAGCATTCCCGGCTCGATCAACCCCGAAGCCGTATTGGTATCCTTCAGTGGCAGCTCGATGGTGGTAATGCTCTGATTGCCACCCTTGGCCAGCTCATTCCGGCCTCGCTCAGTATTGACCTGCGTTTCCGTGAGCCAGTCTTCCAGAATATCGGGAGCCGGGTTATCGCCATTGGTTCCTGTTCGTTTGACGTTGACCGCCACGCCAGCATTGGTCCCGGAAACATAGACCGCATTGTAAGCCTGCTCCGGTCGCCAGTTGGCGCTCAAACTAATAACCATACTGGCCGGAATGATCTTATCCATCGTGGCCGTATTCCAGTGCCAAGGGCTGGCCGGGTATCGGGGCTGAATGCTCACCTGGTCATTATCACGGCTTGGGATAATCACTGATCCGGCTGTAGTTGCGACCTTGGCTACCACCTGCATGGCGGTCTGGTTCTGATAGCTGAATGAGCCTCCGGGCATAATCCAATCCGGTGTGCTGTAATCATTCAGGTCAGGATAGGTTGCTGTGAATCCGGTATTGGCCAGTTCTTCGATGATCGCCTGTTTAGCGTTGAGGTCGGCACTGTTGCTCTTGCTTCGTTGTGGCGCATAAGGCGCTGCGAGCAGTTGGGTTCGGCTGCTGCCATAGAGGGTGTAACGCTCATTTCCGAAGCGTCTATCTGTGTTGTAACGGTCAACAATGAATACCCAGACCCAGCCGTTGATGTTTATCTCTATCTGCTTCGGGCCGCTGGCATCCGGTTCTATCATGGCCAGGCTGGACGCTCCCCATAGCTGTCCGGTCAGGCTCCAGCTGAAGCTGTCTATATCTAGTTCTCGTCCAAAAACACAACCAATTGAAAACTGTAGATTTTATCCTGAAAAATTAAGTGGAGCCCTACTGCTATCTGGCGACTAAACTTCCCAAGAGCAAGAAACATAAGGGATTGCCAAAAACAGAGGACTCCAAATGCGCAAAAAACGCAACCCGCAGTGTAGTATGGAACTCCATTACGTACCTCATGAAATCTGCTCCCAGCTTTCCGGTATCTCGCAATGGCTTGACGCCCATCCACAGTTCAATGACTGGATTTATGAGGACTTAAGTTCTGGTGATAAACAGAACACTGGGCGGAACGGACTATCAGCAGAATCCGTTCTTCGTGCGGCACTCCTGAAACAGTATTTGAATTGTGATTATGACTACTTGTCGTTTGTTTTGATGGACTCCATGCTCTTTCGAGACTTTTGTCGCCTCGAACCAAACCAGCGCCCCAGTCGCTCCAGTTTGCATGGGCTCATCAGCCTTCTTACTGCATCTACATGGGAACGGATTAATAACTGTCAGCTAATGACCGCTAAAGATCAGGGTATTGAAAAAGGGCGCACTGTGGCTATTGACAGCACAGTCACCGAATCGGATATCAAACCTCCTTGCGACAGTGATCTTTTAGCCAGTTCCGTTAAAGAAATTTGTCGGCTGCTGGAACGGGGACAAACACTGACAGCGACACCGCTTTATGAATATACCCATCACAACCGAGCCGTAAAAGATGCGGCCAGAAAATGCATCTACGCTGGCAAAGAAGAGCGGCATCAGCATTATAAAAAACTGCTGCAGTTGACCCGAAAATCCCGGAAGGTACTTATCGAAGCTACTGTCACGCTAGCAAACGCCCGTCAGCAGGGGCAGTGTCTCCTGGCTGATGATGCCGACAAGTGGCAGGCCGATGTGGATCACCTGTTACCCCTGGTGGATGCAATAGTCTCCCAGACAGAGCGCAGGGTCTTTAAGGGTGAAAAGGTGCCAGCCCAGGAAAAAGTGGTTAGCCTGTATGAACCCCATACGGATATCATCGTAAAAGACAGGCGGCAAGTACAGTATGGCCATAAACTGAACCTGGTTCAGGGAAAAAGTCGATTGATCCTGGACCTGGTTATTGAGGAAGGTAACCCAGCGGATTCGGACCAATTCATTCCGATGATGGAAAGACAAAAAGAAATTTATGGTCGTGTACCTCGCCAGACAAGCGGTGACGGCGGATACGCGTGTCGCGCTAATTTGGAAAAAGCCAAGGCCATGGGAATCAGCGATGTAGCTTTTAATAAGAAGCGCGGACTTGAAGTCGAAGAGATGACTAAAAGTCAGTATGTGTATAAAACGCTCTTTCGCTTCCGGGCAGGTATTGAAGCGGGAATTTCGTGGCTAAAGAGATGTTTTGGGCTATCACGTTGCCACTGCAAGGGTTCTGAGCGTTTTGATTCTCATTGCTGGTTATCGGTGGTCTGTTACAACCTGGTGATTCTGGCCAGACACCCGGCACCATCCTGATAGCCACCTCCACGCTACATGAAAGTACCTTTCCAGCATGGTGGGAGGATGTTTTCTGCCTGCTTTTCGCGTTTTTCTCCAATATCCGTCCCAGATTAGAGAAAAAAAGGGAAGAGTTTTTGCGGCTCTCTGGAATTTCAGGAAATATCAAAACGCACGTACAATCTAATTATGATTGCCTGATGCGTTTTTGGACGAGAACTATCTAACTCAATTTCTAAATCGTTCAGCTCGATAGGGGTGCGTTCTGGTACGGTGACCACGCTGATAACGTTCATAAGTAAATAGCTCTCCCTGATCTCTGGCTGTTCCGGCTCTGGCTTTTCAATGACCTCCGGGTCCGTCTCACCGCCATAGTTGCCGGTTACCGTTTCATCCCTGGCTTTCTGGCCGAAGCCCCACGGCAGGATAACCGGCTGATCTTCGGCTCGGTTGCTCTGGAAGGTAAAGCGTCGTTTGCTATCCACAGGGACAGCGATGACTTCTTTTTCAAAGGCACCAATCTGGAAAAATACCGAGCCGTTTGTCTGTGGCTGGTATTGCATATCCCGGAAGGTAAAGTTCAGGGGTTGTTGTGGATGAATATAAGCCGGACTTTGCCACTTTCTGGAACCGTACAGATCAACTGACTGCATCCCCTCGGATAGATTGCTATCCCGCTCCTGTGGATGGTTCCACGGTAAGGCTTGCCCCTGATCCTGCGCCTCAATGCTTTTATCCCAACCGATACCCATATTGTGGGTATCCTTACGCTCAGGCTGCTGCCAGCGATCGCTGGTTGCCGCTTCCTTCCAGACACTTTCCCCATGAGCAAAGCTGACCACCACTTCCTTTTTAGCCACAGCCCCCCAAAACAGCCCAAACGGTGAGGCTTCCAGAGGCTTTGCCTGCTGACTACTTTGCCGCCGGGTAGTACTAACAGGCCGACTGGTAGAATAGCCCGCAGAAAAGCCCTGCTGCCGACTGAGTGCCCCTTGCCATTGGCTTTCATAAGGGCGAATCACACCGGGAGGCGGTGCAAAATAAACCAAAGGCCTCCCGTCAAAGGAAAAGTCAGCAATAGCCGACGATGACACGGTATAGGGAGCGCCGGTTAGTCGAAAGTCTGAATCCCCCGTTGGAACCTCATAACTCATGACAAAGGCTCTGCTTTGATCGGACCGTGTGACAGAGGCCGATAAAATGGAATCGCCCGGAGGGTAATGCCGCCTTCGATGGTGCGGGTATGGTTGGTGCCGGTATCAATCCACCATGTCGGCTCGGTGGCTGGCAAGGTGCCGCCTGCCTCCACCCGGTAAACATGGCCATTGGGAACGGTCGGATGAATGATGTCACCTTGGACGACTGCTGCTGTGGCGGTAAAAGGCACACCGTATTCATCAACCGTCAGCACAAAGGTATCGCCGCCTTCGGTCAGCACTTCCAGTGTATAGCTGCCGTTTTCAGAGTCACTGGTCGTATTGCCGGTCACCGCCCATGAACCATCGGGCTTATGCTCAACGGCCACCAGCTGCCTTGCAACGGCTTCAACCTGATTATCCAGCACCCGCTCTACCTTGCCGCTGATGGTGGCCGGGTCGCCCGTTGGCGCACCGCCGCCTCCGCTGGTGCTGATGGCTATCTCGTAAATGATCACGTTATCTACCGTAATCAGATCGCTCATATATGGACGACCATCTTTGTATACCAGAAAGCAGAACGATTTAGTACCAAAGGAATCCGGGAGATATTGAAAATGCACCACGCCGTTTTGAATGATGGAACCAATGACGTAACGGGTAGCTCCATTCATAAACAACTCTGCACTGCCGTTGTAGGGCAAACCATCCACTGAAATGCTGGCCTTGATCTGATGCTGATAAGTGATTTCCTTTGGATAGAACTCGTAAGGGATTTGAAGCATTACCAGTCTCCTGACACTTGCACATAAACCGTCAATGGCCTGTCATAAGGCTGATTATTGAATTGAGGCAAGGCAAGATAGTCATGTCCATTAACGGATACGATTTCCATAAAGTTTCTTTTATGGCTCTTGTAGGATTTCAGACTGCTACTGGGTTGAACATTGCTGAAGCCCTTTATCTACAAAGGTTGTCAGCATATTGTCCGGTAATGTTGCTCAATCCTTGTTTTTCGTGACCTACAGTCAGTTTTCACTGTAGAGCAGTTCGTAATCAAAATAGAGCCTCTTTTATTACTGGAATTCGATGTGCGTAGCCACGGATAAAAAGAGTAAGCGCCTCTTAATCGGTATATATGGTTTGCCCCAAAAAGCATAAACCAAGGACTTCTTGCCTTGGCATTTGCTTCAAAGTCTGCAACATCATAAAAGATAGCGCTTCGTTCAACTGAATTCGTACTACCTCCTTCGAAAGCAGCAAGGTTAATTGTTATTCCATTTTCTGACCACGCTTCACCGGGTATCTGTGTAAACGGTCTGAACGTATAATTTTTTTTGTCAATTCCAAAGGTTCCCCTGTTGTCACCGGGATGAGTGACGGTATCCAAGGTTCCTTTGAGCATATAGCTGCCGAGCAATCCCCAACCTTTATGATTGCTGCCTTCATCGATCTCAAAATCACCGGCATAAATACAGTAAGGCAAATAAGAGCTTCCGTTAGAGTTATTCCTGACGTACCAGCTATAAAACAGAAAAATAATCGTTCGCTCATCACCCACAGCCATCCAATACTGCTGCCCTCCATGCGTTTGACAACCAGCCATTACCTGACTGTAACCACTGTAGGTTTCAGGATCGGTAACAATATCCGCTATCTGCATCCGAATCGTCAGTGAGTTTTCTTTACCGCTTTCAACCAGAAGAAACATATCGTCCTGATGCGCTGACTTGTTTTTATAAACGGTACGATTGCTGTCAGGAACATCAGAGCTCATCTCTTTTGTCCAGCCACAACCCGGCTTGCTGCCGTAACCAGTCACCAGAATCGCATCCATGACCTTATCAATAGAATTCTGGTAATTCCCGCTGACATTTCGGGTCACTTCAAACTGTGGCGCACCGGCGTCTTCTGATGAATAAAATGTAATGGCCATTAGTCAGCATCCCCCCGAATCTGCAGTGTAAAATCATCGTTTGTTTCCGTACCTTGCCCGGACAGCACCGTCCGACAAATCCAAACCGGCGCAAGGCATCCATCCGTGTTAAAGCGGATCGCATTACCCGTTGCCCAACCGCTGCCCCAACCATCGGCTTTCAATGTGAAATAAGGCACTCCCGCCTCCGGGTTAATGGGAGCGGTATCCGTTGTTGTGCTGCCGGTTGCTATGATCCCGAGCTTTTCCTCAACAATCTGGAAGGTAGTGGTGCTGGTAAAGATGATCGCCCACTTCCCATAGATAGCGCCCTTGTTGGTCACTTCCACCGGATTGTTGATGGTGTTGTATTGGGCAGTTGTCTGGTCGCCTTCCCGGTAATCCGTCCAGTTTGGATCGCCGTTGTCCCATACCTTCTGGCTGAAAAAGTTTTTTACTCTCGCCTGAAGATCGCCATATACGACAGCACTGCTGACCGAGGTTTCCCCTGCAGGCAAATCCCACGGCACCGGGGAGATAATGGACAGGTCACCATTGATCTGCACATCGCTTAATACGCTCATGTGCTCCACCCGATCCTTGATGGTATAGGGTGCCGATAGCGGGTTACTGTCAGCATCAATCAGGCTCAACGGATCGGCAAAGGTAACGGTGCCTGCCTCCCGGTCAACGGTATATTGATCGCTGGCTAGCAGAGCCCCGGCGCTATCTTCCACCACTATTTCTGCCTGATGGTCACGAGCCAGGTTAATCACCTGACCTGCCGTTGGCGTCCCTGCATCAGTGGTGGCCGTATGACTGATAACGACAATATCCCCGGCTCGATAGATAGGCACTTTGCCATCAGGAGGCAGACGCACCGGGTCAAGGCCGATTAATTCAGCATCGAGCGGGAGGCTGGTTTCCACCACGCAGTTATAACGGACACTTTGTGGGATGACATAGATAGGATCAGTTCCATCGGTAAACTGAAGCTCACACCAGCCTGTGGTTACGTCGATGCTCCCGACCACTTCTGCGGTATCAAACTCTCCATTAAAGTCAGCTGTCGCCGTAATAATATCCCCGTTATCCACCCGCACCGCCGTTAGCTGCAAGCTGCCCTGACGGATCGGAGCGCCGGGAGTGCGGAAAGCCACCGCATCTATCGCAAAGCCCACCCCGATGGTCGCCGCTGCCTGAATGGTGGCCGTGTTGACGGTGCCATCGGGATAGCTGGCCAGTGTCGCCAACCCGCCGCTGTAATCCACCCTGCCGACCTGAACACCGGCATTGGTTTCTGTACTCAGATTTTTATAGAGAGAACCATCCCGGTCAAAATAGGTTTCACCATTCCATTCAAAGATCACGCTGCCGGGGAGCAAAACGGTATTGTCCATCAAGGGCAACAAATCAATAGTCAGCTCTGGCGAGGTAATGCTCTCGTTATAAGGCGCATGACTGAGGTTGTTCGCCTGCGCAATGGCGGTGATGGTGCTGCCATTGAAGGTTTGGGTTTTGGGGGTGTTGGTGGCCTCTATATCCCGAATATAAGCACCATCATAACGAACTCTTTTAATTCGCCATTCTGGATAGTTGTAATTCTCCAAAGCCAGAATGGTAAAGGCACCTGTCTGGTAATCTATGCTCCCCGTGACGCCACGCCAGCCACCGGCTGTATCATCATCAATTTGTTTGGCTACGTTTCTGGTGGTTTCATAGGTTGTCCAGTCATCGACTTTTCTGGAAACACTCGGCACGTTGGATAACTGTTCGACCAAAAATTGCAGCTGGATAGAACCGGGCAGCAAGGGAGCGCCCGGAATAGTGCCGCTCATAATTCCCTGACCATCCACAGCCACAATGACCTCGCCACCGGCACTGGTGCCTTCTTCATAAGTCAGCTGTATTTCGGTGCCGCTATCAGGAAGATTGTCCAGCTTAAAGCTCAACTCGCCGGGAGCGTAGTGGATCGCACCGCTACCATCCCCCGTCAGCAGGCCATTGGCTTGATCGGTCAGGGTTTTATTCTCCCCGGTGGAAACGTAGGTCACCGTCATAGAACCGGGTTTAATACCGGGCTTCTCGACGGTATGCCGGAAGGTCATATCCTCCACCGGCACCGAGCCTGTGCGAATGGTTACATCATCATCATTCTGCGCCACATAGCTAAATACAATGGCACTGTCAGGATCGGGCAGCGCATCGAGGGTAATCGCTGCCGAGCCGGTGGCAAACAGAATGGTGCCGGTTCCAGAACCCGTCATCTGTCCATTACCGGGATCACGAATATCCTGCCATTTGCCCTGTCTCTTGATCACAAATAGCTACCTTGTTCTATCATTTCTCACTGATAAAACAGGTCATGCTTCCACTTTCTCCTAAACCATGGTCAGAACTAACTTTTGGATGTGCTGATTTGGGCGATACTCGACGTACAAAACGACTTGTCAAAGTTGCTGCCGAGCTTTCAGCTCATACCGGTAATTCTTTGTCATCTTCATGCGAAGGTTATACCGCACTGGTAACTGGAGCTTACCGGCTGATTGAGAATGAGGCCGTAAAGCCTGAAGCAATAGCTGAGGCAGGCTTTCAGGCAACTGCCAAAATAGCGAGACAGTCTCGCCTACTTCTGGCTCTCGAAGATACAACAACCCTGGGTTATAAACATGCTGTCAGATCCGAGCTTGGTGATCTTGGAGGTCCTGAAGGCTCTAAAACCAGAGGATTCCACGTCCACTCTGTCTTCTTGGTTGATGCGGATACAGAGCGAAGCATTGGGCTTATTGATCAAGAACGATGGGTTAGAGAGGACGTTCAGCGGGGGAAAAAGAACCAACGTCGTCAGCTACCTTACGAGGGAAAGGAAAGCTTTAAGTGGCAAAGAGCCTCTGAAAACACAGAACAAAGGATGGGGGGTAAAATGCCTGACATCATCAGTGTTTGCGACCGGGAGGCGGATATATACGAATATATGCACTACAAACTGGATAACCGACAGCGGTTTGTTGTAAGAGCTACACAAAACAGAATCCTGGTGGATGGCGAACTCTTATTATTTGATTCCTTAGCTCAGACTGAAGTGTTGGGGAAATATACGATAGTGGTTCCTCAAAAAGGAGGTAGAAAGAAGCGAAAGGCAACGCTGCAGGTCAAAAGAAAGAAGATGACAATACAGGCGCCGCAAAGGCCAGGCGGCAGGCCGGAACCGGTAACTATGAATATTGTGTCGGCTGAAGAGATTGGCAATGACTCCGAAGACCGTTTGCACTGGGTACTATTGACAACTGAAGATATTGAAACATTCGAAGACTGTCGCTCTATCATTCGATTTTACGAGCTCCGATGGCGAATAGAAGAGTTCCATAAGGCTTGGAAATCGGGAGCAGGAGTAGAAAGGCTTCGTCTGCAATCTCCGGATAACATTGAACGACTTGCGGTCATATTAATGTTTGTCGCTGTCAGACTAATGCAAATCCGTGAAGCATTAATGTTACCGAATGACAGGCAGCACAAAGACAGAAAGCTTTGGAGTGAAAAAACACTCGCGAATGAGGTGGTCAGTGATGATGAATGGCAGGTTCTCTGGCTAACCTATGAAAAAAAAGCGTTGCCCGATAAGCCGCCAACAGTCACTTGGCTGCTTCAAACGATTGCTCGGCTTGGTGGTTGGGGTGATTCAAAGCATACAGGGCAGCCCGGCTGGTTAGTGGTATGGGAAGGCTGGGCGAAATTGCAGGATCGGGTAAAAACCTGGCAGATAGCCCGGCAGTTCAGCGCTGGAGAGATGTGATCAAGAGTCAGCCATTTGCCAAGGGCGATATAGCTGACCACCAGTGTTCCCGGCCTTGGTTTGGCCTCGGCCATGTTCAGGGTGTAATTGAAGCCTCGGTTCTGGTTGGTGACCGGGATAGCGCCACTGATCGCCGCTCCGGTAATCGCCACCGCTGGCTGATAGGAGGCATTGGCGGTTGCTGTGGTATAGCTACTTGCTCGCCAGACGTTAATCTCCCCGAGCTCATAATCCACGGTCAGCTTGCTGTAATTATTGGTGCCGCTTTTATGGAGCAGACTGCCTGCGCCGTTATCTTCAAAAGTTCCGCCATCAAGCGACAGGGTCAGTGTTCCGGGCAAAACACCCCGCTGCAGGTAGGTGCGGCTCTGGTTGCCAGTAATATGAACAAAGCGACAGCTGATGGATCGGTTACTGGCCGAGGTCGCCACCATCGTTTTGCCGGTATAGCCACCGTATTGATCCAGCAACGGGCTTTCTACCTTGGCACTCGGCACCAACGGTGCATAAACGCTCTCGGCCTTTATCGTCAGATCGCCTGCGGTAATGTTGGTGCTCATTGGCTGGATGCCATAGTAACGGCTGGTGTCAGCTATCTGGGTGCGGTGAATCGAGCTTGTTTCTTCCTCCGGCTCACCTGGCACTGGTGGCGCTCCGACAAAGGTCGTCTCCAAGGGAGCACTGATCTCCATTTCCACCTTGCGCCGGGTAAAATCCACATACTCTTGCCCGTTGCTATAGGTAAAAGTCACAATGGAATGGTCAACAGCGGTAATGCGAATAAACTGGGTCGTTAAACCATCTGGTGTCGTGAGCTTATAGACCTCACCAATTTCAGGGACCGCCAATTCCTCCCGCTGATAGCCGACAATAGCACGCTGTCCTTCCAGCTGATCGCCTACCAGTTCCCATGATGCTTTAATGCCCGGAACCACATAGCTCTCAATCCGGTCTCTGGCATCAAGGCGCTCGTCAGTTTGACTGTCGGTATTGAATAACAAGACAGAAACATTCTGATCCTTGGGAGGCTCGGTCAGGATCAAATGGCTACCAAGATAAATATCATTGTGATCGGTGCTGATCCCGATAAACGCCTTCCGCAAAGCCACATCACCAATGGTGCGGTCGATCCGGGAAATATCCTGAAATAGATTATTGACGTTGCCATCGATGACCTCGCTGCCAGTCACCCGACCGCCACCGTCTTCCTCATCTGTGAGGCGCTGGCTTTCGAAGAGTTTTACGTCGCTATTAGTAATAGCCATAACAATTCCTTATGCTTGGTTCTTAGGGTAGACATTAAGCTCAAAAAAGGTTCGTTTCCGGCGGCAGAACCCACCTTGAACAGCCACAATAAAGCTTCGAAACCATTATCAATGGCTGAACAAGATGAGTACTGCAAATAGTAGATTAGTTGAAAAAAACTGTTGACCTGTTTCGACCGGTCAGAACTCCTAAGTATGGCGGAACAGCTTGGTTTTACTATACGACAGCGAGATATCCGTCCTTTGGATTTTATCCTCTCACTGATCGATGCCCTCGCTGGTGATGGAAACTGCGATACCCAGGCGGATCTACACCGTAAATTTAACGAGTTGACGGGGCTGAATGTCTCTTATCGTTCTTGGGCAAATCAAGCTAAAAAGGACGCGCTGCCTACTCTTATCCTGTGGCTATGGGTGCAGTGTCTGGAAATATTTTCCCGCAAAGTCATGGCGTTTGATGAAGACAGTCCATTTTCAGAGTTTGAGCACATTCTGATTCAGGACGGTTCGTCACAAGCTGTCTATGATGCCCTGAAAGAAGCATTTCCCGGCAGGTTCTCAACGGTCAGTCCTGCTGCCGTCGAGCTTCATACGACAATGGATCTTCTCACCAACAACCTGGTGCGGGTGCAGCTGACTGAAGATACCCGTTCAGAAAGAGACTGTCTGCCACCACTGCCAACATCCATGGCCTATATCCTGATGCTAATGGATGCCGGTTATTTTGAGCTGGAACTCTTTGCCGCTATTGATGACAGGGAGGGTTCTTTTATCTGCAAGGCACCTCAGAGTATCAACCCGACGATACTCAGCGCGGTACGGGAGGATGGCAAGAATCTCAATCGCTACAAAGGACAAAAACTGAAGGATGTACTGTCTGGCTTCCCCAAAGACCAGTGCCTCGACCTGGATGTAGAATGGCCGGGATTCAAAGCCTGGCCATTCCGCTTGGTTGTCCGCTGGAATGACAAAAAACAGAAGTGGGTTTTCGTTGTGACCAACCTGAACCGGGTGGAGTTCACCTTGAGTGATGTGCTCCAGGCCTATCGTCTACGGTGGCAGATAGAGCTGATTTTCAAAGAGATCAAATCCTATTCTCGACTTTAGAGTTTTAAGAGCACAATAGTTCCGGCGCATAATCTGCTAAAAGCAACCATCCCCAATGACGAAATTCGAGATGGTTGCCATGCTCACTTCAGATCATCAAGTAATCCTCAGGGAGCTCGCTTCATATACAACCTTTCTTGCTGGAGCGCTATCATCAACTGCAGTACCAACGTTCTGCGAACTGCTGTTCGGTTGCATGCTTTCAGCCGACGGCTTTGTTACACAGGCGTTGTTAACAATTGATTTTCATTGTGTGTGGAGCAGCTACCACCACTGGCTATCTCAGGGCAAGTGGCAATGGAAGAACTTGGCACGCCACTTGATCCGTCTGGTCTGCTCCAAAGCTCCTGAGAATCAACCTGTGGTCCTGGGGCTTGATGACTGGGTAATCGAACGGTTTTCCGACAAAGCCCCTGCTTGTCGTACACATCATCAACACAGCAAGAAACGCAATCGGCCGACGTACATCTGGGGGCAGTGTTGGGTTTCCCTGGCCATCATATTTGAGCGGGCTGCAGATGAAGTATTTACCGCCATACCGGTGATCTCATTTCCGACACCAGCTTCAGGTAACACCAGCAAACTGAAAATTGCCGTGGCCATGCTCAGGGTGGTACGCAATGAAGTGAAGGATCGAGTGCTACGCCTGCTAACCGATTGCTGGTATATGAACTGGACACTGATAAAGCCAGCTCTGGAAATGAACATAGAAGTTGTTGGTCAGATACCTTCAAATCGGGCCCTCTATGCTTTGCCGCCAGCACCCACCGTAAAGAAGCGAGGGCGCCCAAAAAAGTACGGCATCAAGATGACGACAGAACAGGTTAAGAAACTGCCGGAAGAAAAAGCAACAGTATGGATGTACGGCAAATTTCGCAAAATACGTTATCGTACCCTGATCTGTCGCGCCAGATTCCTTAAAGGTCGTGAAGTACGCGTCGTCTGGAGTCGCTTTGAAAATGACAAAGGTCTGACCGAAAGCAGAATATTCATCTCGACCAATCCGGAACTTGAGGGACTGGAGGTGCTTCGTGCCTATTCCCGGAGATGGCCGGTAGAGCCAATGTTTCACCAACTCAAACATGCTTTTGGCTGTTGCCATTTATGGCAGCAGAAATTGCGAACACTGCTTCGATGGATGCATTTGAAAATGGCAGGCTATGCATTATTGCAGTTATTAACCGTTTGTAAAAATCAGGCATGTCTGAATATTTCTCGGATACCCTGGAGAAGCCCGGATACAACCACTGCAGGCATGATGAAAATTGCTCTTTCAGGAATTATTCCGAGGTTCTCTATTCGCAAGGGCTGGAACAGATATAAGCAAAAATATGAGTTCAATTTTCGCGATCTGATCGACCAGTTAATACCGGATAATTCAGAAGCAGCATAACTAAAGGCTTTTAGGCAAAAAACGGAAGTAATAACGAACTTGGAAAAACAGTTCACTGATTTCGGCTTGCTTCACTATAAAAAGCTGACCGAATTATCGTTTTATACAGACTCTAAAGTCGAGATCCTATTCAGGGTGGCATCGTTTTAACACCAAATCAGCGACACTGGTGTTTAGCCTGATTCTGATGTCCTTTGTGGTTGTGACGTTGAAAAGGTACCTTGCCCATGCTGCACAGGCGAACCTCTGTGAAAGTGGGAGCATTGAGGAAATCTCGACGCACAAGGTGATGAAAAGTGGGACTCACCTGTTTGGTAATGTGATTTCATCGTTGATGAATGCAGGAAAGTCATTGGTCTCATGCATTAAAAAGCTACTGGACTTCTGGGGAAATAATGCGAAACGAGAACACCCTGCACGGGATGGTTGTTCAGGGCGTACAAGATTAGGCCTTTGTGCGGTGGGTGGGGCTTAATGTCTACCTTAAGATGCTTGGTTGACATAAATAAATGGTGAATGCTTGGTGAAAGGGAGGAACTTTTATAAGAAAGCGTGGTCTTAATCTGTAATTCGATAGTTCAATAATTCAATGGATCAAATCAATCGACTTCCTTCATTTGATGCTTCTTTTTCTTATCTTTGTTCCAGCGCATCAGGTTTAGTAGATCAAGAACAGCAATTTGGCACCACCGAACAGCAGCCTATTTATCAAGGCATACCAGTTCAAGTGCTGAACCCCATTTCTATCTACAATAGCGGACTAGATACATATCAAAATGAAGCTGATCATTCTAACTCATTGATTAAATACCACATTGAATCTCTAACAAACTTCGATTCAGAAAACGCTTCTGAAACAGGTATTCAAGAGATACAGCAATCCATTCTTGATCAATATGTTCCTTACCAGCCTGATTATGAACCCGTTAATGATGCATTATTACTAACACCAAATACTCCCTTTCAGCAGCTAATATCGTGGGACGAACTTGAAATTAGAGAGCAAACAACAGCGAATCATACAAGCTCAGGTTTACAGTTAACTAATCTTTCTGCCGGAACTAATAGTTCACAAGATTTACGGCCAGTTGCTTTCGTTAGTCCGTTATATACGCATCAAGCTACAAGTGATAACCAAACAACCCAGGCAGAAGTTAATGTTGAGGGCAGTTCTTCACTTGCCGAGCGCAAAAGGGAGCGCGACAGGTTGCGCCAAAGGGAGCTTCGCAAAGATCCCACTTACGTCGAGCGAAAAAGGGAGCGCGAAAGGGAGCGCCAAAGGGAGCTTCGCAAAGATCCCGCTTACGTCGAGCGAAGAAGGGAGCGCGAAAGGGAGCGCCAAAGGAAGCTCCGTAAAGATCCCGCTTACGTCGAGCGAAAAAGGAAGCGCGAAAGGGAGCGCCAAAGGAAGCTCCGCAAAGATCCCGCTTACCGTAAGCGCGAAAGGGAGCGCCAAGAGCAGTATCGTCAGTCAGTCAATTCAGCTAAAAAACTCAGGTGATTTACCACTGACTTCTAATTTAACTGAAACGCCCCAGGGTTCCAGTAAAAATTTATAAGGTACTGTCCCCCCGCTTTTCAGTCGTCAAGCTGAAGGAATATTTACAGTCTCGATCGCCCCCTCTCAGCCTTAGTGAACGGTCAGCAATCGAAGGGTAAGAAGGTATTGGTCGCTATCGTCCGGGTAGGCAAACGGCATAAGCTGTTGTGCCTCTACGGGAGCTCCATTAGAGCGATCAAAGATAACGGAAAACTGCCGGTTATCCGGGAGCGTCAACGTCATAGTTTTACTAACCGCCTTGGAGAGAGCAAACAGGCTCTTGACCGTCAGCCGGGAAACCCAACCGGCCTCGCCATTGCCAGAAAGAACAATAGAACGGCCATGAACTAACTGTCCTTCCTGTACCAATAAAGCCCCGGTCAGGCTGCGCTCGGTGGTTTGCTCTACCGGGTTCCATTCAAATTCATTGATCCAGAGCAGATCGTCGGGGAGTGTTATGGTATCGAGTTGCATCAGACCGTCCTCATGCCTGCATTTTTCAGGGCATCCAGCAGTTTGGTTTCATCCCCCGGTTTTACCCCAACATTCACATCGCCCCCCGGATATTCGAGCCGGATAATACGCTGCGGGGTTTGTGAAGCGGTGCTTGGAGTAGATACCGCTGCGCTTCCCTGGCGATCTTTAAGGGCTTGCGTTCTCTCATTATTGGCTTGCCGCCTCCGCTCATTGTAAATCTGCTCGCTAATGCGCAGGGCTGAGGTAATATTCGTGATCGCCTCCTGATCCCCGTTAGCAATGGCCTCGGCCTGTTGCGCTCGCAAATCATCACGCTGATTTTGATAACGACGCTGCTCAATATCGGATTGTCTGCCCTGCAATTCATCCAGTTCATCTTGCAGGCTATTGAGGGTATTGCGGGAACTGTCGCCTAAGCTGGCCATGTTCTTTTTGGCCGAAACAATGGCGTTATTGAGGCGGTCTAAATCCGTTTGATTGAGCAGGTTCATGGTTTGTGCGGCATCTTCGGCCTCACGGACAAAATTTCTGGCATTGATCTCGCCCTGTTCATAGCTTTCAAATAGCTGTTCAAGGGCAATTCTTTGCTCTAAAAATTGTTTTTTCACATAAGCGGCAGCGGTTGATGTTTGATTGAGCCAGCGACCAATACCGGTTACATCAAATTGATAATGATTGCTTTGCAACCGGCTGATTTCTGCAGAGGTTGCCTTTAGCTCATTTTTCAGGTCTTCAATACTGCCTTTGGCTGCGGTGGTATCCACAGAGCTGCCGCCTTGTTGTATGGCTACAAAAGCGTCGTGAGCGGCACTGCTCATGCCCATCAGTTCGGCGGTTATTGCGTTATAGTGACCGGCTAAAGCAGCAGAAATAGACTGGGCGTTTTCAAAAGATTGCTCTTGCTTATCCCCGGCTTCCTCTGCAGCATCGCCTGTTTCTTTTATGCTGTCTCTGGTGTTTTCCGCCTCGGCCTTCAGCTCGGCCAGCTTCTTGCGACTGGCCTCGGTCGCCTCGTAATACTCCTCTGCAGACAAAGTGCCCTGAGAAAAGGCTTCAGCCAAGGCTACCCCAAGGCTGGCCAGTTCCGTTCGGGTTTCAGCTGCGTTTACCTGGCTGAGGGCATCGGCTGCATCCTCAAAATGACTTTTGACGGTTTGGGCTGATTCGGCTGTTGCTTGCTTAACTTTCTTCTGACCTTGGAGCAATTCATCGGCGTAATTTTGCCAGAGCAACCTCTGGCTTTGGGTCATGGTCTTGGCTGCGTCGTTTGCTGTTTTTACGGGGCTTTTACAGGTTGGCTGATCATTTCAGAGCCTCCTGTCTAATTTTCAAATATAGGTAATCAAGGTCATTGTAACCGCATGCTTTATAGATGATCCGTTTGATAACCCCATTGAAGGCTTCGATTTTCGCGCTGGTTATACGATGCTGGCAGTATGACAGTAACCCTTCTCTAGCTCTGTCTAACCCCTTGGCGAACTTCTTTAACTCGGATATCCCTGTTTCTTTGGCAAGTGCTATCCAGTTGTCCAGGCACTTTCTGGCACAGGCTTTATATTTGTACGTCCATAGCTGTTTTAGCATATCTTTCAGGATATATGCCTGATTGAGATCCTCATTCATGGCTAACAACTCCTTCAGATTACTTTGCCCTTTTGGTGTTAAATTCTCAGGATTTCTGAACAGGTTAAAGCGTTGCCCTTTGATAAACGGCTTGTCCTCTTCTTCTGCCTGTCGCCACTCCCTGCGCCTGATTTGGTCAATCACATCGTTGTAATTGGCAATAATATGAAACTTGTCGTATACAATATCGGCGTTTGGCAGATGCTCTCTCACTGAAGCCTGATAGCTTCCACCACGGTCAATACCAACGCATTCAATGCTTGCTTTTTGTTCTTCTGTCAGACTGGAAAGGAACCGATCCAGAACTTCTTTCTTTTTTCCTTCACCAAGGAACAGCGTTTCACCGGTATCAGCATTCAGAGCAACGGTTAAAAAATGATGCCCCTTACCAATGGATTTTTCATCGATAAGAAGAGCGCGAATACCATCCCGCTTGGGTGCAGGCAGCATCTTCATGAGCATCTCTTTATCCCAGCGACGAGCGGTGCCGCCAGAGATAGCAATGAATTCAGGAACCTTGTCACATGGCATATAGCGGCATAGATGGCTGACATGCCTTTTAAGTCGCTCTGTTGCTTGAGCTTTAGGTGCAAGCCCCGGAGGCGTGACTGTTTCTATATTACCGCAACGAGAGCAACGCCCTTGAAATGCAGTGAAGAGAAGATTTACCTGAAGAGTCCCCAGTGGCAGATCCTGAACGCTTCGATCGTTTGTCTTCATCTGCCCCATAGGTGTTTCGCACTTACTACATCTGACGTGTTGTATACGGCCATCCCGACGGAGATGGACAAAGGCATGTTTGATATTCCAGTCAATATCAATTCGCTCGATTACCCAGCCAGGAAATGCGAACATAGGACGAAGTGATGGGGTTGCAGACATGTCTGATCCTTCAGAAGTTTTGATCCTTACAAATCAATCTTCCTCTGAAGGCTATTTCTGTTGCAACCCCTCACTTTTCATCCGCCAACCTGTAAAAGCCCCGTTTTTACCGCATCTCGGCTTTCTTCGGCAAAGCTGTCGTATACCCCGCTCAGCGCATTCCGGACATCCCTGGCATCCTCGACCGTCTGTCGGGCAAACTCCCTGGTCAAGCCGCTAAGAAAATCAGTGGTTCCTTTCAGCTTTTCAGCAATGCCATCCAAGCCCGAGGCATCGGCTACTTCCTGCCATACCTTGACAATGCCGTATAAAACACCGGAATAAACAGTGCCAAAGCCCTTAACCACCGCAGAAAAGGCATTAAAAAAGCCCTTGACGGTGGAGATGGTAAAATCAAAGGCAGTCCGCAGCGCAGCCATGGATTCTGTGATGGTGCTAAAGCCTGACTGGATACTGGTGACAAAGCCATCAATGGTAACCCCGGAAAAGGCATGCTTAATAGCGTCACCCATGGCGATAAAGGCATCACTGACCTTTTTAGCCAATTCAGACTGCTGGCCATTACGGTTCATCCGCTCAATTTCACCAGCGATGCCTGCCAGGGACTCTCTGGCATAATCCAGAGCCCCGCTCTTGGCCACCTCATCCTGGAATTGCTGCCAGCTGTCTTTCAGGTTACTGACATAACCCGACAGAAGACTCATATTCCTGGCAGCAGCGCCTTCGGAAGATCGTCCGATTTCGAGAATCAGCTCCCGCATAACATCCCGGCCAATCTGACCAGCCGAGGACAGTTTTTGCAGCTCCTGAACGTTCTTCCCGGTTACCTTCTGGAGCAAATCCCACACCGGGATGCCCCGCTCAACCATCTGCAGGATTTCCTCGCCCTGCAGCTTTTGCTTTGCCCATGCCTGACCGACTGCCAAGGAGATCCCATTTAAGCGATCCATGCCCCCGCCAAGTTTGGATGCCTGATCCACCAGCGCCTGCATGGTGCCATCCATAGGATCAAGGCCGAAAGCTTTCAGCCGAACGAACGCTTCCGACACTTCGTTCAGCTGATATGGCGTGTTCCGGGTAAAATCCTTAATCCACTGGGTCGCTTCCTGAGCACCTTCTGCCGATCCAGTAATCGCCTCCATCTGAACGCTCAGCCGCTCAAATTGGTCACCTGCCTTAAGGACACCTTCAATACTTCGCTTTAACGCATAAAGCCCTGTGGTCGCCGCTGCCAGCCCAAGAAAACGCCGGGTAAGCTTGCCGACGGATGTGCTGGCCGATTCGGCATCCTTGGCGGTTTTTTTCAGGTTGCTATTGCGTAGCGTTCTCGCTGTCTGCCGGGCGCTTTCATCCGCCCGCTTAAAAGCTGTCCGGGTCTCGTTCAGCTGCTGTTCGAGCTTGGTCTGCTGCTGCTTCAGGTTTTTGGTCGATAACCCAGCAGAGGACATTGAGTCCCGAAGCTTGGCCAGCGCATCCCGTTGGCGGTTGTATTCGGTATTGGCCTTCTTAACGTCTTTGCGGGCTTTTGCCATGGCCGTTTGCATGGCCTTGGTGGGCTTGTCGGTCTTGCCCATTTCCCGGCCAAGCTTGGCGACCTTATCTTGAGCCTCGCGGAATGCACGACCGGCATCGTGTTTTCCAGTTCCTCTAATTGGCCTTTCAGCTTATTCGCCTCTTTCCGGAAGGCATCCAGGGAAGCAGAGGATTTTTTAACATCCCTGGACAGTAAATCCTTGGCTTTCAGGACTAAGCGAATCGCGGATTGTTTGATTTTGGCCATAGTCTTTTATCAAAAAAAGCCCCTGCTCTTTTTAGGAGTCAGGGGCTGAATGGAAGGAAGCAAACGGTGGGTTACTGCGCCAGATCAATCTGCATAAAGGTACTCAGACCGGAGCCCTCAATGGTACTGTCTGCCAGTACATCCAGTTCCAGTGCGATAGCGGCAAAATCGTCTGAAATAAAATCAAGGTTCTGGACAGGGGAGAACTTTACCCGATGCACCCGGATATTAAACGGCTTGCCATCCTGCGCATCGTTGAGCCCTTCCATAAACAGGACAAACTCTTTGCCCGATTCAATCAGGGCCTGAACCATATTGGTGGCCAGTGGGGTATAGCTCACTTTCACCCCCAGGTTATCAATGCCACCACCGCCAATGACTTTGATACCGGACTTGGTCAATTCATAATCATCCCCGCCAGTCAGGACGGTATCCAGACTGTCTTTAACCGTAACCGACTGCGACAGATCGGGAAGCTTGTCAAACGGGATAAGCTCGTCAGCAACGCCAAAGCTGGTATGAAGTTCATCTGTGACCACAGTCGTTGAACCGGCTGCCACAGAACCACGCAACGCCATGGACAAGTTGGCAGCGGTAAAGTCGTGTGCGGTCAGGCTGGCCGAGATAGAGGATATCCGACTGATGGTGTTGCGATTACCACCACCACCGAGATAGTTTTTCAGCTCCTTTTTATCTTCCTCGAAACTGAATTGAAACTGGCTGACGTTGCCAACCGGCAGCAGGGGCGCGGAATCATCAGCAGGTTTGATGTAGATGCTTCCGGCACCAATAAAACTACGATCCATCGTAGACATGGTTTATCTCCTTATCAGGAAGGTGGGGTTAAAGAATGACTTCGATCTGCAGTTGCAGGTCAGCAAACGACAAGTGGGCATTACTTGGGGCAATATCGAACTGGGTTTCACTGAAGCTGATATGTCGGGCTTCCGGGGTGAAGCGTTGACCAGTAGTAAATAACGCCCGAATGGAGCGGGTTAAGTCCAACAGGGTGTAAGTGGTGTCTTTATTGGTTTTGGCCACGGCACTGATATTAAACGTCATCCGGTACTTTGCCCGTTGGCTCTGGCGTTGATCTTCATTAATGGATTCCAGCTGCACCAGGATGGCGGGAAGGTCTAAATCCTGTTCCTGGCCGGTGGCTGAATAGCCAAGGAGCGTGTTTTCAGAAACCTGCTTCAGATGTTCCACCAAGCTCTCAATAATCTGTCGTTCAGGATTCGATGTTGAAGGCATAGTTGAGTTCCTGGTGGAGCAGATCGGTAAACCGTTGCACCAGTAGAGGGCTGACTTTTTCCAGTGAGGTTTCGGCTTTCCTATCGATCCGGACGGTTTTCTTTTCCAGCGGCAAACCCATCCACATCCACCGGCCTGAGCGTTTGGACTGTTGGTAACGGTGTTGCCAGTTATCCTTTCGCTCAAAGATCAGTTCCCGGGAAGCATTGACCGGCTGCATCAAAAAACTTTTTTCCCAAAAACTGTGGCTGCCTACCCGGACACCTCGCCGGGTTTGTTTTGGGTTACCTAGGCGATGGGCACCTACTTCATTAATGCCAATCCAGATGGTCAGGTAACGCTCTTTTCTGCCGTAGCTTTTATTGAGCCTTACCCGAATCCGGTTCAGTTCTTTCAGTACCTTTTGGGAGACTTTCATGCGTCGGGACATATCACGCAGCACTTGCCGTTCAGCCCAGCGGCTCAGTTTGGACAGGGTTCTTTGAATGGCTTGTTCTGTTTTTTCCGGGGACTGTTTGAACAGGGCGGTGAGTTCTTCAATATCGCCGCTGACTTCCTGTTCAATGAGCATAGATATTCCATTTGGCTAAGTAGCCATCGTCTTTCAGTTTTCGGTCCACTTCATAAACCTGACCGTTGGCCAATACGGTATCGCCACGCTTCAGCCAGATGGCACTATCCACAGAGAGAACGGTGAATTCACCCTGAACAGCCTCATATTTGCCAAGTTCCACCAGTTCTTTATTGATGATTCCCAGGGTTTCCAGCGATGACTGATCCGAAAACGTCAGTAAAACCGACTGCCCAAAGGTTGAAAGAATGGTGTGATCCATCACTTTGAAAGCTTCATCCATTGGAGCAGTCTCCTTGCTTGTGGGTTAGCTCATGGTCAGTTTAATCACTGCCCGTGGTCGTAGGTTGATTGGCAGTGGATTCGACTGGGTATGAACAATCACACCCTTCTCAAAATCCATCACCTTCTGCTTGGCATAGCGTGGCAGGCCGATGGTGTTCACCGTTTCCACAAAATCTGCCGGCGCAAACCAGGTCTTGAAGATATCCGCACCGGTTGGGTAGAGAGTAACTGTTCAGCACCCCCACATAAATCTGGAATTTTCTGATTTTTATACCATCCTCTTAAGCACCATTTTTCCACAATATTCGCCAGCATGATTCCAGAACTACCCGCAACTATGTCGGCTGAGATTCTCTTGAAAGAGAATGCAGAGCTGCGGATGAGAGTTGCCTGTCTGGAAGAGCGATGTCGAGAATTGGAAGAAAAGGTTGGCAAGAACAGTCAAAACAGCAGCAAGCCGCCATCGTCTGATGGTTATCAAAAACCTTGTAAAAACAGTAATTCTCCAGATCATTCTGACGACCTTTCCGCAGATAAAGGTACCGATCCATCGGATGAAAAACCCAATCCTAAAAGTCTGAGACAGTCTTCTGGTAATAAAGCCGGTGGAAAGAAAGGGCATCAGGGCACTTGTCTTAAACAGGTCGATATCCCTGACTATATTGAGTACCTTCCGGTTAAAGAATGCAATAAATGTCAGGCGTCTCTTCTTGATAGTGAGCCGGTCAAATATATTGAACGACAGGTGTTTGAACCAGGGAGACCGGGTGAATTTGAAGTAACGGCCCATAGAGCTGAAGTAAAAATCTGCACTTGTGGTTGTCGGAATCAGGCTGAATTCCCGGAAGGTGTTACCGCTGCCGCACAATATGGCTCAGCCACACAGGCTATGGCCGTCTATCTTAACCAATACCATTTCCTGCCTTTTAAGCGCGTGTCAGAGTATTTTAATACTCTCTATAAAATGAGTGTAAGTGCAGGCACTGTCGCCAATTTTGTGGCCAGAACCTATGAAAATCTGGCTTCTACTGAAGAGGTTATTCGTGACGCCTTGCGGGAATCGTCTGTTGCCGGAGCCGATGAAACGGGTATGCGGGCCGAGGGCTCTTTGCACTGGCTACACGTTATGCGGGATGAACAATGGACGCTCTACTACTTGTCTGAAAAGCGAGGTCGTGAGGCCATGGACACGATGGGCATACTGCTAACATTTGCAGGCGTTCTGGTTCATGATCATTGGAAATCCTATTTTGCATATGCGGCAACTCACGTACTTTGCAATGCCCATCACCTGAGGGAGCTTTTGGGTGTTGTTGATAGGGACAGCAATCAACTGGCGTTGCGATTGATGAAGCTACTGAGGCTTTCCTGGCATTACTGCAAGGGCTTTAAGACCATAGGTATGCTACAGATGCCAAGTGTTGTCTGTGAACGAATCGAGAAGATTTATGACCGGTTGCTTCAGCGGGCTCTAATGAAAGAAGTCGTCTATATGGAGAAGCAACGAGAGGAGCTTAAGCGCAAGAAAGTCAAGAATACTAAAGCTTACAATCTCTTCAAACGACTCACTGAGTTCAAGGCTGAGACACTGCGCTTCATGTCAGATTTTACCATTCCCTTCGATAACAATGGCAGTGAGCGGGATGTTCGAATGGCCAAGTTAAAGCAGAAAATCTCAGGCTGCTTCAGGAGTGCAGACGGTGGTTCTATGTTTGCACGGATTCGCAGCTATTTGTCGTCTGCCAGAAAACAGGGAATGGACATATATCAATCACTTCATAGAGCTGTTCGGAATTACTGTAATATGCCTTTGCTCAGTGCTGAATAGTTACGGTAGAGATAAGCCTCATTGGCGGCAACAAAGTCATTGCCGCCCACTGAGCCCCGGTACTCTTCCCAATCAATATCCGCAAAACGGAACCGGCCCTTGGGATCGGTACGCAGGGCTTCGCCATCCTGCCAACGCTGGTAGGCTTCTTTTACTGACTTGTGGCCGACCAGCCCATCAAAGAAGTCGGAGCCACAAAACGCATGGAGACCGCTGTAAGGCAATGCACCGAGCGCATCATCCACCAGACGACGGGCTTTGACGCCCTGGGCACGAACGTCAGTGGTCGTGCTGCTGAACTTGAAGTCATGGGTTTGCTGGGTGACACCAAACTCATCAAACAGGTTGTAGAGTATGGTGCTGCCATCGCCATCCAGAATTTCACCCTTGAGCGCCCCCATGCGCAGAAATTCCAGCGTCACTTCATGGTTGGCATTCATCTTCTGCAGTCGCTGGTTTACTACCGCCTGTACTCCCTGCATGGCATCCTCACTGCCGAACTGACGGACATTCTGCACTTCTGCTGCAAGAATGGTGCTGTCATGGGGAATATGGGGCACCACAAAGCTGCGCAACTGACGTTTATCGCCAATGGCCTGAGTGGCGGGTGCGCCACGCTCGGTAGAGGGTAGCAAGCGAAGCTCGCCATTAATGCTTTCCACCACGACGGTTGTGGTATTGATACCGCTCTCCTGAAAGAGTCCCAGTTGCCCAAGACGACCAGGCTTGTAGTCCATCTCATTGATGGTGGCGGTCAGACTGGTAAGGCTGAACGCATCGTCATTAAAAATATCCAGCATGTTATCGCTCCTTGATAACGGAAGTTTGTTAAGAGTGAGTTACAGAGGTAAAAATCAGGCAGGGTTATTCACTGCGCAGGATAATATCCATCCCGGCCAGTTGATCTACAGCAGTGGCCTTTTGCTCATCGGTGATCCCGGCAGGCCAGATCAGCAGACTGTCCACCACTTCTGCCAGACGGGCGATAATCACACCGTCACCACCAGAGGCATCGGTCACCTTGCCAGCGTAGAGAATGCCTGCTGCGGTTTCAGTGCCATCAGAAGCACCTGGATCAAGGGGCTTGAATGCTCCGGTCGCCGATTCTTTGCCGACCACGGTGCCAGGCTCCATGATCAGGTTCGCAGCGAATGGTACCTGCTCACGGCTGATGCTGTTATTGCCTTCAGACACCAGAAATTCACCGGTATAGACCGATTCCGTTTTTACACTCATGGGTAAAGTCCTTTTGGTTGGAGGATATTAGACAGGGGTTAAGTGCGGTTACGCCGACTGTAAATTGCCTGCGTATCTATGGCAGAAGTGGTGGGTTTCAGGCCTTGCTGTTTGGGCGTCAGGGCATTGTTGATGGTTTCATCTTCGGAAGTCAGCAGTGCCAGAAGACTGTTTTGCACCTCAGATACCGAACAGTCGTCTTTTATAAAATCCGCTGCCTTATCCGGGAAGCCTGCTGTCTGGCAAAGGTTCTTAATCTGGTCATAGCTGGCGAGTCGAGCCTTGACCTCATCTTCCGACAGTGCCGCTTTAAGAATTGTAGCGGTTTTTTCCGCATAACCAGCCTGACGACAAAGATCAGCAATAGCCACAGAATCAATTTGAGGTTGCGGCTCCATCGTCTGATTCTGTGGCGGAGTTGGCTCTGCCGGGTTTTTAGCTTGTTCTCGTCCAAAAACACAACCAATTGAAAACTGTAGATTTTATCCTGAAAAATTAAGTGGAGCCCTACTGCTATCTGGCGACTAAACTTCCCAAGAGCAAGAAACATAAGGGATTGCCAAAAACAGAGGACTCCAAATGCGCAAAAAACGCAACCCGCAGTGTAGTATGGAACTCCATTACGTACCTCATGAAATCTGCTCCCAGCTTTCCGGTATCTCGCAATGGCTTGACGCCCATCCACAGTTCAATGACTGGATTTATGAGGACTTAAGTTCTGGTGATAAACAGAACACTGGGCGGAACGGACTATCAGCAGAATCCGTTCTTCGTGCGGCACTCCTGAAACAGTATTTGAATTGTGATTATGACTACTTGTCGTTTGTTTTGATGGACTCCATGCTCTTTCGAGACTTTTGTCGCCTCGAACCAAACCAGCGCCCCAGTCGCTCCAGTTTGCATGGGCTCATCAGCCTTCTTACTGCATCTACATGGGAACGGATTAATAACTGTCAGCTAATGACCGCTAAAGATCAGGGTATTGAAAAAGGGCGCACTGTGGCTATTGACAGCACAGTCACCGAATCGGATATCAAACCTCCTTGCGACAGTGATCTTTTAGCCAGTTCCGTTAAAGAAATTTGTCGGCTGCTGGAACGGGGACAAACACTGACAGCGACACCGCTTTATGAATATACCCATCACAACCGAGCCGTAAAAGATGCGGCCAGAAAATGCATCTACGCTGGCAAAGAAGAGCGGCATCAGCATTATAAAAAACTGCTGCAGTTGACCCGAAAATCCCGGAAGGTACTTATCGAAGCTACTGTCACGCTAGCAAACGCCCGTCAGCAGGGGCAGTGTCTCCTGGCTGATGATGCCGACAAGTGGCAGGCCGATGTGGATCACCTGTTACCCCTGGTGGATGCAATAGTCTCCCAGACAGAGCGCAGGGTCTTTAAGGGTGAAAAGGTGCCAGCCCAGGAAAAAGTGGTTAGCCTGTATGAACCCCATACGGATATCATCGTAAAAGACAGGCGGCAAGTACAGTATGGCCATAAACTGAACCTGGTTCAGGGAAAAAGTCGATTGATCCTGGACCTGGTTATTGAGGAAGGTAACCCAGCGGATTCGGACCAATTCATTCCGATGATGGAAAGACAAAAAGAAATTTATGGTCGTGTACCTCGCCAGACAAGCGGTGACGGCGGATACGCGTGTCGCGCTAATTTGGAAAAAGCCAAGGCCATGGGAATCAGCGATGTAGCTTTTAATAAGAAGCGCGGACTTGAAGTCGAAGAGATGACTAAAAGTCAGTATGTGTATAAAACGCTCTTTCGCTTCCGGGCAGGTATTGAAGCGGGAATTTCGTGGCTAAAGAGATGTTTTGGGCTATCACGTTGCCACTGCAAGGGTTCTGAGCGTTTTGATTCTCATTGCTGGTTATCGGTGGTCTGTTACAACCTGGTGATTCTGGCCAGACACCCGGCACCATCCTGATAGCCACCTCCACGCTACATGAAAGTACCTTTCCAGCATGGTGGGAGGATGTTTTCTGCCTGCTTTTCGCGTTTTTCTCCAATATCCGTCCCAGATTAGAGAAAAAAAGGGAAGAGTTTTTGCGGCTCTCTGGAATTTCAGGAAATATCAAAACGCACGTACAATCTAATTATGATTGCCTGATGCGTTTTTGGACGAGAACTAGCTTGCTCAATACGTCCATAGCCATCCGGTGTATTACGAAACATGGAGAGATCAAAGCGGGCAGCGGCCTTCACCGGTTCATCAATCTGATCCACCAGGCCCATGTCCAGGGCTTCTTTGGCGGTGAACCAGGATTCAGACTCCATCAGCGCCTTCAGTTCCTCAAGGCTCTTGCCGGTTCTGGCGGTGTACGACACAGCAATACTGTCCGCGATCTTATCCATAATATCGGCGGTTTTGCGCATGGCTTCGGCATCGCCCTGGGCCCAGCCATAGGGGTTATGGATCATCATCATGGCGTTTTCAGCGATGGTGACCGTATCGCCCGCCATGGCAATGACGCTGGCAATGCTGGCCGCCAGCCCTTCGATGGTGACATGGATATTGGCTTTATGCAGACGCAGGGCGTTATAGATGGCGATGCCTTCAAACACCATGCCACCCCGGCTGTTCAGGCGAACATTGATCTCTGAGGCATCCAGATTACGAATTTGATCCACTACACTCTGTGCCGAAACGCCGTACCAGTCATCAATATCATCAAAGATAAACAGCTCTGGTGTCTGGTTGGCTACATTTTTAAAGGTGTACCACTGTCGGTTATGACTCATTCCTGTCATCCTTTGCTGGTTGATTGGTAGATTTGCTGTTTGCCGGATCACGGCCATCGCTGTCGTATCTCAGTGAGTGGCTATCTGCCCGGCGATTATCGGCGGCAATCTCACCATCCATCTGCTCGCTGTCATAACCCAGTTCGCTGACTACTTCAGATCGCGATTTAAATCCGCTTCTGACTGCCATTTTCTGAGCCTGCATATCCTGAACCGGATGCATATAGGGCCAGCCGTGGGCGATCCACTTTACCCGGCGATAGGCTCTTGGTTGATTGCCATAGTCCGGAATAGCTACCGAGCCATTCAGCACCGCCATATCCAGCCAGCGGTTCCAGACCGGCCGACAGAACTGAAAGATAATCTGGTTATGCTGAATCTGCTGAATGCGGCGACGGAACTCATTGATGATCAGACGCAGTGCCCGGTCACTGACGCCAGCCATATCACCCGACAGCAATTCATAAGGCAGGCCAATCCCGGCAGCAATGGCCATCAGCTGCTGCTTCATAAAATTGGGATAGTCTGCGGCAGTACCCGGTGGGTTATTGAACTCCACCTCTTCACCCGGTGCCAGCTCCTGCATGGTTCCTGGTTCCATCGCCACCATGGGTAGACCATTGTCGCCAAACACCAGTGGCTTGCCGGTCAAAGGATCAATAGGGTCTTGCTCTGGCGATGGCTTTTTAATAAAGCCGGTAAACAGGTTGGCGATTTCCTGCCGTAATAGCGTGGCATCATCAAACTTATCCAGGTGATAGAGCCTGACTAATACCTGAGTCAGTAATGGCTGGCCGCGCAACTGACCGGGTCGCAGGGCTTCAAATATATGCAGAACATTGTCGGCCTTCACCCGCACCAGTCTGGTGCTGTCAAAAGCAAACTCGGCGGGATGCTCCCGGTGAAAATAATAGGCGACCCGCTTGCCCAGCTTGTTAAACTCAATCCCGGCCTTAATCACATGGCCATTATCCAGTGTCTCGTTATAACTGATGGGGACAAACTCGGATTCCAGCACCTGCAGTTGCAGGGGAACGGTTAGGCCATCTTCCAGTCTGCGGGGACGAAGCCTGACAAAGCACTCGCCACCTTCAAACATGGCACGGGTAATCAGCGATTGCTGACCGGTGAAACTCAGTAAGCCATCAGCGTCTGATTCATCCGACCATTGCAGAAACAGGTTTTGCAGCTGCTCCCGTAAACCATCGACGTCCACCAGTGACTTTGGGGTAATGCCACGACCAATCACATTACTGACCAGCTTTTCCAGACCACTGCTGGCCCAGGGATCATTGCGGATAGCTGCCCGGGAACGGTTTATCAGTTTGGACAAATCAGCAGTGAGTGCGGTATTCGGGGAAAGTCCTGGTGCGTACCAGCTTTTGGTTCGTCGCCCTATACCGGCAGCGGTATAGGCTGAGTTTTTGAAACGACGAAACAGGTTGGTGAGCAATCCCATGCTCAAACTCCCTTGGATGAATAGATGCCATACTGCTTCGGGCGTTTCTGCTGTTTGACCAATTCACGCTCAATGGCCTGCAACCGCCTTTCCATCTCAGCAAAGCTGCTGTACTCCACCCGTCGACCTTCAAATTCCACAGTGCGGGTCTCACGCAGCAGCACTGCCCGTTTCAGAGCCTGGTATTCTGTCTCGGTAATCATGGAGGTTATCTCTGAAGGTAAGAACTGCGGGATGAACGACGGAGTGTTTTTGGCTTGTTGCTGGTTTCTTCTAATTCAGGATCAGGCGTATCTTCTGGTGCCGGTCGGCCTTTGGCGAGTAGCTCCAGATTAATGCCCCGGTGCTGCTGAAGAATACGGATCGCGGCCAGTGAGTATACCCGGCAATCCAGTGCTTCATTCCGGCGGTTCTTGGCATCCCAGGTAAAGTAAGGCACACCGAGCCGGTATTTCTTGATCTTTTCTTCTGCGGTGGCCTGCTTGAAATAGCCTTCATCAAAGCAGTCCTTGATTGGCCAGTGGCAGTAGCCTTGCCCGGGTTCCAAGACCCGGTAACGCTGATAAACCAACTCCTTGGCGGTATCGGTGCCAATCAGTGTCAGGTAGATCCCTTTCTTATTTTTGGTTTTGGGGAAGGTGGCGATAGGTTTACCAGCCTGAGAGGAACCCTTAACCGGAATCGCCCAATCGGCTCCCTGCTTACGACAGAAGGCATACACTTCATCGGTGTAGTGGCCACCAGAATCGATGCAGACCTGAGCCACATTCATTTTGGTGCCATCCTGACGGGTATAAGTTTTGTGGAGCATATCGGCCAACGCATCCCAGATACCTTGTCGGGAGAGGTCTCCGTATAAACGGACATAATCAATAGACCAGCTTTCCTCTCCAGCTCCCCAGCCAGTTACTTCAAACTCAAAGCGGTCATCCTGGACATCACAACCAACGGCTAAGTTACCGTTAATGGTTGGAAGCACCAATGTTCAGTAATTCTGCTGATCAACCGGCCAACAGTTAATTTTTTTGCTGCCGTCAGTTCTCGCCTCCAGGCCAGATAATGGGGAAGGTAACGAGTTGCAACCCCTTGGAATACGCCGCCAATCCAGCGTTTTAAATGACTGTGATAAGAATTTACAGTCTGGATGTGGTAGATGCCTTCAACAACATGTTGACCTGCTGATGTCACCAGCTCCTTGAAGACAAATCCAAGCTTGTCAGCAAGTTTTTCGTGAGCGAGGTGTGCATCCGCACAGACCGTGGCCTGTATCGATATGCGGCCATTTAAATGCCTGCACAATTCATTAGCACTTTCGTTTTCTAATACACCGTCAACGGTATTTCGATTACGGTCCCGAGCCACCATTACCGGGACTTTTCGGGCTTTGTTGGGATCATTACCCCGCTTTCGGGTTGGCCGTGGAAGGCCTTCTCTTTGCCCTTTGAAGGATTCACGGAAAAATGTTTCATCAAGCTCAGTAATGCCACAAAGCTCTTCTGCTTGATCATTATTAATCACTTCAAGAAAGCGGTGACGCCAGCGGAACGCAGTTTTCAAGTCAATGGCATTCTCAGCAGCAGCTGGTCGCAAGACCATAGAGTGAGTCATACCTGCGAGGTACTTGTTCCATTTTTCAGGGTGCCTGAGCCTTGCCAAAGGCGTTCCACTAAAGGCGTTAAACGTTGAGTCGCAAGTCTTGCAGTGGTAGCGCTGTCGGCCATTTCGTATGCCCCAGCGACCAACGCTATGGCTTTTGCATTTGGGGCACCTGGGGTTTTCGGCAAATTGGGCAAGTATGCTCTTTTCTACGTCAGGTGTTGCATTATCGTTATTGGGTATAGATTCACTGTAAACAGGTTCAGAGTCAGTGGTTTCTACTACCTCGGTAACCTCTATTTGAGTACTAAGGAGCGAGTTGTTAAGAATGTCTCGCTGTTCACTGGTTAATGTTGAAATGGAATCAATAAAATTCTGGAAGAGTTCAGATTGCATATCACTCCCCTACAACGTAGATTTTATGGGAGTTTAGCTGATTCAACCATTAACGGTAACTTAGCCACAACCAACGGTCAGTATCTCCACCCACCAGGGCACCTCTGCCGGATAATGTTCCCGTCGCTGGTAGAGCAAACTATGCTCAACAGTCTCACCTTGTTCCGTCCATGTCTCGCCAAGCACAGTATTGGTCCAGTCTTTGAACTGTACCGGGTTACTCTTGGCGGCGAGGAAATCCTCCACTGCATTTTGCCAGCTGTACCAGCCATTAGGGCTGTAAAGCGAACTCAGGTGGAATCCAGCGACCTTATTGCTCTTTTCAGTTTCAGCCTGCCAATAGCCATTAGTGAGCAGTTTCGGTTTGTCTTTTTCGTAATGCTTATGACCACACTGTACACACTCAAACCGGGTGGTTGCCGGATCATGGTTATCAAAAATGATCTGAGCCCAGACGATCGGCTGGTACTGTCCACAGCTATTGCAGGGAACCAGATAGTGTCGTTTATCGCTGCTTTCATAAGCCGCTTCAATCTTGCTGGTTTCTGCAATATTGGGCGTGCTGACCATCAGGATTTTGCGGTTACGGCTAAAAGTGGCTGTTCGTTTAATGGCCAGATTGATCGGGCTGCCTTCGCCATCCACATCATCGTCGTAGGCATCCACTTCATCCATAAATAAAAATCGGGCAGGCATCGAGCGCAGGCCCGCCGCTGAATTGGCTCCGGTAAAGATCAGCACACCATTGGGAAACTCCTTGGTCAGCAGGGTATTTCCGCTAGGCTCTTGTAGGATTTCAGACTGCTACTGGGTTGAACATTGCTGAAGCCCTTTATCTACAAAGGTTGTCAGCATATTGTCCGGTAATGTTGCTCAATCCTTGTTTTTCGTGACCTACAGTCAGTTTTCACTGTAGAGCAGTTCGTAATCAAAATAGAGCCTTCCGCTATCCCGACTTCTTGGATCTTTTACTTTCTCCCGCAGATCCGGCATTTCATCGATCATCGGGGCGATCCGCTGCTTGGAGGTTCGCTTGGCCATATCCAGAGTGGGCAATACATACATCATGGAACCCGGCGTATGGTCAATCACATAACCAAGCCAGTTATTGCCGCATTCGGTGCCACCCACCTGGGCACCCTTCATAAACACCACCTACTCGACAGGCGACGATGGTGACAGACAATCCATAATTTCTTTGAGATACGGTGTGCGGGAAGTTCGCCATCGGCCAGCTTCTTTGGTGGCCTTGGCTGGCAAAATCCGTTTCTGGTCAGCCCATTCAGATACTGTTAGCCGGGTGTCTGGCTTTAAACCTGCGAAAAAGCCTGAAAAATAAGGACTATTCATACACTTGTTTGTTTATATTCGTGACAAATAGCCGTAACGGCTACCCAAATCTAAAGATCTTGTAGACACCCAGTATTTTCGTTAGCCCTTGGGGATTCGGGGATAATTAAAGTTGGCACGCTAAATGGTAGATAAAAGGTGTAAAGGAAAATTGCTCGGCATCAGTTCCAGGATGGAAGTACCGGCCAAGGATGGCCACCAGGGAAATAATAATAACAATCTGGAAGTGCTGAGATTGTCGCCCCGTTGACCGGGGCGTTGTTTTATCTGCTGATCAATCACACAAATTTGCAAAGGCCAAAAAAAAGCCTCAGTCTGGTTCGACTGTCCCCGCTCCAATTGCGGGGTGTGGTTCACCAGCTCAAAGGCTTCCTTCGTTAAGAATACCAGCTTAACAACACGCCCGCTATAGAGTATAATCGCGCTGCTTCAGCTCCCTCTGCAGAGCGACTAGGAGGCTGTCCGAGAACTAGCTATTGAAAAAACGAAAGCTTCAGCATTTTCTTGGCTGATCAAATATTGACCTAAATTTAGCCTGTTTTGGGGTAAAAATTGCGTTTTTTACCCTTTTGCTTGCCTTTATGCTGCCATTTTAAGCCTTTTTGCTTCTTCAAGACGGATTGATCCCGTTGAAACCGATTTGACAATTTTTTTGAAATTATAAGCACTGCAGACCAGTGAAAATTCTCCAGCCACTTTTTCCTTACCCCGGACACTGAACCCTCTGAATCCTGAGTTCTTGATTTGGCCAAAAGGCGGTTCCGCAATCACCTTGCGACGCTCATAAACCGCTTTGGCCTCTTTGGTTTCCATTTTGCGGTTCATCGCCTGGCGTATGGCTTCGTGGCGGTCTGTGCGAATCACTTTCCCCGGGTCTTTGTTGTCACCACTGCACCTTTTACGTAACGGGCAATCCCGGCAGATATCTTTACTGACGCGGTAGCTTTTGTGTTTTGCTTTGCTAGCCGTGTTATAAATCAGCTTCTCACCGGCAGGGCAGGTAAAGCTGTCGTCTGCTTCATGGTAAATAAAATCCGCTTTGACAAACTTTCTGTCAGAGTCTTCCAGTCCCTCTGTTGCAGGCTTCTCCTGTCGATCCGTAGCCATGTAAGCGTCAATGTTCGCATCATCAAACGCTTGCAGGTTGGGCCCTGAGTAATAGCCATTATCCTCACTCATTTTGCCAATGGACGCGTTATCTGTTGCTTCTGCAATGGCTTCAAGTGCAGGCTTTACTTCCTGCTTGTCATTGGCATGCTGGCTGATGTGCTGGCCAACAATGATACCATTATCGCTGTCGACGCTGATCTGGGCGTTATAACTGTACTGATAGCCACTGCCTTTTTTACCCATGATCCTGGCATCATGATCAGCAAAGCTGATTTGCTTTTTGTCGTCTATCGGCTTATCGGGATTCAGGGCCTGTTCCCGTTCTTCAAGCGCTTTTTTGGCCTCCTGGATTTTCTCTAACCGTTCCTGCTTGAATTGCAAGTCTTCAGGAATGCTGTAGCCAGTCTCCTGCTGATAAGCATCGTCCTCTTCACTGTCACTGGTTTCGGCTTTTTTAATCAGGGCCTCAACTTCAGCCATTAATTCAGCTTCTTTGGCCTTAAGTCGTGCGTAGCTCATGGCCTTATGCTTTGATGAGTCGGCTTTGAATTTGGAACCATCAAGAGCGATGTGGCCCAGCGAGGCCATCTGTAGTTCCCGGGCGAGCAGCACGCTCTGTTTGAAACTGCTTTTAAAAAAGGTGGCCTGGTTTTTACGAAAGTCACTGAGCACCCGGAAATTTGGGCAGTGCTGTTTGGCGATATACATGAAAGCCAAGTCCTGATTGCAGCGCCGTTCAATCTCCCTGGAGCTGAACACACCATGGCTATAGGCATAGATCAGGATCGATATAATCAGTCGTGGGTGGTAGGCATTCTGGCCAAGATGGTGATACTGCTTTTCCACTTCAGAGGTGTCGATATGCTTGAAGATATCTTCAAAAACGAAGCAATCATGATCTGGTGGCAGCAGGTCGAAGATGTTCGATGGGAACATCAGGTGCTGGTCAAAATCAGCAGGGTTATCTTTGAATTTGATTGATGACATCCGTTTCGGCAACAACAAAGTGGGCAGAAGATGCCTGATTATACTTAATCAGGCTATTCTCGGACAGCCTCCTAGGAGGCTGTCCGAGAACTAGCTAGTTCTCGTCCAAAAACACAACCAATTGAAAACTGTAGATTTTATCCTGAAAAATTAAGTGGAGCCCTACTGCTATCTGGCGACTAAACTTCCCAAGAGCAAGAAACATAAGGGATTGCCAAAAACAGAGGACTCCAAATGCGCAAAAAACGCAACCCGCAGTGTAGTATGGAACTCCATTACGTACCTCATGAAATCTGCTCCCAGCTTTCCGGTATCTCGCAATGGCTTGACGCCCATCCACAGTTCAATGACTGGATTTATGAGGACTTAAGTTCTGGTGATAAACAGAACACTGGGCGGAACGGACTATCAGCAGAATCCGTTCTTCGTGCGGCACTCCTGAAACAGTATTTGAATTGTGATTATGACTACTTGTCGTTTGTTTTGATGGACTCCATGCTCTTTCGAGACTTTTGTCGCCTCGAACCAAACCAGCGCCCCAGTCGCTCCAGTTTGCATGGGCTCATCAGCCTTCTTACTGCATCTACATGGGAACGGATTAATAACTGTCAGCTAATGACCGCTAAAGATCAGGGTATTGAAAAAGGGCGCACTGTGGCTATTGACAGCACAGTCACCGAATCGGATATCAAACCTCCTTGCGACAGTGATCTTTTAGCCAGTTCCGTTAAAGAAATTTGTCGGCTGCTGGAACGGGGACAAACACTGACAGCGACACCGCTTTATGAATATACCCATCACAACCGAGCCGTAAAAGATGCGGCCAGAAAATGCATCTACGCTGGCAAAGAAGAGCGGCATCAGCATTATAAAAAACTGCTGCAGTTGACCCGAAAATCCCGGAAGGTACTTATCGAAGCTACTGTCACGCTAGCAAACGCCCGTCAGCAGGGGCAGTGTCTCCTGGCTGATGATGCCGACAAGTGGCAGGCCGATGTGGATCACCTGTTACCCCTGGTGGATGCAATAGTCTCCCAGACAGAGCGCAGGGTCTTTAAGGGTGAAAAGGTGCCAGCCCAGGAAAAAGTGGTTAGCCTGTATGAACCCCATACGGATATCATCGTAAAAGACAGGCGGCAAGTACAGTATGGCCATAAACTGAACCTGGTTCAGGGAAAAAGTCGATTGATCCTGGACCTGGTTATTGAGGAAGGTAACCCAGCGGATTCGGACCAATTCATTCCGATGATGGAAAGACAAAAAGAAATTTATGGTCGTGTACCTCGCCAGACAAGCGGTGACGGCGGATACGCGTGTCGCGCTAAGCGTGTCGCGCTAATTTGGAAAAAGCCAAGGCCATGGGAATCAGCGATGTAGCTTTTAATAAGAAGCGCGGACTTGAAGTCGAAGAGATGACTAAAAGTCAGTATGTGTATAAAACGCTCTTTCGCTTCCGGGCAGGTATTGAAGCGGGAATTTCGTGGCTAAAGAGATGTTTTGGGCTATCACGTTGCCACTGCAAGGGTTCTGAGCGTTTTGATTCTCATTGCTGGTTATCGGTGGTCTGTTACAACCTGGTGATTCTGGCCAGACACCCGGCACCATCCTGATAGCCACCTCCACGCTACATGAAAGTACCTTTCCAGCATGGTGGGAGGATGTTTTCTGCCTGCTTTTCGCGTTTTTCTCCAATATCCGTCCCAGATTAGAGAAAAAAAGGGAAGAGTTTTTGCGGCTCTCTGGAATTTCAGGAAATATCAAAACGCACGTACAATCTAATTATGATTGCCTGATGCGTTTTTGGACGAGAACTAGCTATTGAAAAAACGAAAGCTTCAGCATTTTCTTGGCTGATCAAATATTGACCTAAATTTAGCCTGTTTTGGGGTAAAAATTGCGTTTTTTACCCTTTTGCTTGCCTTTATGCTGCCATTTTAAGCCTTTTTGCTTCTTCAAGACGGATTGATCCCGTTGAAACCGATTTGACAATTTTTTTGAAATTATAAGCACTGCAGACCAGTGAAAATTCTCCAGCCACTTTTTCCTTACCCCGGACACTGAACCCTCTGAATCCTGAGTTCTTGATTTGGCCAAAAGGCGGTTCCGCAATCACCTTGCGACGCTCATAAACCGCTTTGGCCTCTTTGGTTTCCATTTTGCGGTTCATCGCCTGGCGTATGGCTTCGTGGCGGTCTGTGCGAATCACTTTCCCCGGGTCTTTGTTGTCACCACTGCACCTTTTACGTAACGGGCAATCCCGGCAGATATCTTTACTGACGCGGTAGCTTTTGTGTTTTGCTTTGCTAGCCGTGTTATAAATCAGCTTCTCACCGGCAGGGCAGGTAAAGCTGTCGTCTGCTTCATGGTAAATAAAATCCGCTTTGACAAACTTTCTGTCAGAGTCTTCCAGTCCCTCTGTTGCAGGCTTCTCCTGTCGATCCGTAGCCATGTAAGCGTCAATGTTCGCATCATCAAACGCTTGCAGGTTGGGCCCTGAGTAATAGCCATTATCCTCACTCATTTTGCCAATGGACGCGTTATCTGTTGCTTCTGCAATGGCTTCAAGTGCAGGCTTTACTTCCTGCTTGTCATTGGCATGCTGGCTGATGTGCTGGCCAACAATGATACCATTATCGCTGTCGACGCTGATCTGGGCGTTATAACTGTACTGATAGCCACTGCCTTTTTTACCCATGATCCTGGCATCATGATCAGCAAAGCTGATTTGCTTTTTGTCGTCTATCGGCTTATCGGGATTCAGGGCCTGTTCCCGTTCTTCAAGCGCTTTTTTGGCCTCCTGGATTTTCTCTAACCGTTCCTGCTTGAATTGCAAGTCTTCAGGAATGCTGTAGCCAGTCTCCTGCTGATAAGCATCGTCCTCTTCACTGTCACTGGTTTCGGCTTTTTTAATCAGGGCCTCAACTTCAGCCATTAATTCAGCTTCTTTGGCCTTAAGTCGTGCGTAGCTCATGGCCTTATGCTTTGATGAGTCGGCTTTGAATTTGGAACCATCAAGAGCGATGTGGCCCAGCGAGGCCATCTGTAGTTCCCGGGCGAGCAGCACGCTCTGTTTGAAACTGCTTTTAAAAAAGGTGGCCTGGTTTTTACGAAAGTCACTGAGCACCCGGAAATTTGGGCAGTGCTGTTTGGCGATATACATGAAAGCCAAGTCCTGATTGCAGCGCCGTTCAATCTCCCTGGAGCTGAACACACCATGGCTATAGGCATAGATCAGGATCGATATAATCAGTCGTGGGTGGTAGGCATTCTGGCCAAGATGGTGATACTGCTTTTCCACTTCAGAGGTGTCGATATGCTTGAAGATATCTTCAAAAACGAAGCAATCATGATCTGGTGGCAGCAGGTCGAAGATGTTCGATGGAAACATCAGGTGCTGGTCAAAATCAGCAGGGTTATCTTTGAATTTGATTGATGACATCCGTTTCGGCAACAACAAAGTGGGCAGAAGATGCCTGATTATACTTAATCAGGCTATTCTCGGACAGCCTCCTAGGTGTAGATCTGTAATGCGTAGGACTGGTCTTGCCTTGACCCATGCCAGTTTCACCTGAAGCAAATGCTTCAGCTCCCATGGCGAGACGGCTGCGTGTAGGCTCGTTGTGCGTAGAACCAGGTCTGTCTTGAGCCTGCCTGGTTTCACCTGAAGCAACTTTTATTGTTTGCGAGCAACCATTTCGTTAAGTATCGCTTCCAGCTCTTCCTGAAGTAATTTCCCTACTTTTCTTGGATCATCCTCCGCCGCCAGCACATCCGCCATTCGATCAGGAATGGCCAGCAGTTCATCCCGGATAATCCTACCTGCCTTGAAAGCATCCTGTTTTACTCTGGAGGCATCGGTCAGGGTACCGCTTTTTTCTTCATACTCCAGTTTGGCCATCTTGGCCTTGAATGCTTCCCGCATGGTGCGGGCAGTGACAAAGTCAACGGCTCCCGGTTGTGACGGTGCAAGATCGGTGGATTGATCGGAACGAATCAACGTCACCGGATCACTATTGGCTTTCATCGCCTGTTCAGCTTGTGCTGAATCCACCTTGCCATTTTTTAACTGGATAACGCCCTTCTTGATTAATTTAGTGACATACCCTCGGGTAAAGCCCTGCTGTCTGGCGAATGCTGCCTGAGTCATTAAAGCCATAGCGTCTAATCCGACAGCGGTAATTAAACTGCCTATTTCCTGACCAATTTCGCAAATTCAGAACAATCACCCTATATAGATTGTTCTCGTCCAAAAACGCATCAGGCAATCATAATTAGATTGTACGTGCGTTTTGATATTTCCTGAAATTCCAGAGAGCCGCAAAAACTCTTCCCTTTTTTTCTCTAATCTGGGACGGATATTGGAGAAAAACGCGAAAAGCAGGCAGAAAACATCCTCCCACCATGCTGGAAAGGTACTTTCATGTAGCGTGGAGGTGGCTATCAGGATGGTGCCGGGTGTCTGGCCAGAATCACCAGGTTGTAACAGACCACCGATAACCAGCAATGAGAATCAAAACGCTCAGAACCCTTGCAGTGGCAACGTGATAGCCCAAAACATCTCTTTAGCCACGAAATTCCCGCTTCAATACCTGCCCGGAAGCGAAAGAGCGTTTTATACACATACTGACTTTTAGTCATCTCTTCGACTTCAAGTCCGCGCTTCTTATTAAAAGCTACATCGCTGATTCCCATGGCCTTGGCTTTTTCCAAATTAGCGCGACACGCGTATCCGCCGTCACCGCTTGTCTGGCGAGGTACACGACCATAAATTTCTTTTTGTCTTTCCATCATCGGAATGAATTGGTCCGAATCCGCTGGGTTACCTTCCTCAATAACCAGGTCCAGGATCAATCGACTTTTTCCCTGAACCAGGTTCAGTTTATGGCCATACTGTACTTGCCGCCTGTCTTTTACGATGATATCCGTATGGGGTTCATACAGGCTAACCACTTTTTCCTGGGCTGGCACCTTTTCACCCTTAAAGACCCTGCGCTCTGTCTGGGAGACTATTGCATCCACCAGGGGTAACAGGTGATCCACATCGGCCTGCCACTTGTCGGCATCATCAGCCAGGAGACACTGCCCCTGCTGACGGGCGTTTGCTAGCGTGACAGTAGCTTCGATAAGTACCTTCCGGGATTTTCGGGTCAACTGCAGCAGTTTTTTATAATGCTGATGCCGCTCTTCTTTGCCAGCGTAGATGCATTTTCTGGCCGCATCTTTTACGGCTCGGTTGTGATGGGTATATTCATAAAGCGGTGTCGCTGTCAGTGTTTGTCCCCGTTCCAGCAGCCGACAAATTTCTTTAACGGAACTGGCTAAAAGATCACTGTCGCAAGGAGGTTTGATATCCGATTCGGTGACTGTGCTGTCAATAGCCACAGTGCGCCCTTTTTCAATACCCTGATCTTTAGCGGTCATTAGCTGACAGTTATTAATCCGTTCCCATGTAGATGCAGTAAGAAGGCTGATGAGCCCATGCAAACTGGAGCGACTGGGGCGCTGGTTTGGTTCGAGGCGACAAAAGTCTCGAAAGAGCATGGAGTCCATCAAAACAAACGACAAGTAGTCATAATCACAATTCAAATACTGTTTCAGGAGTGCCGCACGAAGAACGGATTCTGCTGATAGTCCGTTCCGCCCAGTGTTCTGTTTATCACCAGAACTTAAGTCCTCATAAATCCAGTCATTGAACTGTGGATGGGCGTCAAGCCATTGCGAGATACCGGAAAGCTGGGAGCAGATTTCATGAGCGTAATGGAGTTCCATACTACACTGCGGGTTGCGTTTTTTGCGCATTTGGAGTCCTCTGTTTTTGGCAATCCCTTATGTTTCTTGCTCTTGGGAAGTTTAGTCGCCAGATAGCAGTAGGGCTCCACTTAATTTTTCAGGATAAAATCTACAGTTTTCAATTGGTTGTGTTTTTGGACGAGAACTAGATTACTCGCTAATAACATTAACCAACCAGTAAGGACGTACTATATGAGTGAGATAGTGAAATATAATGATCTGATCAGGCAGTCATTATTAAATTTGACGATAAAGCAACAATTAGAAAAAGCCGGTTGTCGCTATGAAATCAATATGACCGCCAGCGTTCACCACGCTATTGAAAATAAAACGGGCTTGCTTCAGGCCATTGCTGCATTTGATCAGTTCAATGAAGAGAATGATCCCTACGGGGAACATGACTTTTTAAACTTCACTTTTGAAGGTCACACCATTAACGCCAAATTTGATTATTACGCCCCTGATCTGGAACACGGTTCTGAAGATCCTGAGGACTTAAACAAAACCGTTCGGGTTCTGACCATTATGCTGGCTAGAGATTATTCTTAAGGTAGACATTAAGCTCCACCCACTGCACAGAAGCCTAATCTTGTACGCCCTGAACAACCATCCCGTGCAGGGTGTTCTCGTTTCGCATTATTTCCCCAGAAGTCCAGTAGCTTTTTAATGCATGAGACCAATGACTTTCCTGCATTTATCAACGATGAAATCACATTACCAAACAGGTGAGTCCCACTTTTCATCACCTTGTGCGTCGAGATTTCCTCAATGCTCCCACTTTCACAGAGGTTCGCCTGTGCAGCATGGGCAAGGTACCTTTTCAACGTCACAACCACAAAGGACATCAGAATCAGGCTAAACACCAGTGTCGCTGATTTGGTGTTAAAACGATGCCACCCTGAATAGGATTTGATCTCTTTGAAAATCAGCTCTATCTGCCACCGTAGACGATAGGCCTGGAGCACATCACTCAAGGTGAACTCCACCCGGTTCAGGTTGGTCACAACGAAAACCCACTTCTGTTTTTTGTCATTCCAGCGGACAACCAAGCGGAATGGCCAGGCTTTGAATCCCGGCCATTCTACATCCAGGTCGAGGCACTGGTCTTTGGGGAAGCCAGACAGTACATCCTTCAGTTTTTGTCCTTTGTAGCGATTGAGATTCTTGCCATCCTCCCGTACCGCGCTGAGTATCGTCGGGTTGATACTCTGAGGTGCCTTGCAGATAAAAGAACCCTCCCTGTCATCAATAGCGGCAAAGAGTTCCAGCTCAAAATAACCGGCATCCATTAGCATCAGGATATAGGCCATGGATGTTGGCAGTGGTGGCAGACAGTCTCTTTCTGAACGGGTATCTTCAGTCAGCTGCACCCGCACCAGGTTGTTGGTGAGAAGATCCATTGTCGTATGAAGCTCGACGGCAGCAGGACTGACCGTTGAGAACCTGCCGGGAAATGCTTCTTTCAGGGCATCATAGACAGCTTGTGACGAACCGTCCTGAATCAGAATGTGCTCAAACTCTGAAAATGGACTGTCTTCATCAAACGCCATGACTTTGCGGGAAAATATTTCCAGACACTGCACCCATAGCCACAGGATAAGAGTAGGCAGCGCGTCCTTTTTAGCTTGATTTGCCCAAGAACGATAAGAGACATTCAGCCCCGTCAACTCGTTAAATTTACGGTGTAGATCCGCCTGGGTATCGCAGTTTCCATCACCAGCGAGGGCATCGATCAGTGAGAGGATAAAATCCAAAGGACGGATATCTCGCTGTCGTATAGTAAAACCAAGCTGTTCCGCCATACTTAGGAGTTCTGACCGGTCGAAACAGGTCAACAGTTTTTTTCAACTAATCTACTATTTGCAGTACTCATCTTGTTCAGCCATTGATAATGGTTTCGAAGCTTTATTGTGGCTGTTCAAGGTGGGTTCTGCCGCCGGAAACGAACCTTTTTTGAGCTTAATGTCTACCCTAAGAGAGATTATTAATAAGGAGTCCTGATTATGAACAGTGAACATTTGGTCACCCATTACTATTTCTGTGCCGGGGTTCTGGATCAATTAAGTGACCAGACTCGCACACCTTCGGAATTATTTGGTGATGGTGAACTGGAACTGATTCAGAACCTTTGCCGTTACAGCCAGATCATCAGTGAAATCGAAAACGCCAAAAATGATGAAGAAGGCTTTCCTGGCGTTTTTGATTATGAAGTATCGGAAACCCTGGCGGCTCAACTCTGGACTGTCTTGTGTGACCAGCATCCGGAATTTGAGCCCTGGGACTTTCCCGATGAAAAGCAGTTTCGCATCCTTACCGAGCACCTGATTGATGACTGGATCAATGAGCGGATTCCCAGAGAGATAACCATTAATCAGTGGCTGGAACGGACCAAGCAACGGGCTTGATTGTATGGCCATGGATGGCGACTGAACCAACAGTTTGTATACCGGTGGTATACATTTTGGGATTCACAAAGCATCCTGCAATACGCTGATTATGCAGTACTTTCTTCAGCCTTTATGGAAAAATGTATACCCGTGTATACCTCGTTTTCAGGTCTACCGCTAACGAAAATCCGCGCCTCCTCGCACCCGCAGTCAACGGGAACCGCTAGGGTCCCTCGCTGTGCTCCCAGATATAGCCGACAAAGTCACCCACCCGAAAGAACTGCTGAAAGTGCAAACCAAACTGATCGAATAATCCTTCTGTTGCTGGTCTCTGCGCTCCGCAAAGTGATAGCTCTTTGTCGATAATCGCCTTGGCTTCCACGCCACTTTCATACTTGTTCTTGATACTCATCCGGTTGATACAAGTACCAAGATAACCTGCTGGCGGCTCTATCTTATCCAAGATGATAATCACGCCACCGGCTTTCGTTTTAGCGGCTAAGCCCCTGAGAAACTGTTTCCGTTTTGAGACCTCAGTAAACATCAGCGACAGGCAGAGAATACAGACGTCAAACTCAGGGTAAAGATCCAGGCTCATCATATCGCCATAGAACGCCTTACCGACACCTTGAAAGTTGTCAATCATCTCCCTGGAGTTATCCACGGACACGGCTTTAATATTCCGATCTTCAATAACGTCAGCCAGCTTTCTGGTGATCATCCCGGTAGAGCAGCCCAGGTCCACCAGTACTGCATTATCCTGGAGAAAGCAGCGAGCCAGATGGCAGATAAGATCGGTAGCCATGGGATACCAGGGCAGTTGCTCAATCACATGAGCATCGAAATTCTCTGCAATATCCGGATTGTTAAAAGTCCAGTTGGTTGGAATGTGCATTCAGAACCACCTTTTGGATATTCTCAGCGACGGCTTTCATCATCAGGGGAGGCACCATTCTGCCAAGGCGTTCGATTTTCTTGGTATCGTTGCCGGTCAGAATGTAGTCATCAGGAATAGACATAATGCGTTTAACTTCGGCCACGCTGAACATACGGTTATCCCAATGGTGAACGGCTGCGGTCCCCCTGGCTCCCGATGAAGCGGTTACACAGCCAGAAGGTTTATTGGGATGCGCCTTAATCAGATTGAATCGTTTATGGTGCTGCTCTCCCGGCTTGAGGGTTTTCAGCAATTTGTAGGTGGCCAGCTTGCTGATATCGGTAAACTCACGGTCACTGTCGGACAGTTTCAAGTTACCTATGGCCGCCTTTAGCGGTACCACGTAATCAAAGGGGCTGGGATGCAGTTTGCCCGCCATAGAAGGCAGAAACAGATCATTACGAACACCGACAAAGATAAGCCGGTTACGGGTTTGCGGTACACCCAGGAATCGGGCATCCAGCTGTCGACACTCCACATAGTATCCGGATTTTTTCAGTTTCGAGAGAATCTGGTTCAGGTAACCCTTGGCGGTACCAATGCTTAACCCGGCCACGTTTTCAGCGACAAAGACCTTTGGCTTAATCTCTCGCAGAATGCGAATGTACTCAAAGAACAAGTCCTCAACATTCTCCTGGCTAGTGTCGCTGTACTTCTTCGCCTTGCCCCAGTTTTTGTCTCGCTTGCCTGCCGTTGAAAATGCCGAACAGGGAGGGGAGCCATCAAGAATATCCAGCTCACCGGGCTTTAAAACCAGCTGCTTTAGAATGGCCTCACCGGTTAGCTGACGTACATCATCAGGAAAAATATGGGTATCCGGCCAATTGGCTCTGTAGGTCTTTCTGGCTTCTTCTACAAACTCATTAATCGCCAGAACCTTGCCACCGGCCATACGATAGCCAGTTGAGCTGCCACCGCCACCGGCAAACAGGCTGACCACTTCAAACGCTGGCAGCGACTTTTTAGCCTGCCGCTTAATCTCAGCGACGGTTGGCACCTGATAGTTAATCGAACTCATAGCCGCACTTTGGACAGGTATGGGCCAGTTCCTTTTCTTTGACTTCCTTGAAGGCTTCAGGGGTATCCGTTTGCTGAACACTGTCGTCATTGAATTCCAGCAAGGTAACCACAAAATCATCGTTGAAGCCGAGCATATTCAGATCAAAGTCTTCCGCTTGCAGGGCTTCCACTTCCCGGGATAGCACGTCCATATTCCATGAGCTATTCAGGGCGATAGAATTATCTGCTATGACGTAGGCCTTCTTCTGAGCTTTCGACAACCCCGCCAAGACAATGCAGGGAACGGTTTTCAGGTTCAGTTTTTTTGCTGCCATCAAACGGCCGTGGCCAGCAATAACGCCGTTTTCTTCGTCGATCAGCACAGGGTTGGTAAAGCCAAACTCCTTGATAGACGAACAAATCTGAATAATCTGCTCTTCATCGTGAACCCGGGAATTATTCACATAGGGGATCAGGTCGCTGACCTTCTTCTCTACCATCTTGTATTTCTTTGCTGCCATCCTTAGCGCCTTATCTTGTCTGCCACCTTCTCAATGCCCCGACTGGCAATGTAGCCACCAAGGCCAATCTGAACGATGGAGAACAGTTTGAGTTCGACTGCTTCTGATAAATCCGGTGCTGACCAGCCAAGCCACCTGGCAACTATCAGGGCAGTAAATACCAGCATCACAATGGGACGCCAGGATCGTTGTAGCCAACCATCACCTTGAGCCTCTGCCTTGATAACTCCGGCACGTTGAGCCAGTTCATCCAGCTCACCTTTGACCGCCATATCCACCAGTTGATTTTTAGCCTGAGCGGCTTTGTCAGGATCAGGAATGATGCGCTCAATCACTTTTCCCAACAGGGGTATGGCAACAGCCCAACTCATTGGATGGACTCCAGCCAGTGTTCAACGACAAAATTCGGGCAGGTTTTGTAAGGCGTGAAATAGTAATGGCCGACCACTTGAGCCTCTGGGTAACGCAACTGCAGGGATTCAACCAGCATTTCCAGCATCAACCATTGTTGAGATGTGTAATTGTCTTCAGGATCACCATTTTCTGCCATTCCACCCACTATACAGATGCCAATGGATTCGTGGTTATGGCCTCGAACATGAGCACCCTGAGCCTGTGAGTGCCTGCCGTGCTGAATCTTGCCATCTCGCTCAATAATCCAGTGATAGCCGATATCTGACCAGCCATTCTCTTCCACATGCCAGCGTCGAATATCGTCTGTGGTTACGCCTTGATCCGCTCTGGTGGCCGAGCAATGGATCACGATATAGTTGGTTGCCGTCCTTGGAATCATGCCTTTATTTCCTGAAGCCTATTTCTTGAAAAAGAATGCAGCCAGGCCGATCAACGCAGAGATAACAATCCAGCCAAACCGTTCAACACCTGCAAGCAGAACGCCTCGTGAACTGCTCTGAAGTTCCAGTGTCCTGATCCGGGCTTCCATATCGTTCAGCCGGGAATCAATCTGGCTCATGCTTTCAGTCTGGTGGGAAATGCGTTCTTCAATTCTGGCGAGCTGGGATACTGCCTCGCTCAGTTTGTCCAGCTTCACATCAATGCGATCCAGACGGTCGGAGAGGTCAGTCATAAGTGCGTCCTGCACAGGGAGAAAATTGAGGCAATAAAAAACCCCACGCCGCTATTTATGAAGAGCGGGGTGAGGTTTGCTCAGCTTGGGAAAATCATCCCAAAAGCGTCATCAAAAGTCAAAGTTTGAACAATTTCACTGTCATCAATCGTCAGACTCAGTACTAATCTGTTTCTGAAAATCTGTATACAAGGGTACAGGAAGTAAGCCTACACCCGCTTTCATACATGAGCTTTGTACATGTTCTCGCCAAAATGGCCATACATGATAGCCAACATTATTCTTTAGAAACTCCTCAATACACTCTCGGCGAACTTCATCATCCGATTTATAACGGACTGAATAGGTAGCAATTATCTCTGCCTTTAAAAAGTCATCCTGATCTTCATCGACCCCCAGATCAGCAGCCCTTAAGCCAACGCTATACTCAAAATCGTATAAAAAATGGTTGCTGGACTCAGCTTCAAGTTCCTTGACGGTATAACTTCTTACACCTTTAAAAGACTGCACTTTAAACTTGTCAGAGAATTCGGGTGACTCAATATCTTCATGAAAGAAGACATGTCCCTTCCTCAGAAAAACTGCGACAAACTGTAGCTGGCTACCTGCCTCGTTGAGCAATTTCTGGTTCATAGATTATGCAAATTTCAGTTCATTATCGCCATTGACGGGAACGGTCTCACGCTTTCTGGCAGATGCAGGAAAATAAATTACGTTAGCACTATCAGAGCCACGCCAGTCATGATGGAGCACAGGGGCATTAAGGCGCAGTCCTGTTTTGGCATCATTGATCATGACTGTAGGCTTGATATCCAGCGCATAGCAGATGTCAGCCAGGGAACGCAATGTCATGTTTCTTGCGCCATCAAGCACCTGGCTAACATAAGACCTGGATTTTGATAATTTTCTTGCCAACTCTGCCTTACTGATGCCTTTATCTTCCATTATGACCAGAATATCCTCTGTTACATTCATGATCAGATCTTCCTGAGCGCACACTTTTTTATTACTCTCTGACTCATTAGCCCAATCTTCAAAAAAGCTACTCATAATCCATCACCCTCTTCAATTTCCCGCCAATTATTACAAACCTTAGTAGTATCTTTCGGCTTTAGCTTTTGAAAATCCTTGTAAATAAAGTGGCTTATAAAATACTTGCCTGAATACTTCTTTGATCGCCATAAATACGCTCGCAGTGGAATCTTCTTAATAGCATGAAATTTAGAACCATCAGGAAGATCCCCTTCTGTTGGAAAGTTCTCCTTGGTCATTCTGTGGCCATCAGCCAATCTCGCCAGTAGAGACCACATCTGTGCCTTTAACTTTTTGCTTTTCATCGGCTGCGGTGCATGCTTGGCAAGAACTTCATCAAGACTTTCCTTAGCACCCTTACAGAACACTATCGTGCAATGTATACCTTCGTACTTATCAAGCTCATCCATATCTGAGGCGAACTATATGTTAATATATATGTAAACATCAACCATTGCGCAAGTGAAAAATCCCCACCCCCTTTTGCGCAGAAAACTGAATAGCAAGAAATCCTTTTGATTCATGCAGTTAATGAGAACATGACAACCTATAACTTTTTGCTATAGAACCTTGGTGTGCCTGGGGTGCTGACTTCGCCACAACAAGATATACATAAACAACACCATTCACAAATCAATCAACCCATGACGCTTACAGGCATCTGCAATCACCGTCAGCACGACTCTATCCAACTGATCACACCTGTTGAGGTATAAATGCTTCCAGAACACAAAGTCCCGGCACCAGTTTTGCCGGATGATCCCGCACCGCTTGCGAACTTCTCTATCGGAATAGAGGTATTGGTCAGTTGATACAAAGTGACGGTAATTCAGCACCGTAAGAGCAACTACATCACGAATTTTATCCGCCGTTGCAGGCCGGTAGTGCCGCTCACTTTCTAGCAACCGGATAGAGACATCATCGTTCAGCCAGGTAAAAAAGCGCCCTTGTTCCGGTAGATATTCCGAAATTCTCGGTGCATGACACCATACTGCCCAGTTTTGCTGGTGAGGCTGAAGCGTTGATAAAGCGTGTAAGATAACGCCAGCCTCTGCCTGATCCACATGATGCCAGTTTATATCTTTTGCCCCTTTTGTAATCTTGCCGGGTGCAATCAATTGTCCAGCATCCAAACTCTTCGATAAAAATGCGAGCGCATACGCATCATGAATAGCCTGTCGAGCAGAATAAAATTTCATGCCGTTTCTCCATATCTGGCAATGAGCACCGCATCAGCACGACCATTGTGTTTTTTGAGATTAACGTCTGCATCCGGGTAGAGGTCCAGCACTTTTCCCCGGGAGGCATCCTTGTGAGCACCCATCAGACCTGCAGAGCGCTTCCAGCGTTGGGGAGTAACATACGTCAGCGGAAAACCCATTAAACTGACTGCGGCTTCCACAGCCCCATACGAACGGCCAAAGTTGAACATAGACACCACACCCTGCCCTGGTCTCGCTCCCACCTTTTCCAGATAGACCATGTCCACCTGATGCCGGGTATAGCCTTCAAAGATTTTCATCAGGCCAAAGCCGTTGACTTTCTGCTTGCTGCCCTCCGGGGAGGTGGGCATATCTTCTACCCTGATTAATTCCTTATTCTCGCTGTTCAGTATTGCTATACCGCCTGTCAGCCCCGGATCAATACCAATAATTATTTTCATAACTCTCCTTCCCTGAAGATTGTTGTAAAATTTTTCCTGACTTCTCGTTTTTTGCCAGCTTCCCTACTTCGTCTTCACGCCTACCCTCTCTTAAGAGAGAGGGGTAGGTGAAGAGGTAGGAAAAGATAAAGCTCACAACCCCGTAACTTCAGCAATATCAAGGTGTTAAAAAAACAGGTGAAGATTTCTGAAGACTGAAAAACTGAAAAAAATCTTCACCGGTCTGTTGAAGGCAGCTCTTGTTCAATAAGCGGTTCAAAAAACTGAGTAAAATTTGAGCATTCAGATTCACTGAATTGCCTCCTTTGCAAAGTCAGATAAAGTGATGTGAACACCGTCTTGAATCAGGAGATTTTTCTCCACAAGGCCACTAAAGGTCCGGCTCCAGTTCTTTGCCGTTACCGTTGCCCCATCAATACATTTCTTTCGCAGCTGTCTCGCCTCAATCAGCGCTTTATCAGGATCACGGCTCTGGGATTTCAGCGTTTCCCTGGCCTCTGCAATCATCGATTCCAGAACTCTCAGAATGGCTTTCTGCGCCTCCCCGACCTGCTTCGTTGCCAATAACTGTTGTGCGACCTCTGAGTCCAGGTTTTGCAGTACACAACTGTATTGCGGTTCACCATCATCATCTGTAAACGGTAAACGAACCGGGTTAAATAGAAACTTGATGGGATCAGGCTCGTCCGCATCCTTCATCTTCTTTGCGGTAATCGTCACCTCGTCGTCTGACTTCACCACGGCATACTCCGCATCAAGGGCACCCTAGAGAGCACTGTTGCCACGGGCACGATCCTTCGCGCCGACCCCGGTGTGGTGCACAATCAAAACACAGCACTCATATTTGGAGCGCAGTAGCTGATCAATATTGTTGATAAAGGTGTTCATCTCCCGGGTGGCATTCTCATCCGCAGGCCCGAAGTTTCTGGCCAGGGTATCGATGACAATCATGGAGGGGATAACGCCACCGGTTTCTTCCACGATTTCTGCAATGCTATTGCTCACCAGACGGGCATTGGCTAAATCGGTCAAAGCTGCGGAGCACTGGCTGACGTAGATGGGCGCATTACGCAGGTTATAACCGTGAGCCACCTGCCACGCCATTAAACGCCGGGAGAGACCATTAAAACCCTCACCGGCAATGTAGAAAACCGGGCCCTGTCGTTTGACCGGCTTACCATGCCACTCGTTGCCGGTGGCGACACAGCAGGCAAGGTCAATGGCAGCAAAGGACTTGCCGCAGGCTGGCTCACCAAACATCAGGGAAAGGCTATCCATTTCCAGAAAACCCTTGATCAACCAATTAATTGGCTTCACGCCTTTAACCAGCTCCTTAACATGGCTAAAAGCAAATTCCGGTTTGGCGGCAGACAAGGGTTCGATCACAATGGCTGCCCCCGGATTATTGTTGTTATGTGTCCGGGAGATACTGGCAATGGTCGTGTTCAGTTCTGAATCAGACAGTGGTGGCGTATTGGACTGGTTCCACTGGTCCAGAATGGCTTTTACTTCCCGGAGTGAATAATCCTGCCGCAGCAGCTGACCCGCCATGCTCGCTGCCGCATTGTTCCTTCCCTGGCCTTCTGCCAGATTGCTTCCGTCGTGTGGTAGCGGGTATTGATCAGTGGAGAAGCCCAGGTCTCCAACGGGCTTATCTTCCACTGTCTGGCCATTGAAGCCGTTGATGGTGGCAATATCATCCGGGGTCAACATGGGTAGATCGTGAATATCGCTGATATCCATATAACCGTCGGTTTCCCACTGATAGAGAGTCCCGTCTGCGTGAGTGCTGCCGGGAGCCACCACATAACCACCTATACCCCGCAGGTCGATTTTGCTCTTTCTGACGGAGTTATGAACGGGGTAATCCGGGTTAACCTGAAAATAGTAATGCTTGCCTTTACTGGTGGTGACTCTTAATGGCGAACGGGTAATGGCACCATCCTCAATAAACTGAACGGCTTCCAAGCTGTCTGCATCGACAACCACCACACCATAGCCGGTAATAATGGCCCAGTTGGTATGGGAGTAAAGATTGACCCAGTTCTCAATAGCACTGTCGTCTGGTGCCTTGTCCTGATACTGCTTCCAGCGAAACCGTGGCGCTTTTGGCCATTCGTTTTTGGCTTTCTCCCTGTCACCGGAACAACGGCCATCAACAAACCATAAAGGCGGTGTTTCAAAAGGAGAGCCGAGAGGAACAATAGAAAGACCGGCCTCATTCAGCTTCCAGGCTTCAGCAGTGGTGTTTGGCAAATTGGCGTCCATGTCTTTATTCCTGTTATGGGTTGTTCTGTTCAAGCCATGCGGCACACTGGGTACATAACGAGCAGCCGGGAACGGCAATCTGTCTTGCGGAGGGAATTTCCAGACCGCACTCTTGGCAATGGTCCGCAGAGTCTTTGGCCGTTAATACCTTCTTTTTGCGATGCTTGAGCAGGGCTTCCATTTCCCGGCTCTGATATTCGCTGGCGATATCAGCCTCATCCATAAGGCCTCCTGTTGGGTAGAAATTCAGTGGGCGGTTTTTCAGTCTGTTCCTTATGAACGGCCTTTGTCAAATATGTCGATTTACATTTAACGCTCAACAGTTTTAGCAAAGTAGCAATCTATTGCTAAAACACGAATAATGAGAGGACGGAAATAAACAACAGAACCTGAATCATGGATTGGAAAGAACGCACCAGAATCTTGTTGGCCAAACAGAAAATTTCCCAGACCGAACTGGCCCGACGACTCGGGGTTACCCGGTCTGCGGTCTCCGTCTGGCTGGGCACAAAAATGGATTTAAGCGAACACAACGAGACAATGGTTCAATACAAGATAGCCTCTGTGCTGGGCGTCTCCCAGGATTACCTGGCCACCGGCATCAGTCGTGAAACCCCCACCGGTAGAGCGGTTCCCCTGCTGGATGATGCAGCTGTAGCGGACTATGTTCTTCAACAGATAACACCGGAAAATACGCCCTGGATATACTGCCCTGAAGAGTGCAGCGAGCTAACTTTCTGTATCGTGACCCGGGGCAGTTCTATGGACAGTACGGGTACATCAGCTATTAACATCCCTCTGCAGGCCAAAATTTTTATTGATCCCAAAGTCTCTCTTGAATTAGGCAATATCTGCCTGTTCAACGACACGGCCCCCGTACTGGGTAGCTATGAAGAACTCAATGGCAAATCCATACTGGTCCTTGCCAACCCACGGTTCACACCGGTAGACGTGGTGCGTGATAACTACCTTGGCACCGTCGTTGGCATGTACCAGTCCTTAAAAAAATAGGTTCTCTCCAGGAACCTATTTTATCTTTTGTTGAAATTTTTCAAAAAGTATTTGACAGAATTTTCTCCCGGGAGCAACCTATTGTTTAAAAATTCAAATAACAATTTAACGGTAAGACAACAATGGACCTCGATACTCAGGGAAAGATTATTGAAGATGTCGCCAATGAAGTTGTTTCACTTGAAGACCAGGCTGGCTTGTTAGAGCAACAGGCCAGGACATTAAGAAGCAAGGCAAATTCTGCTCGCACCACTCTCTTGCACACCATCGTTCATTTGAACAGCTATCTGGTTCAACACACCGGTTCTGAGCGTGTTCTTCCAGAAGTCTTTCATATCAACAATCTGTTGATTGACCTCACCGACCAGTCCGGGCATGTGGAGATCACACCGCTGGATGATCTTAACCATTACCTGAAACCTGTCGGCTAACCCCAACCCACTAACCACAACTCACAAACCACAACAAAAGGACTTGCCATGACCGAAAGCAATGACGCTTCACGGCTGGACAAACTCGCCTACGAGTTAGAGCTGGCTAAACAGGCAGAACAACAGGCCAGGGACCACCGGCTCGCCATTGAACAGGAATTATGCACCTTCGTTGGCGTCAAAGACGAAGGGAGCTACTCCACCAAGGGCGACTATTACAAAGTCACCACCGTGTCAGGTTTCACACGAACACTGGATGCGGATAAGTGGCAGCAAGTGAAAAGCCGTATTCCCGAGACCATCGCTGCCAAGGTGGTCAGAACCAAACTGGAGATTGATACCCGTCAGTTGAAGAGCCTGCAAGGCCTTGACCCAGCCCACTACAACATTGTGGCAGAAGCGATCACGACAAAACCGAAAAAAGTCAGCGTCAAATATGAACGACTGGAGGTGCAGTAATGGCCATCTCTCTGGAATCCATCAGCCGTTCTTCCGGCATCAAGGCACCACGGATTGTAGTGTATGGCCCGGCCGGTGTCGGCAAGACCACATTAGGTTGTGGAGCGCCCAACCCTATTTTTATCCAGACTGAGGATGGCCTGGGAAAGTTAGAGGTGGATGCTTTCCCCATGATGACCTCATTTCAGGATGTGCTGGATGCGCTCTCTGCTTTATATACGTCGGAGCATCAGTATCAGACCGTCATCATTGATAGCCTCGACCATCTGGAACCCCTGGTCTGGCAACATCTGTGCGACCACTATATCGGTCCCAAAGGCGAGCGTTACCAATCCGTTGAGGACTTCGGTTATGGCCTGACTCTTGATCACATCTCTCCAGCGCTGAACTGCCGGGCTATCTGCCAGGTTTTTACCCGATCCTGCAATTTCGCCCAGCCTTCCCATACCACTAACCAGCCGGGCTGCCCTGTATGCTTTGAATCACCCCAACCACCAAGCCGAGCAATCGTTTGAAGCAGCCAAGTGACTGTTGGCGGCTTATCGGGCAACGCTTTTTTTCATAGGTTAGCCAGAGAACCTGCCATTCATCATCACTGACCACCTCATTCGCGAGTGTTTTTTCACTCCAAAGCTTTCTGTCTTTGTGCTGTCTCTTGATCACAAATAGCTACCTTGTTCTATCATTTCTCACTGATAAAACAGGTCATGCTTCCACTTTCTCCTAAACCATGGTCAGAACTAACTTTTGGATGTGCTGATTTGGGCGATACTCGACGTACAAAACGACTTGTCAAAGTTGCTGCCGAGCTTTCAGCTCATACCGGTAATTCTTTGTCATCTTCATGCGAAGGTTATACCGCACTGGTAACTGGAGCTTACCGGCTGATTGAGAATGAGGCCGTAAAGCCTGAAGCAATAGCTGAGGCAGGCTTTCAGGCAACTGCCAAAATAGCGAGACAGTCTCGCCTACTTCTGGCTCTCGAAGATACAACAACCCTGGGTTATAAACATGCTGTCAGATCCGAGCTTGGTGATCTTGGAGGTCCTGAAGGCTCTAAAACCAGAGGATTCCACGTCCACTCTGTCTTCTTGGTTGATGCGGATACAGAGCGAAGCATTGGGCTTATTGATCAAGAACGATGGGTTAGAGAGGACGTTCAGCGGGGGAAAAAGAACCAACGTCGTCAGCTACCTTACGAGGGAAAGGAAAGCTTTAAGTGGCAAAGAGCCTCTGAAAACACAGAACAAAGGATGGGGGGTAAAATGCCTGACATCATCAGTGTTTGCGACCGGGAGGCGGATATATACGAATATATGCACTACAAACTGGATAACCGACAGCGGTTTGTTGTAAGAGCTACACAAAACAGAATCCTGGTGGATGGCGAACTCTTATTATTTGATTCCTTAGCTCAGACTGAAGTGTTGGGGAAATATACGATAGTGGTTCCTCAAAAAGGAGGTAGAAAGAAGCGAAAGGCAACGCTGCAGGTCAAAAGAAAGAAGATGACAATACAGGCGCCGCAAAGGCCAGGCGGCAGGCCGGAACCGGTAACTATGAATATTGTGTCGGCTGAAGAGATTGGCAATGACTCCGAAGACCGTTTGCACTGGGTACTATTGACAACTGAAGATATTGAAACATTCGAAGACTGTCGCTCTATCATTCGATTTTACGAGCTCCGATGGCGAATAGAAGAGTTCCATAAGGCTTGGAAATCGGGAGCAGGAGTAGAAAGGCTTCGTCTGCAATCTCCGGATAACATTGAACGACTTGCGGTCATATTAATGTTTGTCGCTGTCAGACTAATGCAAATCCGTGAAGCATTAATGTTACCGAATGACAGGCAGCACAAAGACAGAAAGCTTTGGAGTGAAAAAACACTCGCGAATGAGGTGGTCAGTGATGATGAATGGCAGGTTCTCTGGCTAACCTATGAAAAAAAAGCGTTGCCCGATAAGCCGCCAACAGTCACTTGGCTGCTTCAAACGATTGCTCGGCTTGGTGGTTGGGGTGATTCAAAGCATACAGGGCAGCCCGGCTGGTTAGTGGTATGGGAAGGCTGGGCGAAATTGCAGGATCGGGTAAAAACCTGGCAGATAGCCCGGCAGTTCAGCGCTGGAGAGATGTGATCAAGAGTCAGGTCAAAGAGTGCCCGGAGTGCTTTGCGCTGATACTCGCAGGCCTGCGGGTTTGCCCAGATTGCAGCTATGAATTTCCTGCCAGGGAAAAACACGAATCAGAAGCCTCAACGGCTGCGTTGCTCTCTGCCCAGGTTGAACCGGAATGGTTTGAAGTAGATGAAGTCATCTACTCCATCCATGAAAAGTTTGGCAAACCACCCTCTATTCAAGTCAGCTATCGCTGCGGCCTTGAAACCATTCGAGAGTGGATCTGCTTCCAACACGGTGGTTATGCCCGACAGAAAGCAGTCATGTGGTGGGTAAAACGCTTCGGCCACCTCCCCTGCCCTCAGTTAACAGAAGACGCCTATCAGCAACTGACTGACACCAGAGACATGAAAGAACCCTGCCGTATAGAGGCCATTCAAGATGGCCGCTGGCAGAAGATTCGAGCCTACGACTTTGCTGTAAAAGCAGGAACACCCAGCGAATGGAATGACAACCCCACAAGCAGGCCACAGCCGACAAAGCTGACGCCAGCTGGCGTTGATGTTTTTGATACGGATATTGACTTTTAATTCAGGGAACTGAAATGAACACAGAATTGCTGCTATATGCCCGCTACGAACAGCCCTACGTCAGACTGGAAGAGATCTGCCAGGAGTTCTTTGGCCTCAGTGAGCGTAAAGCAAAAATGGCCGCAGCCGCCCAGGAACTGCCCGTTCCGGTGGTTCGGGTCACCGCCAGCAAAAAATCGCCTATGATGGTAAAGCTCTCAGACTTGGCAGCCTATCTGGACTCCAGGCATGAGACTTACAGCAATACTTGGGAGAAGGTTCAGGGTGTATAGTCGTGCTTTGATTGAACTTTTTCTTGAAAAAATTATCAAATAGTTCAGCCTAATGAATAAATTAGCTGCATATATGCCTTTTTATATACTTATCGTATACTTGCCGATAATTTATGAACACATCAGAGATAAAGGAAATGGCTAAAGCAACTGTCTTCGATATAGCTACCTATATCCTCAAAAAGCAAGGGGATATGTCGGCTATGAAGCTTCAGAAGCTTGTCTACTACAGCCAAGCCTGGTCTTTGGTTTGGGACGATAAGCCGCTATTTCAAAGCAGAATTGAAGCTTGGGCTAATGGTCCCGTATCACCTCAGTTATATCTGTCTCTTGATCACAAATAGCTACCTTGTTCTATCATTTCTCACTGATAAAACAGGTCATGCTTCCACTTTCTCCTAAACCATGGTCAGAACTAACTTTTGGATGTGCTGATTTGGGCGATACTCGACGTACAAAACGACTTGTCAAAGTTGCTGCCGAGCTTTCAGCTCATACCGGTAATTCTTTGTCATCTTCATGCGAAGGTTATACCGCACTGGTAACTGGAGCTTACCGGCTGATTGAGAATGAGGCCGTAAAGCCTGAAGCAATAGCTGAGGCAGGCTTTCAGGCAACTGCCAAAATAGCGAGACAGTCTCGCCTACTTCTGGCTCTCGAAGATACAACAACCCTGGGTTATAAACATGCTGTCAGATCCGAGCTTGGTGATCTTGGAGGTCCTGAAGGCTCTAAAACCAGAGGATTCCACGTCCACTCTGTCTTCTTGGTTGATGCGGATACAGAGCGAAGCATTGGGCTTATTGATCAAGAACGATGGGTTAGAGAGGACGTTCAGCGGGGGAAAAAGAACCAACGTCGTCAGCTACCTTACGAGGGAAAGGAAAGCTTTAAGTGGCAAAGAGCCTCTGAAAACACAGAACAAAGGATGGGGGGTAAAATGCCTGACATCATCAGTGTTTGCGACCGGGAGGCGGATATATACGAATATATGCACTACAAACTGGATAACCGACAGCGGTTTGTTGTAAGAGCTACACAAAACAGAATCCTGGTGGATGGCGAACTCTTATTATTTGATTCCTTAGCTCAGACTGAAGTGTTGGGGAAATATACGATAGTGGTTCCTCAAAAAGGAGGTAGAAAGAAGCGAAAGGCAACGCTGCAGGTCAAAAGAAAGAAGATGACAATACAGGCGCCGCAAAGGCCAGGCGGCAGGCCGGAACCGGTAACTATGAATATTGTGTCGGCTGAAGAGATTGGCAATGACTCCGAAGACCGTTTGCACTGGGTACTATTGACAACTGAAGATATTGAAACATTCGAAGACTGTCGCTCTATCATTCGATTTTACGAGCTCCGATGGCGAATAGAAGAGTTCCATAAGGCTTGGAAATCGGGAGCAGGAGTAGAAAGGCTTCGTCTGCAATCTCCGGATAACATTGAACGACTTGCGGTCATATTAATGTTTGTCGCTGTCAGACTAATGCAAATCCGTGAAGCATTAATGTTACCGAATGACAGGCAGCACAAAGACAGAAAGCTTTGGAGTGAAAAAACACTCGCGAATGAGGTGGTCAGTGATGATGAATGGCAGGTTCTCTGGCTAACCTATGAAAAAAAAGCGTTGCCCGATAAGCCGCCAACAGTCACTTGGCTGCTTCAAACGATTGCTCGGCTTGGTGGTTGGGGTGATTCAAAGCATACAGGGCAGCCCGGCTGGTTAGTGGTATGGGAAGGCTGGGCGAAATTGCAGGATCGGGTAAAAACCTGGCAGATAGCCCGGCAGTTCAGCGCTGGAGAGATGTGATCAAGAGTCAGAGTTATATGGGGTACACCGTGGTATGTACAGGGTATCAGCCGGTACCTTCTCCAGCCTGGCCAAGGCAACCCTGTCAGAGCCCCAAAAAGAGACGATTGATACCGTGCTACAAGCCTATGGGCATAAGTCTGCCCAATGGCTCAGCGATCAAACTCATGCCGAACTACCTTGGCAGAATGCGCGGGCTGGCCTTGCCGATTCAGCCCGCAGCAGCTCACCTATCACGCATGAAGCTATGGCTGAGTATTACGGTTCGCTATAAGTGCCAAAAAGAAACAACAAAAAAATACCTAAAGCGGCAACGCAGCGTGTTGATCGCAAGCAAGTCAGAACACCGCCCCAGCAAATTGATAGCAAGCCATCCTGGCGTTTTTCTACGGTTGATAAGGCTGGTCCCTTCGCGTGGCCAGCAGGCACGAAACGGAACTTGAGATTGTAAAAAAACTCCACAGTTTTGATAGTATGGAATGGTCTCAAATCGAAGGAAAACAGCACCACGCAATCGCTGTCGAGAGATTATCAAAAGCCGCTCAGGATAGACTTCAGCAGATCAAGCAAGATGACATAGACGAAGTGTTTTCCTTTCACTTGCAAGGAAAGCCCAGAATATTTTGTATCCAGGATCGCCATATAGCCAAGTTACTTTGGTACGATCCAGACCATCAAGTTTGCCCTTCCAAGAAAAAGAACACATAGCACGCATGATAAGAGTATCCGGAATACCTGAGCAGGGACTTACAGCTCCAAGCCCTGCAAAGACCGGGCAACCCGGGGAAACTCAGAAATTACTTTTTTATCCATGGTAAACAGCTTCGTGCAAAGGCTCATTGCTAAAGAAACATATTCACAGTCGTATGCAGAACAATTGCTCTGGTTTACCAGCGATAAAACACCGAGGGATTTTATGTCGTATTCATTGCCAGACATCAGTAGTTCAGCCTCCTGCTGTATCTGAAGTGCTTTCTCGTAAGTGATCAGGCCTTTTCTTAAATACAGCGCCAGCACATTCCTGAATTCACTCCGCCACAAATAAGGAGCAACCCAAACCGGTTCCATCTCAAGCAGCTTTTCCGCATATGGCGTGAATTGAGTTGGCAGGTATAAATACACCAGTATGTTGGTATCAGCTACAATCATGGCCTGCCTTCATTAATCGCATTCTGAATGTCGTCAATATCAATGACACTTGGATCAATGTCCCGACGCAGCTCTCTGGCTCGCTGCAAATGCTCAGACGCGTCTATTCGTTTAGGCAGTAGCGTCTGTTCAAGACAATGAATCAGCTCACTGTTAATGCTTCTGTGATTCGCTGTAGCGGACTCTTTTAGCCTGTTGTAGAGAGTATCGGGTATGTTTTTTATCGTCAGTGCTGGCATATGCTCACCTCGGAAACTATAAATAGTTTCATTATGGTTGCAATATGGTTTCCTTGCAAGCCAGCACCATACATATATAAAGCATATTGCCTTACTCGCAGAGCACGATAAATTGTTCAAAAGGTACACAAAAGAGGCTGACGCATGAAATATGTCAATTTAAAAGAAAAAGCAGTGGCCCTTTTTTCAGAGGCCCGTTTCATCAGTCGCATCCACAATGAAGCCGAGTACGAGCAGGCTCTGGAATTAATGGATGAATTGATTGAAGACTATGACCGATACCTGCCACTGATCGAGGTGCTTTCTGTCGCTATTGAAAAGTGGGAAGACGAATCAGAAGAGTTTTCAGAATTTAACCGCCGAATCGAAGCACTGGATGATGGTGTCGCTATTCTTCGGACGTTGATGGATCAGTACCACTTAAAGGCAGATGACCTTAAAACTGAACTAGGCAGCAAAAGTCTGGTATCCATGATTTTGAACGGAACAAGAAACCTGACAAGAGACCATATACAGGCTCTCTCTGAGCGGTTCAAAATTTCACCGTCTGTATTTTTTCACAAAGCCTGAGCCGGTTTCGTAAGGTGTGACATCACATTGCGCCTTACACTTCTTCCGCTTTCTCCTGCAGCAACCTCTTTTTCATTTGAGTATTCCTGACCTCATTATCAGCCCAAAACTGTTCTTCAATGGCCTTGCAACGCCCCCATAAGTCCTGTCTCTTGATCACAAATAGCTACCTTGTTCTATCATTTCTCACTGATAAAACAGGTCATGCTTCCACTTTCTCCTAAACCATGGTCAGAACTAACTTTTGGATGTGCTGATTTGGGCGATACTCGACGTACAAAACGACTTGTCAAAGTTGCTGCCGAGCTTTCAGCTCATACCGGTAATTCTTTGTCATCTTCATGCGAAGGTTATACCGCACTGGTAACTGGAGCTTACCGGCTGATTGAGAATGAGGCCGTAAAGCCTGAAGCAATAGCTGAGGCAGGCTTTCAGGCAACTGCCAAAATAGCGAGACAGTCTCGCCTACTTCTGGCTCTCGAAGATACAACAACCCTGGGTTATAAACATGCTGTCAGATCCGAGCTTGGTGATCTTGGAGGTCCTGAAGGCTCTAAAACCAGAGGATTCCACGTCCACTCTGTCTTCTTGGTTGATGCGGATACAGAGCGAAGCATTGGGCTTATTGATCAAGAACGATGGGTTAGAGAGGACGTTCAGCGGGGGATGTTAGCACCGATTTGAAATGACCTGTTTTCACCGGTTTGAGATGACCCGTTAACTGTGAAGGTTTTGACCTTCATTCACCGGTTTAGTTTCATTGAGTTATTTCAGGAATTGCAACTATTACCGTGGTGGTTCTTTCAGTAAGCCCGCCTTTCGTTTCTCTTTTAACCGATAACTTTCACCCTTGATATTCAAGGTGGTTGCGTGATGAAGCAATCGGTCGAGAATAGCAGTAGCTATGGCCTGGTCACCGAAGATTTCACCCCAGTCTACGAAGCTTTTATTGGAGGTCAAGATGATGCTTGCCTTTTCATATCGGCGAGTAACGAGCCGGAAGAAAAGGCTGGCCTCATCCTGATCCATTGGGAGGTAACCAATTTCATCCAGAACCAGAAGCTTTGGATAGGCCAGCAGCTGCATCTGTCGTTCAAGCCGGTTTTCCTGCTGTGCCTTTTTCAAGGTGGTCATCAGCTTGTCCAGACTCATGAACATGACCTTATGGCCTGCTTCCGCTGCCTTGACGGCAAGCGCGATGGCCAGATGTGTTTTGCCAACACCCGGAGGTCCCAGTAAAACAACGTTCTCAGCCCGCTCTACAAAGCCAAGGCCAGACAGCTCCCTGACGACTTTACGATCAACAGTGGGCTGAAAGCTGTAATCGAATTGCTCCAGGGTTTTCAACCACGGTAGCCTTGCCTGCTTCAAGCGGCTCTCAAGGCCTTTCTGATGGCGACCGGCCCATTCGGTGCTTAATGCTTCAGCCAGAAATTCCCGATAGTTCAGGTCTTTTTTGCTGGCCTGTTCACAAATGGCATCAAGGCTGTCATGGAGATGATCGAGTTTTAATCGCTCAATCAGTGTCGTTAAGGAGGTGGTCATGACATCATCTCCTCGTACCGGCTCAGATCACGGGTTTCTACCTTGATCTCGTCGTAAATCGCACGATGATGCTCAGGGTTTTGTTGCCACTGGTTACGCCCATCTTTCAGGGTATGGGTGGCTACCAGGGAGTCATTCGGCCCATAGACTCGCAGCCGCCGGTCAAGCCCTATCCGGATGCTGACCTTCTGACCCGCCAGGTCCGATGGAACGCTGTACCGATTGGTGCGGACAGTGATGTAACCATCAATCGGCACCTGTCGTACTTCACGATAGCTGGTATCAAAGGGAATGGCAGGTAATGCCTTAAGCTCGGTTTTTTCCCGTTCAAACCGTTCATAAACAGGCTCATTAACGGTCTTGTGTACCCGTTGATCGGCTACAGTGAGTAACCAGTCATTCAGCAGCTGGTTCAAGTGCTCAATGCTTTCAAACGAGCGGTAGCGCTGGAAGAAATTTTCTTTAATGTAGCGCACCATGCGTTCGGTTTTACCTTTGGTCTGGGCTCTGCTGTATGGCTTGCAGGCTTTGGGCTGAAACTGATAGTGCTTTGCCAGCATGAGAAAGCCTTCATTGAACTGAACCTTGCCGTTAGAGGGATGCTTGAGCACTGCCGCTTTTTGATTGTCAACCAGTACCTGAGCACTGACGCCACCAAACCATTCAAAGCTTCGGATGAGGCTTTCATAGGTGTGTTCTGCATCATTAGTGAAGGCCGCCCAGGCAAAAAAACGACGGGAAAAGCCCAGGGTATTGACCTGACTCTTGATCACATCTCTCCAGCGCTGAACTGCCGAGCTATCTGCCAGGTTTTTACCCGATCCTGCAATTTCGCCCAGCCTTCCCATACCACTAACCAGCCGGGCTGCCCTGTATGCTTTGAATCACCCCAACCACCAAGCCGAGCAATCGTTTGAAGCAGCCAAGTGACTGTTGGCGGCTTATCGGGCAACGCTTTTTTTTCATAGGTTAGCCAGAAACCTGCCATTCATCATCACTGACCACCTCATTCGCGAGTGTTTTTTCACTCCAAAGCTTTCTGTCTTTGTGCTGCCTGTCATTCGGTAACATTAATGCTTCACGGATTTGCATTAGTCTGACAGCGACAAACATTAATATGACCGCAAGTCGTTCAATGTTATCCGGAGATTGCAGACGAAGCCTTTCTACTCCTGCTCCCGATTTCCAAGCCTTATGGAACTCTTCTATTCGCCATCGGAGCTCGTGAAATCGAATGATAGAGCGACAGTCTTCGAATGTTTCAATATCTTCAGTTGTCAATAGTACCCAGTGCAAACGGTCTTCGGAGTCATTGCCAATCTCTTCAGCCGACACAATATTCATAGTTACCGGTTCCGGCCTGCCGCCTGGCCTTTGCGGCGCCTGTATTGTCATCTTCTTTCTTTTGACCTGCAGCGTTGCCTTTCGCTTCTTTCTACCTCCTTTTTGAGGAACCACTATCGTATATTTCCCCAACACTTCAGTCTGAGCTAAGGAATCAAATAATCTTAAGGTAGACATTAAGCCCCACCCACCGCACAAAGGCCTAATCTTGTACGCCCTGAACAACCATCCCGTGCAGGGTGTTCTCGTTTCGCATTATTTCCCCAGAAGTCCAGTAGCTTTTTAATGCATGAGACCAATGACTTTCCTGCATTCATCAACGATGAAATCACATTACCAAACAGGTGAGTCCCACTTTTCATCACCTTGTGCGTCGAGATTTCCTCAATGCTCCCACTTTCACAGAGGTTCGCCTGTGCAGCATGGGCAAGGTACCTTTTCAACGTCACAACCACAAAGGACATCAGAATCAGGCTAAACACCAGTGTCGCTGATTTGGTGTTAAAACGATGCCACCCTGAATAGGATTTGATCTCTTTGAAAATCAGCTCTATCTGCCACCGTAGACGATAGGCCTGGAGCACATCACTCAAGGTGAACTCCACCCGGTTCAGGTTGGTCACAACGAAAACCCACTTCTGTTTTTTGTCATTCCAGCGGACAACCAAGCGGAATGGCCAGGCTTTGAATCCCGGCCATTCTACATCCAGGTCGAGGCACTGGTCTTTGGGGAAGCCAGACAGTACATCCTTCAGTTTTTGTCCTTTGTAGCGATTGAGATTCTTGCCATCCTCCCGTACCGCGCTGAGTATCGTCGGGTTGATACTCTGAGGTGCCTTGCAGATAAAAGAACCCTCCCTGTCATCAATAGCGGCAAAGAGTTCCAGCTCAAAATAACCGGCATCCATTAGCATCAGGATATAGGCCATGGATGTTGGCAGTGGTGGCAGACAGTCTCTTTCTGAACGGGTATCTTCAGTCAGCTGCACCCGCACCAGGTTGTTGGTGAGAAGATCCATTGTCGTATGAAGCTCGACGGCAGCAGGACTGACCGTTGAGAACCTGCCGGGAAATGCTTCTTTCAGGGCATCATAGACAGCTTGTGACGAACCGTCCTGAATCAGAATGTGCTCAAACTCTGAAAATGGACTGTCTTCATCAAACGCCATGACTTTGCGGGAAAATATTTCCAGACACTGCACCCATAGCCACAGGATAAGAGTAGGCAGCGCGTCCTTTTTAGCTTGATTTGCCCAAGAACGATAAGAGACATTCAGCCCCGTCAACTCGTTAAATTTACGGTGTAGATCCGCCTGGGTATCGCAGTTTCCATCACCAGCGAGGGCATCGATCAGTGAGAGGATAAAATCCAAAGGACGGATATCTCGCTGTCGTATAGTAAAACCAAGCTGTTCCGCCATACTTAGGAGTTCTGACCGGTCGAAACAGGTCAACAGTTTTTTTCAACTAATCTACTATTTGCAGTACTCATCTTGTTCAGCCATTGATAATGGTTTCGAAGCTTTATTGTGGCTGTTCAAGGTGGGTTCTGCCGCCGGAAACGAACCTTTTTTGAGCTTAATGTCTACCCTAAGATCAAATAATAAGAGTTCGCCATCCACCAGGATTCTGTTTTGTGTAGCTCTTACAACAAACCGCTGTCGGTTATCCAGTTTGTAGTGCATATATTCGTATATATCCGCCTCCCGGTCGCAAACACTGATGATGTCAGGCATTTTACCCCCCATCCTTTGTTCTGTGTTTTCAGAGGCTCTTTGCCACTTAAAGCTTTCCTTTCCCTCGTAAGGTAGCTGACGACGTTGGTTCTTTTTCCCCCGCTGAACGTCCTCTCTAACCCATCGTTCTTGATCAATAAGCCCAATGCTTCGCTCTGTATCCGCATCAACCAAGAAGACAGAGTGGACGTGGAATCCTCTGGTTTTAGAGCCTTCAGGACCTCCAAGATCACCAAGCTCGGATCTGACAGCATGTTTATAACCCAGGGTTGTTGTATCTTCGAGAGCCAGAAGTAGGCGAGACTGTCTCGCTATTTTGGCAGTTGCCTGAAAGCCTGCCTCAGCTATTGCTTCAGGCTTTACGGCCTCATTCTCAATCAGCCGGTAAGCTCCAGTTACCAGTGCGGTATAACCTTCGCATGAAGATGACAAAGAATTACCGGTATGAGCTGAAAGCTCGGCAGCAACTTTGACAAGTCGTTTTGTACGTCGAGTATCGCCCAAATCAGCACATCCAAAAGTTAGTTCTGACCATGGTTTAGGAGAAAGTGGAAGCATGACCTGTTTTATCAGTGAGAAATGATAGAACAAGGTAGCTATTTGTGATCAAGAGACAGGGTATTGACAGAGAAATACACCTTGCGCAGTTCACCGGCAACCTCGGTCATCAGTTCACCCCAGTCATGCTGGAGTTGGTGGCCGGGTAACGTTTCGTACCGGGCAGAAGCCTTACATTTACGTGTCGAACGCCTGGGTCGAATGTAATCCCGTAGAATGCTGATGCCACCGGTATAACCCTGCTCACGGATTTGGGAAAAAATCACCTCAGCGTTCCAGACATTCTCAGCGATCAGGCCGTTCACCATGGGTTTGAATGACTCCAGTTTGCTGATCCGGGCACCGGTTTTACGTTTGGGTGATGGCCCCTGTCGTTTGAGTGCCCGCTTGACGGTACTGACTGAGCAACCGACATCATCGGCTATGTCTTCAAGGTAGCTGCCTTTGTCCCTTGCTTTTTGTATCATGAGGTAGTCCTCTCGATTGATCATGGCTTCCTTTCTCCTGTGCTGGTAACACTAGAGAAGTCGGCCATGAAGTGGTTAGTCGAGAGGTCATTTCAAATCGGTGATTTTAGATCATTGGGTTTCGGTGCTTACAGGGAAAAAGAACCAACGTCGTCAGCTACCTTACGAGGGAAAGGAAAGCTTTAAGTGGCAAAGAGCCTCTGAAAACACAGAACAAAGGATGGGGGGTAAAATGCCTGACATCATCAGTGTTTGCGACCGGGAGGCGGATATATACGAATATATGCACTACAAACTGGATAACCGACAGCGGTTTGTTGTAAGAGCTACACAAAACAGAATCCTGGTGGATGGCGAACTCTTATTATTTGATTCCTTAGCTCAGACTGAAGTGTTGGGGAAATATACGATAGTGGTTCCTCAAAAAGGAGGTAGAAAGAAGCGAAAGGCAACGCTGCAGGTCAAAAGAAAGAAGATGACAATACAGGCGCCGCAAAGGCCAGGCGGCAGGCCGGAACCGGTAACTATGAAGGCTCTTGTAGGATTTCAGACTGCTACTGGGTTGAACATTGCTGAAGCCCTTTATCTACAAAGGTTGTCAGCATATTGTCCGGTAATGTTGCCCAATCCTTGTTTTTCGTGACCTACAGTCAGTTTTCACTGTAGAGCAGTTCGTAATCAAAATAGAGCCACTATGAATATTGTGTCGGCTGAAGAGATTGGCAATGACTCCGAAGACCGTTTGCACTGGGTACTATTGACAACTGAAGATATTGAAACATTCGAAGACTGTCGCTCTATCATTCGATTTTACGAGCTCCGATGGCGAATAGAAGAGTTCCATAAGGCTTGGAAATCGGGAGCAGGAGTAGAAAGGCTTCGTCTGCAATCTCCGGATAACATTGAACGACTTGCGGTCATATTAATGTTTGTCGCTGTCAGACTAATGCAAATCCGTGAAGCATTAATGTTACCGAATGACAGGCAGCACAAAGACAGAAAGCTTTGGAGTGAAAAAACACTCGCGAATGAGGTGGTCAGTGATGATGAATGGCAGGTTCTCTGGCTAACCTATGAAAAAAAAGCGTTGCCCGATAAGCCGCCAACAGTCACTTGGCTGCTTCAAACGATTGCTCGGCTTGGTGGTTGGGGTGATTCAAAGCATACAGGGCAGCCCGGCTGGTTAGTGGTATGGGAAGGCTGGGCGAAATTGCAGGATCGGGTAAAAACCTGGCAGATAGCCCGGCAGTTCAGCGCTGGAGAGATGTGATCAAGAGTCAGAATATAGTCAGGGATATCGACCTGTTTAAGACAAGTGCCCTGATGCCCTTTCTTTCCACCGGCTTTATTACCAGAAGACTGTCTCAGACTTTTAGGATTGGGTTTTTCATCCGATGGATCGGTACCTTTATCTGCGGAAAGGTCGTCAGAATGATCTGGAGAATTACTGTTTTTACAAGGTTTTTGATAACCATCAGACGATGGCGGCTTGCTGCTGTTTTGACTGTTCTTGCCAACCTTTTCTTCCAATTCTCGACATCGCTCTTCCAGACAGGCAACTCTCATCCGCAGCTCTGCATTCTCTTTCAAGAGAATCTCAGCCGACATAGTTGCGGGTAGTTCTGGAATCATGCTGGCGAATATTGTGGAAAAATGGTGCTTAAGAGGATGGTATAAAAATCAGAAAATTCCAGATTTATGTGGGGGTGCTGAACAGTTACAATGGCTGAGAGCCGCCAGACAAAAACCCGGTGTCTTGAAACCAGATTAGCCAGGAGTTCAGGCATGGCATCCTGATCACGTTCTCTGCGCTCATACTCAGCATTAAGAACTGCTTTGGCATCGTCTGACATCAGCATTTCTTTACCGGCTTGCCGGTCAGTCACATCATCATCAATTTTCTGATCTCTGCCCCGGATGATGCTATTCGCCAACCAGTCAGCCAGATCATTCCGCTCTGCATCAGAGTAGCTCCTTGGCGTTGCTGTATAATTTCCCCGATGGCCATAAATGATTAGATTTCTGTTCAAAGCCCCATTAGCAGACTGTGCCGCGAATGACTTATGCGTCTGCAATTCACGGGGGGTAATATGACCAATAATACAAATATGCGGGCTGGAGGCGATTCTCGGGTTGATTGTTGAGTTTTCAAGAGTCTTACCATTATAGGCATCTCTAAGTACGACAGATAACGTATTGCCGACTCTTTGGTCCTGAGTAAGGACGTTGGAGTACTCAGACTCAGTAACCATCAAACGCTTATCCTGAAGTGTCTTATTATCCTGGTCATCCTCATCAGGGTCTTTAATCGCTTGAATCACACCTTCCCCAGATGAAAGGCCAGACCGCCTTCTGGGTGGTATATAACCATACCGGGCGATCAAACGCTGAGTAGCTTCTTGTTCGATACATTCAACCTGAGATTCTGCTGTGCCCTTAACTTTGCCAGTACGCCCCACCAAGATGCCATATAAGTTCAGAAAGTGCTTCCCATTGCCAATCCGAACAAAGCGGTGCTGGCCAATATGAGCAGCAAAATAGATAACATAGTGAAGAGCTACCGCCATAGGGTGAGCTTCTGTACCGTAACAAGCAGCATTAACCGCTGATGCCAGTGAGGCTGGAAACGCGTTCTCAGGTGCAACAGGCACAACATTAAAGTCATCAATCTCACCTTGCCCTGGAAAGCCAGAGCTGGATGAATGCCCCGCCTCAGCAAAAGAGAACGATTGTTGAGTATGATTGTCCGAAGTGAATTCCTGACTTTGACCAGAAGTCACTTTACTAGTGCAGGAAAGCGCTAATACCCATACACACAAAAATATGCTTTGATTCGCCTCCTTTTTTTGAACAGTAGTAGCAAGGATGCCATCAAAGCATACCCAGCAGATTATTTTGTCAGAACAACAACGTAACGATTTGGAACTCATTATTCGCCAACGGAAAAGCTCTCAATCCATAGTGCTCAGAGCCAAAATCATATTGGCGGGAGCTGAAGGGAAAAGCCTTCTGGAGACAACAAAAGAGCTCGGATGTAACCGTGAAACCGTCACACGCTGGCGGAAGCATTGGGTTGAGCGTAGTGATGAGCTCGCTGTTTTAGAAAAACTGCAAGAAGCCCCTCGCCCTGGTGCAAAACCGATATTTACCGAGGAGCAAATCTGTTTGATTGTCGCCATGTCCTGCGACAAGCCTGAAGACCACGGTTACCCATTCAGCCATTGGTCTGAAAGTTCACTGGCTATGGCGGCTCAGGATAAAGGCATCGTCCCATCGATCTCGCAGAGACAGGTGGGGCGATTTTTAAAATCAGGCCGATATTCGTCCCGATAAAGTTAAAGGTTGGGTTGATACCCCTCGGGATGAAGCCTTCGAAATACATAGCGCAGACGTATGCGACACGTACCGTCAGGCTATGGAGCGTGCTGAACAGGGAGTTCGCACTATATCTTTTGATGAAAAAACAGGCATACAAGCGTTGGAGCCACTGACAGCGGGAAAGCCTGTGAGGCCCGGGCATATTGAAAAGCGTGAGTTCGAGTATAAACGTCACGGGACTCAGGCCTTGCTGGCAGGAATGGATGTGGTAACAGGCAAGATTATTCCTCTGGTAAGAGATACGCGGACGGAACAGGATTTTGCAGACTGGCTTGATAGCATGCTGATGAGTGATCCTGCTGCAGCAGGTTGGCATTTTGTCATGGATCGTCTGAATACCCATATGTCAGAGGCTGCGGTCAAGGCTGTCGCCAGGATTGAAGGTACAGCGGAAAAAGAGCTGGGAGTGAAAGGCAAATCCGGCATTCTCAAGAGCATGAAAACACGGGCTGCTTACCTGAGTGATGTGTCACACAAGATTGTGTTCCACTATACCCCGAAGCACGCATCATGGCTGAACCAGATAGAGATCTGGTTTTCGATTCTGGTAAGGCGCTTTCTGAAACGAAACAGTTTTACATCGACTGAAGACCTGAAGGCACGTCTCCACCAGTTTGTGGACTTCTTCAATGAGAAAATGGCCAAGCCTTTTAAGTGGACTTATAAAGGTCGGCCATTACAGGTGTAATGCTGTATGGGTATTAGCGCTTGGCTGCACTACAAGGAGCCACCTAGCTTATTGATTGCTACAGTCGATAAATTTGCCAGGCTTCCATGGGAAAACCGCGCAGGCGCTTTCTTCGGAGGTGATACTCATCGTCCACCAGAACTGATTATACAGGATGAACTTCATCTTATTTCAGGAGCGTTAGGTTCTATTGTTGGACTTTACGAAGTAGGTTTCGAAGCGATTTTGGTCTCTCGTGGCGTTTATCCCAAGTTTATTGCTTCAACCGCAACTATTCGTCAGGCATCTGAACAGGTTAGAGCACTTTTTGGCCGTGACATGGCGGTATTTCCCCCTGTCGGCCTTCGTCAAAAAGATTCTTACTTTGCTCGTGAGGTGCCGTTAAGCGAAAAGCCCGGGAGACTCTATGTGGGCTATATGGCTTTTGGACGACAACGGCAGAATTGCCTGGAGGATTTGGCGGGTGCTTTAGTATCCACCCCGCAAGTTCTGTTTAATGATCAGGACGAGTTAAAAGACGCGTGGTGGACCGAGATGGTCTACCACGGCAGCCTAAAAGGTGTAGGCAACAGTAGAACAAATTTTCAGAGTGGTATTCCACGTATTCAGCACCGTTTGCTACTAGCAGACTTTTTAGCTAAAGCTGATGTTTTAGAGCCTGGGATAGCCGAGTCACTCCGATCAAAAGAATTCATTCGATCGCCAGGCTTCTTTAACGGTGACTGTCCAGCCATAATTTCCGAGAAACAAGATCTCGCCAAACTTTATAAGCAATACTTTCCTGCTCGGAAGCTAAATATTAAATCACTGACAAGCAACCAAACCCGATCCCCTGCACGCTGACTTTTGACGAGAATCACAAAATCATCACAGTATCTTGCAAAGCAATGACCCCGATATTCAAGCTCCTTGTCGAGTTCGTCGAGGACCACATTAGACAGCAAGGGTGATAAAGGCCCACCCTGTGGCATGCCAACCCTGGTCGGGTAGACATTGCCCTCAATCATGACACCGGAGCGCAGGTAGCTACCAATCAGTTTCAGAAGGCGTTTGTCGCGGACCTTACGGGAGACCCTCGACATCAAAACGTCGTGATTAACCGTATCAAAGAATTTACTCAGATCAACGTCAACAGCGTAATGCAGCCCCCGGTTGATCAACTGCTTAACCTGACGGACTCCGTCGTGTGCTGACCGTCCCGGTCGGTAGCCGAAGCTGTTTGGAGAGAAACCCGGATCAAAGACAGGGGTCAGCACCTGCACAATGGCCTGCTGTATGACCCTATCCATCACGGTAGGGATTCCCAGCAAACGCTCACCGCCGTCCGGCTTTTCTATAACATGTCGGCGCACGGGTGATGGCTGGTAGGTTCCGTCCAATAAGGCTTGACGCACTGAAGGCCAATGCTGTTTGGCAAAGTCTGGATAAGCTTCAATAGTGACTCCATCAATACCTGACTCTTGATCACATCTCTCCAGCGCTGAACTGCCGGGCTATCTGCCAGGTTTTTACCCGATCCTGCAATTTCGCCCAGCCTTCCCATACCACTAACCAGCCGGGCTGCCCTGTATGCTTTGAATCACCCCAACCACCAAGCCGAGCAATCGTTTGAAGCAGCCAAGTGACTGTTGGCGGCTTATCGGGCAACGCTTTTTTTTCATAGGTTAGCCAGAGAACCTGCCATTCATCATCACTGACCACCTCATTCGCGAGTGTTTTTTCACTCCAAAGCTTTCTGTCTTTGTGCTGTCTCTTGATCACAAATAGCTACCTTGTTCTATCATTTCTCACTGATAAAACAGGTCATGCTTCCACTTTCTCCTAAACCATGGTCAGAACTAACTTTTGGATGTGCTGATTTGGGCGATACTCGACGTACAAAACGACTTGTCAAAGTTGCTGCCGAGCTTTCAGCTCATACCGGTAATTCTTTGTCATCTTCATGCGAAGGTTATACCGCACTGGTAACTGGAGCTTACCGGCTGATTGAGAATGAGGCCGTAAAGCCTGAAGCAATAGCTGAGGCAGGCTTTCAGGCAACTGCCAAAATAGCGAGACAGTCTCGCCTACTTCTGGCTCTCGAAGATACAACAACCCTGGGTTATAAACATGCTGTCAGATCCGAGCTTGGTGATCTTGGAGGTCCTGAAGGCTCTAAAACCAGAGGATTCCACGTCCACTCTGTCTTCTTGGTTGTGCGGATACAGAGCGAAGCATTGGGCTTATTGATCAAGAACGATGGGTTAGAGAGGACGTTCAGGGGGAAAAAGAACAACGTCGTCAGCTACCTTACGAGGGAAAGGAAAGCTTTAAGTGGCAAAGAGCCTCTGAAAACACAGAACAAAGGATGGGGGGTAAAATGCCTGACATCATCAGTGTTTGCGACCGGGAGGCGGATATATACGAATATATGCACTACAAACTGGATAACCGACAGCGGTTTGTTGTAAGAGCTACACAAAACAGAATCCTGGTGGATGGGCGAACTCTTATTATTTGATTCCTTAGCTCAGACTGAAGTGTTGGGGAAATATACGATAGTGGGTTCCTCAAAAAGGAGGTAGAAAGAAGCGAAAGGCAACGCTGCAGGTCAAAAGAAAGAAGATGACAATACAGGCGCCGCAAAGGCCAGGCGGCAGGCCGGAACCGGTAACTATGAATATTGTGTCGGCTGAAGAGATTGGCAATGACTCCGAAGACCGTTTGCACTGGGTACTATTGACAACTGAAGATATTGAAACATTCGAAGACTGTCGCTCTATCATTCGATTTCACGAGCTCCGATGGCGAATAGAAGAGTTCCATAAGGCTTGGAAATCGGGAGCAGGAGTAGAAAGGCTTCGTCTGCAATCTCCGGAGGCTCTATTTTGATTACGAACTGCTCTACAGTGAAAACTGACTGTAGGTCACGAAAAACAAGGATTGGGCAACATTACCGGACAATATGCTGACAACCTTTGTAGATAAAGGGCTTCAGCAATGTTCAACCCAGTAGCAGTCTGAAATCCTACAAGAGCCTCTCCGGATAACATTGAACGACTTGCGGTCATATTAATGTTTGTCGCTGTCAGACTAATGCAAATCCGTGAAGCATTAATGTTACCGAATGACAGGCAGCACAAAGACAGAAAGCTTTGGAGTGAAAAAACACTCGCGAATGAGGTGGTCAGTGATGATGAATGGCAGGTTCTCTGGCTAACCTATGAAAAAAAAGCGTTGCCCGATAAGCCGCCAACAGTCACTTGGCTGCTTCAAACGATTGCTCGGCTTGGTGGTTGGGGTGATTCAAAGCATACAGGGCAGCCCGGCTGGTTAGTGGTATGGGAAGGCTGGGCGAAATTGCAGGATCGGGTAAAAAACCTGGCAGATAGCCCGGCAGTTCAGCGCTGGAGAGATGTGATCAAGAGTCAGGTCAAAGAGTGCCCGGAGTGCTTTGCGCTGATACTCGCAGGCCTGCGGGTTTGCCCAGATTGCAGCTATGAATTTCCTGCCAGGGAAAAACACGAATCAGAAGCCTCAACGGCTGCGTTGCTCTCTGCCCAGGTTGAACCGGAATGGTTTGAAGTAGATGAAGTCATCTACTCCATCCATGAAAAGTTTGGCAAACCACCCTCTATTCAAGTCAGCTATCGCTGCGGCCTTGAAACCATTCGAGAGTGGATCTGCTTCCAACACGGTGGTTATGCCCGACAGAAAGCAGTCATGTGGTGGGTAAAACGCTTCGGCCACCTCCCCTGCCCTCAGTTAACAGAAGACGCCTATCAGCAACTGACTGACACCAGAGACATGAAAGAACCCTGCCGTATAGAGGCCATTCAAGATGGCCGCTGGCAGAAGATTCGAGCCTACGACTTTGCTGTAAAAGCAGGAACACCCAGCGAATGGAATGACAACCCCACAAGCAGGCCACAGCCGACAAAGCTGACGCCAGCTGGCGTTGATGTTTTTGATACGGATATTGACTTTTAATTCAGGGAACTGAAATGAACACAGAATTGCTGCTATATGCCCGCTACGAACAGCCCTACGTCAGACTGGAAGAGATCTGCCAGGAGTTCTTTGGCCTCAGTGAGCGTAAAGCAAAAATGGCCGCAGCCGCCCAGGAACTGCCCGTTCCGGTGGTTCGGGTCACCGCCAGCAAAAAATCGCCTATGATGGTAAAGCTCTCAGACTTGGCAGCCTATCTGGACTCCAGGCATGAGACTTACAGCAATACTTGGGAGAAGGTTCAGGGTGTATAGTCGTGCTTTGATTGAACTTTTTCTTGAAAAAATGTAACTATTCAGCACTGAGCAAAGGCATATTACAGTAATTCCGAACAGCTCTATGAAGTGATTGATATATGTCCATTCCCTGTTTTCTGGCAGACGACAAATAGCTGCGAATCCGTGCAAACATAGAACCACCGTCTGCACTCCTGAAGCAGCCTGAGATTTTCTGCTTTAACTTGGCCATTCGAACATCCCGCTCACTGCCATTGTTATCGAAGGGAATGGTAAAATCTGACATGAAGCGCAGTGTCTCAGCCTTGAACTCAGTGAGTCGTTTGAAGAGATTGTAAGCTTTAGTATTCTTGACTTTCTTGCGCTTAAGCTCCTCTCGTTGCTTCTCCATATAGACGACTTCTTTCATTAGAGCCCGCTGAAGCAACCGGTCATAAATCTTCTCGATTCGTTCACAGACAACACTTGGCATCTGTAGCATACCTATGTCTTAAAGCCCTTGCAGTAATGCCAGGAAAGCCTCAGTAGCTTCATCAATCGCAACGCCAGTTGATTGCTGTCCCTATCAACAACACCCAAAAGCTCCCTCAGGTGATGGGCATTGCAAAGTACGTGAGTTGCCGCATATGCAAAATAGATTTCCAATGATCATGAACCAGAACGCCTGCAAATGTTAGCAGTATGCCCATCGTGTCCATGGCCTCACGACCTCGCTTTTCAGACAAGTAGTAGAGCGTCCATTGTTCATCCCGCATAACGTGTAGCCAGTGCAAAGAGCCCTCGGCCCGCATACCCGTTTCATCGGCTCCGGCAACAGACGATTCCCGCAAGGCGTCACGAATAACCTCTTCAGTAGAAGCCAGATTTTCATAGGTTCTGGCCACAAAATTGGCGACAGAGCCTGCACTTACACTCATTTTATAGAGAGTATTAAAATACTCTGACACGCGCTTAAAAGCGGTGTTTGTCAACATAGTTGTCGCCTCAACTTAAGCGGCTTTGCTTAGTTGATCATCAGCAGGTCTGTCGGGATTCAACCAGACTTCATCAGCCAGATCCCAGTTCCTTGTTGACCTCTTTCCCCAGCGCTCTGGGTGACGTTCTTTGGCTTGTTCATAAACCTTTCTGCGGTTAGCCATAAGCACCTTGGTTTCACCACGATGCCTTTGCCCGGGTGTCAGAAATTTCAGCCCACTGTGCTTGTGCTCTTCGTTGTACCATTGGGCAAAACCATGCACCCAGCTACGTGCTGCTTCAAGATCAGCAAATGGCGTGCGCGGATAACCAGGGCGGTATTTCAGGGTTCTGAATATGGCCTCGGAAAAGGGGTTATCATCACTGACCCGGGGACGACTGAATGAGCTCACGACCCCAAGACGCTGCAGTGTTGACAGCATAGTGCCACCCTTCATGGGACTACCATTATCTGAGTGCAGAACCAGTGGCCACTCCAAGGCTGCAATTCCCTGTTTGATACAGGCTTTAGTGATCATTTCTGATGCATGCTCAGCTGATTCGGTTTCATGAATTTCCCATGTAACAATCATACGACTAAAGATGTCTATCACCAGTACAGGTAATAAAACTGCCCCCGTATCGGAGAGCGCAGATAGGTAATATCCCAGGACCAGACCTGGTTGGGTCCGGTAGCACACCAGGACGTTGGCTTATACCTGTTTGGCTTGGCAGCACTGCCCCGATGATGCTGTTGCCCTGTTTCCTCCAACACCCGGTAAAATGTCCTTTCAGACCCCATATAGAGACCTTCATCTAACAATGTGGGCACAATCTGGCTGGGCGGAAGGCTTTTGAACCGCTCGCTGTTACAGACGTCAACAATCGCCTGTCGCTCAGCTTCAGAAAACTTGTTAACCGGTTCTGGCCTGTCAGCATTTTTGCGATTATCTGCGCGCACGTCATCACCCTGCATCCAGCGTTGTACAGTTCTTTCTGTAAGACCAAGGGCTTTGCAGGCTTTTGACTGACGAGCCCCATCTTTAACTGCCTGTTTAATCAGGCTAACAGCATTTTGTCGATCCGGGAGAGAGACTAATCGTCCTCTGGCGCCCCCCAGATCTCTTGGGCCTTTTTTGTGAGTACCAGCAAGGCAGCAGTTTCTGCTAACGCCTTGTCCTTGCGATTGAGTTCACGCTCAAGCTTTTTGATGGTTTTCTTATCTTTTTTTGTGTTCGTCAGACAGCGCCTTACGCTGTTTTGACTGACTTTCAGGCTGGACAGAAACACTGTTAATAAAGGCAGCCTTCCACTGCTGAATTTGTTCAGCAAACAGACCTTTTTTACGACAGTATTCAGCCATTTCTGCTTCATTTAACGCAGCCGTTTCAATGATTACGGCTAACTTGTTTTCAGTTGTCCATTGATCTGGATTCTTTCCGTCGCCCGGCACAGGCACTCCTTTAGATACTGCTTTCTTTCGCCAAGTGTACAGGGTCACATCAGAGATACCAGTCTCACGTACCAACTGCGAAACTGGCACATTATTGGGTGGCATCATCTTCTGAATGATGGACTCTTTGAACTCTTCTGAATAGCGGGCCATTGATTACTCATAGACCGCCCCCTGTTGAGATTTCTAATTTCAGGAGAGGCGACAACTATGCTGACACAGGGGGAAAGGCAGGAAATGGTATTGGTTAAGATAGACGGCCATAGCCTGTGTGGCTGAGCCATATTGTGCGGCAGCGGTAACACCTTCCGGGAATTCAGCCTGATTCCGACAACCACAAGTGCAGATTTTTACTTCAGCTCTATGGGCCGTTACTTCAAATTCACCCGGTCTCCCTGGTTCAAACACCTGTCGTTCAATATATTTGACCGGCTCACTATCAAGAAGAGACGCCTGACATTTATTGCATTCTTTAACCGGAAGGTACTCAATATAGTCAGGGATATCGACCTGTTTAAGACAAGTGCCCTGATGCCCTTTCTTTCCACCGGCTTTATTACCAGAAGACTGTCTCAGACTTTTAGGATTGGGTTTTTCATCCGATGGATCGGTACCTTTATCTGCGGAAAGGTCGTCAGAATGATCTGGAGAATTACTGTTTTTACAAGGTTTTTGATAACCATCAGACGATGGCGGCTTGCTGCTGTTTTGACTGTTCTTGCCAACCTTTTCTTCCAATTCTCGACATCGCTCTTCCAGACAGGCAACTCTCATCCGCAGCTCTGCATTCTCTTTCAAGAGAATCTCAGCCGACATAGTTGCGGGTAGTTCTGGAATCATGCTGGCGAATATTGTGGAAAAATGGTGCTTAAGAGGATGGTATAAAAATCAGAAAATTCCAGATTTATGTGGGGGTGCTGAACAGTTACGAAAAAATTATCAAATAGTTCAGCCTAATGAATAAATTAGCTGCATATATGCCTTTTTATATACTTATCGTATACTTGCCGATAATTTATGAACACATCAGAGATAAAGGAAATGGCTAAAGCAACTGTCTTCGATATAGCTACCTATATCCTCAAAAAGCAAGGGGATATGTCGGCTATGAAGCTTCAGAAGCTTGTCTACTACAGCCAAGCCTGGTCTTTGGTTTGGGACGATAAGCCGCTATTTCAAAGCAGAATTGAAGCTTGGGCTAATGGTCCCGTATCACCTCAGTTATATCTGTCTCTTGATCACAAATAGCTACCTTGTTCTATCATTTCTCACTGATAAAACAGGTCATGCTTCCACTTTCTCCTAAACCATGGTCAGAACTAACTTTTGGATGTGCTGATTTGGGCGATACTCGACGTACAAAACGACTTGTCAAAGTTGCTGCCGAGCTTTCAGCTCATACCGGTAATTCTTTGTCATCTTCATGCGAAGGTTATACCGCACTGGTAACTGGAGCTTACCGGCTGATTGAGAATGAGGCCGTAAAGCCTGAAGCAATAGCTGAGGCAGGCTTTCAGGCAACTGCCAAAATAGCGAGACAGTCTCGCCTACTTCTGGCTCTCGAAGATACAACAACCCTGGGTTATAAACATGCTGTCAGATCCGAGCTTGGTGATCTTGGAGGTCCTGAAGGCTCTAAAACCAGAGGATTCCACGTCCACTCTGTCTTCTGGTTGATGCGGATACAGAGCGAAGCATTGGGCTTATTGATCAAGAACGATGGGTTAGAGAGGACGTTCAGCGGGGGAAAAAGAACCAACGTCGTCAGCTACTTACGAGGGAAAGGAAAGCTTAAGTGGCAAAGAGCCTCTGAAAACACAGAACAAAGGATGGGGGGTAAAATGCCTGACATCATCAGTGTTTGCGACCGGGAGGCGGATATATACGAATATATGCACTACAAACTGGATAACCGACAGCGTTTGTTGTAAGAGCTACACAAAACAGAATCCTGGTGGATGGCGAACTCTTATTATTTGATTCCTTAGCTCAGACTGAAGTGTTGGGGAAATATACGATAGTGGTTCCTCAAAAAGGAGGTAGAAAGAAGCGAAAGGCAACGCTGCAGGTCAAAAGAAAGAAGATGACAATACAGGCGCCGCAAAGGCCAGGCGGCAGGCCGGAACCGGTAACTATGAATATTGTGTCGGCTGAAGAGATTGGCAATGACTCCGAAGACCGTTTGCACTGGGTACTATTGACAACTGAAGATATTGAAACATTCGAAGACTGTCGCTCTATCATTCGATTTTACGAGCTCCGATGGCGAATAGAAGAGTTCCATAAGGCTTGGAAATCGGGAGCAGGAGTAGAAAGGCTTCGTCTGCAATCTCCGGATAACATTGAACGACTTGCGGTCATATTAATGTTTGTCGCTGTCAGACTAATGCAAATCCGTGAAGCATTAATGTTACCGAATGACAGGCAGCACAAAGACAGAAAGCTTTGGAGTGAAAAAACACTCGCGAATGAGGTGGTCAGTGATGATGAATGGCAGGTTCTCTGGCTAACCTATGAAAAAAAAGCGTTGCCCGATAAGCCGCCAACAGTCACTTGGCTGCTTCAAACGATTGCTCGGCTTGGTGGTTGGGGTGATTCAAAGCATACAGGGCAGCCCGGCTGGTTAGTGGTATGGGAAGGCTGGGCGAAATTGCAGGATCGGGTAAAAACCTGGCAGATAGCCCGGCAGTTCAGCGCTGGAGAGATGTGATCAAGAGTCAGCATCAATACCCGGAGCACCCTTGTTGCTTTTGACCTGTTTCCATGCACTTGCCAGATTAGCCGGTTCAAGTACGCAATTTAGTAGATCATGGTTCAAAGCTGGTTAAAGATTCTGTCGCCAAGTACGGTGAGTCGCCGGACGGCTGCATCGCCTTGAGGGAATCAGTCTCCTCTTTGTCGTCGATGTTCGGCCCTTCGCTAACGACTTCCCATCCGTTAATGGCTTCTGTCGTACAGCTACTATGGCCTCTGCTGACTTCTGTCCAATCACCACGCGGAGTTACCTCTGCTGGCGCTATTGGTTGCCATCGGGTTTGCTCGAACAGGATGATGAGACCTGTTCGCCGAGCCTGTTGTAACCAGTGGCTGAGAACTGGGAATTACCAATCGCATGTTGAACAGATCTCCCCGGATAAGGACATGAACTTTCAGTGCACAACCGCCGCATTTACCGTGTCTCACGAACCATAGGGCTTTGTGATCCTTGGCTCACTCGCCCAGAGACTCAGCCTTATATGCGATTTCTGTACGTCGGCTCGCACCTTTGCACTCAGACTGCCTCCGCACAGCCCCTCGCGGGACTGCACTTGCCTTAAGCTAGTGGTTGTCATCAGCAGGCGTCTTTACCGCCAGTCAGATGTAGGTTCTCCCACAGGGGACTTTCACCCCATCAGTTCATGCCCATGCCGGGCGTACCAAGCGGTTCCAAGTGACGCCTACGGCGCACTTGAACCAAACGTTACATGGCTGAAGCTGTTCCTGCGGAAGGATGTGGTGGAAGTTCATCATTTTTATAAATTACTTCATAGTATTGAAGAGGCATTCCGATATAACTCCCGTAGGCATTAATGATTGCTTCAATCGTATGAAAGTAAAGTTTGCTATGACCAATTATGCCAAAACAAATCCCTTCTCCTATGTACATGCAATAGTGCATTCTACCAGTCCTACCTAACATCTTAAATGTTGAAATATTCTTTGAAAACGATGATTCATGAACTGTTTCCAAAGAGTTAAATTCTCTTCTAACGTCATGGCTAGGAAGAATTGTAATTCCAGTATTTAAATACTCTAACAGGTCAGTGCATGAAGGAAAAAATGGATTTACTCTTACTTCCAAAAAATTACATAGCCCTTGTTGAAAGCAGCGTCTAAGTCGCTGAGAAATCAAATCAGAACATGTATAAGTTGTTGAGTGACCATTTCTATTAATAGTAAAAGATATGGGATTCATCATAGACTGAGCTAAAAGCTCATTCAGTTTTTTATTGTTATTACACTTATGAATGTCAATTCCATTAAATTCATGACCATCTATAGAAAATACTAACGCTTCTAGCGGAAACGCCCTGCCTCTATAAGGGCCAGTAACAGCATAAACATTTTCTTTTTTGTCTGTAACAACAATATTTAATGACAAAGTATTTTGACATGACTCTAGTTTTTCTAGATTACCAGTGGCTCGATAATCAGAAAAGTATTGTTTGGCAAAACATAGGTCTATTGCTGGTTTTAAATTTGATGCAACACCTTTGACATGAGTTAATTGAGACTTACAGGCTTCACGAACATTAGACCATGCGTCGTCTGATTTTATTTGATTACGAGTTTCACCGTAATCTGAAAATAATTGTTTGGCCCGATTTAAGGTTATCTCATCTTCAGTTACGTTTCTATTGAATGCAGTTGCTTGAGTATGAATCTCTGAGCTGGTACCTCTCTGCACAATATTTTCAAATAAACGGGCAGAGCTTTCTGTAGGTTGCATTGTTATCTCCAGATAATATTTTACAAGTAATAGGGTAAACAGCTTTCATATTGGGAGCAAGGCAAGTAGCCAGATACTTATGTTTGTTTAGAAAAAAAGTCTTTAATTAAGTTTCAGATTTCAGATTTCAGATGGGTACTCTCTCGATTTGATAAATGACTCAATAGTCAACTAAAACTTTGCCTGACAGATAGTTTTAGTTTTGTGCGGGCTCCAAAATGTCCTCATTGTGGATCGGAAGCCCTTCAGCGCTGGGGAAAAGGAACAAACGCCAACGATTTCGGTGCAAGGTTTGCCGAAAAACACTGAACGCTTTTTCCAAAATACCTTTGGCCCGTTTAAGACGCCCTGAAGCATGGCCGACATATCTTGAGGAAATGACCCACTCTTTAACGCTTCGCCCGGCTGCCAAGCAATGCGGAGTTTCGTTAAATACATCATTCCGTTGGCGACATCGTTTTTTACAGGTCATTGAGCATGATCAGGCACCAGAACTCAGTGGTATTACCGAACTCGATGAAACTTTTTTTCGCGAATCTTTTAAAGGTCAGTAACTATTCAGCACTGAGCAAAGGCATATTACAGTAATTCCGAACAGCTCTATGAAGTGATTGATATATGTCCATTCCCTGTTTTCTGGCAGACGACAAATAGCTGCGAATCCGTGCAAACATAGAACCACCGTCTGCACTCCTGAAGCAGCCTGAGATTTTCTGCTTTAACTTGGCCATTCGAACATCCCGCTCACTGCCATTGTTATCGAAGGGAATGGTAAAATCTGACATGAAGCGCAGTGTCTCAGCCTTGAACTCAGTGAGTCGTTTGAAGAGATTGTAAGCTTTAGTATTCTTGACTTTCTTGCGCTTAAGCTCCTCTCGTTGCTTCTCCATATAGACGACTTCTTTCATTTGCATATTCTGGTAACTCTTGAACACTCATTCTGGTAACACTTGAACACCCATTCTGGTAACACTTGAACACCTATTCTGGTTTCTTTTGAACACTTTTTGATGATTTCCAGAATCACCGTTCAAGCTTCCAGAAACGCTGTTCAACAGACCATAAACCGGTCTAATACAGCTAACAAATATCTTCTTATGCATTGATTTTCCATAACTTTGGCCGTTCTTATCTGTACCAAGAGAGGGAACCGGCCATGACAGAAAACAGGATTACCATGCGTAAGCTACTAGAAATACTCCGGATGCGGTTTGGCAGCCAACTCAGCTTCCGACAAATTTCCCGCAGTGTACGGGTCAGTGTGGGGACGGTATCCAACTACGTTAAGGCCTTTCAGGAATCGGAATTAAGCTGGCCCCTGGCAGAGGATATATCTGAGCCTGAGCTTATTCAGGCGCTGTTTCCCGATGCCTCGATAGCCAATCGAAAAGGGTTGATTGATCCTGACTGGGCTGAGGTGCATCAGGAACTGAAGCGCAAGGAAGTGACCAAACAACGACTCTGGGAAGAATACTGTCAGGCCCACCCCCTCAATGCCTACAGCTATGCCCAGTACTGTCACCGTTACAATCAGTGGCGTGGTTGTCAAAAGCGATCTATGCGACAGCTGCACAATGCAGGTGAAAAGTTATTTGTTGATTATGCCGGGCCAACCATGCCAATCATCAACCCGGACACCGGCGAAATTGCCCACAATGCCCAGATATTTGTGGCAGTGCTGGGAGCGTCCAACTATACCTACGCTGAAGCGACTCTGTCACAAAAAACAGAGGACTGGCTGGGGTCTCATGAACGGGCCTTTGAGTTCTTTGGTGGGGTGCCAGAAATTGTTGTGCCAGACAACCCAAAGTGCGCAGTTATCAAAGCCTGTCGGTACGAGCCGGATCTCAACCCATCATACCAGCACCTGGCTTGTCACTACCAGGTGGCAGTCATTCCGGCACGCCCCTACAAACCCAAAGACAAGGCCAAAGCAGAAGTCGGTGTACAGGTAGTGGAGCGGTGGATACTGGCCAGGCTTCGTCATGAAATGTTCTTTACCCTGGCAGAGCTGAACCTGCGGATACGTGAGCTGTTAATCGAACTGAACCTGAAGCCCTTTAAGCAGTTGCCAGGAACGCGACGTAGTGCGTTTGAACAACTGGATGAACCAGCCCTCAAGCCACTGCCGAAGCAATCTTTTGTGTTCGCTGAGTTTATCAAGGCCCGGGTGAATGTGGATTATCATATTATCTGCAAGGGGCACGCCTACTCGGTTCCCCATCAGCTTGCCAGGCAGGAAGTAGAAGTACAGGCGACTGAGCACTGCGTCACGATCTACGCTAACGGTAAAGTGGTGGCCAGCCACGCTCGCAAGCACACACGTGGATTTACGACGTTAGCAGTTCATATGCCGGAACGACATCGTCACCATCAGGATTGGACGCCTGAGCGTTTACTTAACTGGGCTAACGACATTGGTCAGGAAGTCTATTGTTTTATTCAATCACTGCTGGATAGCAAGGAGCATCCTGAACAAGCCTATCGAGCTTCATTGGGGCTGCTAAACCTGCAGCGGGAATATGGAACTGAACGACTCAACAACGCCTGCGCCCATGCCAGGAACATCGGGGGTTATCGGTTAAAAAATGTCCGATCAATCCTCCAGTCAGGCAAAGACCTGATGCCATTGGAGCCACAGTTAAAACAAACGACAGGTCCCTTGCATGATGATCACGAAAATATTCGTGGCGCTATTTGCTATCAATAACCGGAGGCGAACATGATCAATGAAACACTGGCTCGCCTTAGGTCACTGCGACTGACCGGAATGGCAGATGCCCTCAATCAACAGCTGGACCAGCCGGGCACCTACAGTAGCCTTAGCTTTGAAGAACGACTGTCGTTGCTTACTGAGCAGGAAGAAACAGAGCGAAACAATAAACGTCTGGCTCGGCTGCTCAGAAGCGCCCGGTTTAAACTGGCTGCCCGGATACACGACATTGACTATGAACACCCCAGAGGTCTCAAACAGAACCAGATGGCCAGCCTGTCTGGAGGAGGCTGGCTTGACCGGTACAGGAACCTGTTGATCACCGGACCTTGTGGTTCCGGTAAGAGCTACCTGGCCTGCGCCCTTGGGCACATGGCTTGTCTGAAAGGCTACAGTGTCCGGTACTATCGGATGTCCAGGCTACTGGATGAACTGATCCTTGCCCACGGTGATGGCAGCTACAGCAGGCAGTTGAAACAACTGGCAAAAGTAGACTTGCTGATTCTGGACGACTGGGGCCTGGAACCACTGACGCAGCAACAAAGGAACGATCTGCTGGAAGTCATGGATGACAGGCACGAGCAAGGTTCCACGTTGGTTACCAGTCAATTGCCCACCCGGAAGTGGCATGCCAGCATTGGTGATGAAACTCTGGCCGACGCCATTCTTGACCGGCTTATGCACAATGCCCACCGGATTGAACTCAAAGGCGAATCCATGCGCAAAAAGCTTGGAAAATTGGACGCAGTTGAACACCTGGTCTAAAAATCACACTGGGCAATGTGTAAGGAGTTCAGGGTGTTCAAATGAAACAGAATAGGTGTTCAAGTTAACCAGAATACGCATCATTAGAGCCCGCTGAAGCAACCGGTCATAAATCTTCTCGATTCGTTCACAGACAACACTTGGCATCTGTAGCATACCTATGGTCTTAAAGCCCTTGCAGTAATGCCAGGAAAGCCTCAGTAGCTTCATCAATCGCAACGCCAGTTGATTGCTGTCCCTATCAACAACACCCAAAAGCTCCCTCAGGTGATGGGCATTGCAAAGTACGTGAGTTGCCGCATATGCAAAATAGGATTTCCAATGATCATGAACCAGAACGCCTGCAAATGTTAGCAGTATGCCCATCGTGTCCATGGCCTCACGACCTCGCTTTTCAGACAAGTAGTAGAGCGTCCATTGTTCATCCCGCATAACGTGTAGCCAGTGCAAAGAGCCCTCGGCCCGCATACCCGTTTCATCGGCTCCGGCAACAGACGATTCCCGCAAGGCGTCACGAATAACCTCTTCAGTAGAAGCCAGATTTTCATAGGTTCTGGCCACAAAATTGGCGACAGTGCCTGCACTTACACTCATTTTATAGAGAGTATTAAAATACTCTGACACGCGCTTAAAAGGCAGGAAATGGTATTGGTTAAGATAGACGGCCATAGCCTGTGTGGCTGAGCCATATTGTGCGGCAGCGGTAACACCTTCCGGGAATTCAGCCTGATTCCGACAACCACAAGTGCAGATTTTTACTTCAGCTCTATGGGCCGTTACTTCAAATTCACCCGGTCTCCCTGGTTCAAACACCTGTCGTTCAATATATTTGACCGGCTCACTATCAAGAAGAGACGCCTGACATTTATTGCATTCTTTAACCGGAAGGTACTCAATATAGTCAGGGATATCGACCTGTTTAAGACAAGTGCCCTGATGCCCTTTCTTTCCACCGGCTTTATTACCAGAAGACTGTCTCAGACTTTTAGGATTGGGTTTTTCATCCGATGGATCGGTATCTTTATCTGCGGAAAGGTCGTCAGAATGATCTGGAGAATTACTGTTTTTACAAGGTTTTTGATAACCATCAGACGATGGCGGCTTGCTGCTGTTTTGACTGTTCTTGCCAACCTTTTCTTCCAATTCTCGACATCGCTCTTCCAGACAGGCAACTCTCATCCGCAGCTCTGCATTCTCTTTCAAGAGAATCTCAGCCGACATAGTTGCGGGTAGTTCTGGAATCATGCTGGCGAATATTGTGGAAAAATGGTGCTTAAGAGGATGGTATAAAAATCAGAAAATTCCAGATTTATGTGGGGGTGCTGAACAGTTACAAAGGTCAAAAAAAAGGCCTACCAAGACCCGCGAGGAAACGAGGTAGTGATAAGAAGACAGACTGTCGAAAAATACCAGTCATGGTAGCTAGAGACCGAGGAAGTCAGACGGTTGATGGTGTATTGAAAAATGAGAGCGCAGATGAACTCTGTCGCCATTTAAATGGTCGGATAAATATTGAAACTGTCGTATGTGCGATGCCAGTCTTGCACATGAAAAGCTTGCGAGAGCGTTAGCCCGAATGTTTCATAAACGCTGCTCGAACGGCTGATGTTTTTTTGAACAAACATGGCCTGCCAAATCGTAGCAGCGTATTTTTCTGCATTGATATTGCGTCCCGCCATGGCTTTATGTCAAAAAACATAACGATTTACCTGACACCAGGCGCACCGAACCCTCAACCTCCTTCAGCTGATCCAATAAAACGCCTCCCCAACCGAAAAGCTGTGTCTGTTATCCCGGTCTGAGAACTGGAATGGCAGCAAAAGCTTCCGTCACTCGTTGTAGCAACACTTTCATTGGGTTACTGCTGGGCAGATGTAACTTAACTCGGTCTTTATACTCCACCACCTTAACGGCAATTTTGAACAGCTTGGCGATCACTGTTGAAGGCTGAGCCCTCTGCATCTCTGTATCCTTCAATACAGTGGTTCTCATTTCGTAATGCAGAACATACGCGGCACAGGCGTAGTACATACGCAATGCATTCGCCCGAAAGCTCATATCCGATGTCCGATCACAGGACAGATCATTTTTCAGGTGTTTGATGTAGTTTTCATCCTGTCCTCTGGGACAATAGAACTGCTCATAAATGCACCGGGCCGAGGCATTCTTGATGGAGGTTACAACAAAGCGAGGGTTATCACCCATCTGGTTCACTTCAGCCTTATATATGACACGTGTATCCAGCCCTTTCCAGCTCTTCGCCTGATACTGTGCCTCGCCATACAGACGCACTCGGTAAGGTATCGGTAATTTTATTCAATCGAGCGTAAGCTGTTCGTGCTTGCAGGCAGAGGCGAGCTTCCGCCATGCTTTCATCCGACATTGGCCGTAAGGCCGTTGGATGCCCAGCGCCTTTACCCAGCACGTAATCAGCAGCTTTATCCTGCTCAACAACGCGCATCAGCTCCGGCTGGGAAAAGTGACTGTCTCCCCGGATGATGAGATGTGTTTTCGGCCATGACTGCCGGATCAGCGTCAAAAGACGTTTAACAATGGCGGCATTTTCCCGTCCTGAGGGTGTTTTCCCTGGCCGCAGAATGGCTGTAATCAACTTCCCGCTCAAGCCTTCAAAAATCATCAGTGGCAAATAGCAGGTATTGCCGTATTTGGTGTTGAACAAGCTATACTGTTGAGCGCCGTGGGTCAGGCTGGCTGTGTGGTCCAGATCAATGACTGCCAGCTTGGGCGGTTTTTTATAGCTGCTGAGAAAATGCTCTGCAAAGGCGTAGGCCAGGTCGTATATATCCCTGCGGGACAAGCCCTTCCCGAGTCGTGAACATGTGGGGGCTGATGCCAGATGGGTCTCGGCATTCAGAGGACTGCGACCGACAGCCAGCTTGAACATCGGGTCCTTACGCAAGTGGTTGCTGTCATTGGCATCCTGATATCCGCAGGCCATTTGAAGCACTCGTTGCGTCAGAAGATCCTGCATGGAATGGTCAATATAGGATTGATGTCGTTTGTCCTGGATTGCCTTGACGAGCCGGGGAATTAGCTCACTGCGGATGGCCATTTCATGCAGTAACAGCGCGCCAAAATCGGAGGACAACTCTCCTCCGTTAAAGTCAGCTCTGACAGTTTTACCATTAACAGGGTGAAAACGAAGGGTTTCTTGTGTATGTTTCGTCATAGCAGGTTCCGGATTGCTTCTTCCGAAGCTTTTTTTGGTCGACCCAATCATATCAGGTGATTGGGCGGAACCTGCTCTTATTTATGAAATATTCGGGTTAGAGAAGTTTGGTCTGGAGTTGCATAGAGAGAAATCGCAGATAATTCCTGCAGGATGGATTGCAGCTCAGAGGGCCAATCAATCAGGTAAGCGTCTTTCGACGTTTAACTTCCTGGGGTTCACCTGTTACTGGGGTAAGATGCGAAAAGGTGGTTGGCGACTGAAGTTCACCAGCCGTAAAGATCGTTTTGCATCGAAGCTCAAAGGGTTAAGGGAGTTCCTCTGGAAGCGCCTGAGTTCTGACCGTGTGCAAACGCTGAAGAGAGCGATTCGGGGGATCAAGGGATGGATCAACTATCATGGGATCACAGACAATCAAGGACGGGTCAGGCAGTTCATTCTGCAAGGCAAACGAACGATCCACAGATGGCTTAATCGTCAGGGAGGAAAAGGATACTTGAGCTGGGGAAAGCTGGTGAAAATTCTTAAAGTGTTGGCGTATCCAGAGAGCTGGAAAACGGTGTCAATGTTCCGGTCTCACCGAACATGTGTGGGGACACGGGTCTATCGGGAGCCGGATGCGGTAATTCCGGGGCTTTTACAGGTTGGCGGATGAAAAGTGAGGGGTTGCAACAGAAATAGCCTTCAGAGGAAGATTGATTTGTAAGGATCAAAACTTCTGAAGGATCAGACATGTCTGCAACCCCATCACTTCGTCCTATGTTCGCATTTCCTGGCTGGGTAATCGAGCGAATTGATATTGACTGGAATATCAAACATGCCTTTGTCCATCTCCGTCGGGATGGCCGTATACAACACGTCAGATGTAGTAAGTGCGAAACACCTATGGGGCAGATGAAGACAAACGATCGAAGCGTTCAGGATCTGCCACTGGGGACTCTTCAGGTAAATCTTCTCTTCACTGCATTTCAAGGGCGTTGCTCTCGTTGCGGTAATATAGAAACAGTCACGCCTCCGGGGCTTGCACCTAAAGCTCAAGCAACAGAGCGACTTAAAAGGCATGTCAGCCATCTATGCCGCTATATGCCATGTGACAAGGTTCCTGAATTCATTGCTATCTCTGGCGGCACCGCTCGTCGCTGGGATAAAGAGATGCTCATGAAGATGCTGCCTGCACCCAAGCGGGATGGTATTCGCGCTCTTCTTATCGATGAAAAATCCATTGGTAAGGGGCATCATTTTTTAACCGTTGCTCTGAATGCTGATACCGGTGAAACGCTGTTCCTTGGTGAAGGAAAAAAGAAAGAAGTTCTGGATCGGTTCCTTTCCAGTCTGACAGAAGAACAAAAAGCAAGCATTGAATGCGTTGGTATTGACCGTGGTGGAAGCTATCAGGCTTCAGTGAGAGAGCATCTGCCAAACGCCGATATTGTATACGACAAGTTTCATATTATTGCCAATTACAACGATGTGATTGACCAAATCAGGCGCAGGGAGTGGCGACAGGCAGAAGAAGAGGACAAGCCGTTTATCAAAGGGCAACGCTTTAACCTGTTCAGAAATCCTGAGAATTTAACACCAAAAGGGCAAAGTAATCTGAAGGAGTTGTTAGCCATGAATGAGGATCTCAATCAGGCATATATCCTGAAAGATATGCTAAAACAGCTATGGACGTACAAATATAAAGCCTGTGCCAGAAAGTGCCTGGACAACTGGATAGCACTTGCCAAAGAAACAGGGATATCCGAGTTAAAGAAGTTCGCCAAGGGGTTAGACAGAGCTAGAGAAGGGTTACTGTCATACTGCCAGCATCGTATAACCAGCGCGAAAATCGAAGCCTTCAATGGGGTTATCAAACGGATCATCTATAAAGCATGCGGTTACAATGACCTTGATTACCTATATTTGAAAATTAGACAGGAGGCTCTGAAATGATCAGCCAACCTGTAAAAGCCCCGTAATTCCGCAAGTCCGGGTTCTGAGCTGTCTCTTGATCACAAATAGCTACCTTGTTCTATCATTTCTCACTGATAAAACAGGTCATGCTTCCACTTTCTCCTAAACCATGGTCAGAACTAACTTTTGGATGTGCTGATTTGGGCGATACTCGACGTACAAAACGACTTGTCAAAGTTGCTGCCGAGCTTTCAGCTCATACCGGTAATTCTTTGTCATCTTCATGCGAAGGTTATACCGCACTGGTAACTGGAGCTTACCGGCTGATTGAGAATGAGGCCGTAAAGCCTGAAGCAATAGCTGAGGCAGGCTTTCAGGCAACTGCCAAAATAGCGAGACAGTCTCGCCTACTTCTGGCTCTCGAAGATACAACAACCCTGGGTTATAAACATGCTGTCAGATCCGAGCTTGGTGATCTTGGAGGTCCTGAAGGCTCTAAAACCAGAGGATTCCACGTCCACTCTGTCTTCTTGGTTGATGCGGATACAGAGCGAAGCATTGGGCTTATTGATCAAGAACGATGGGTTAGAGAGGACGTTCAGCGGGGGAAAAAGAACCAACGTCGTCAGCTACCTTACGAGGGAAAGGAAAGCTTTAAGTGGCAAAGAGCCTCTGAAAACACAGAACAAAGGATGGGGGGTAAAATGCCTGACATCATCAGTGTTTGCGACCGGGAGGCGGATATATACGAATATATGCACTACAAACTGGATAACCGACAGCGGTTTGTTGTAAGAGCTACACAAAACAGAATCCTGGTGGATGGCGAACTCTTATTATTTGATTCCTTAGCTCAGACTGAAGTGTTGGGGAAATATACGATAGTGGTTCCTCAAAAAGGAGGTAGAAAGAAGCGAAAGGCAACGCTGCAGGTCAAAAGAAAGAAGATGACAATACAGGCGCCGCAAAGGCCAGGCGGCAGGCCGGAACCGGTAACTATGAATATTGTGTCGGCTGAAGAGATTGGCAATGACTCCGAAGACCGTTTGCACTGGGTACTATTGACAACTGAAGATATTGAAACATTCGAAGACTGTCGCTCTATCATTCGATTTTACGAGCTCCGATGGCGAATAGAAGAGTTCCATAAGGCTTGGAAATCGGGAGCAGGAGTAGAAAGGCTTCGTCTGCAATCTCCGGATAACATTGAACGACTTGCGGTCATATTAATGTTTGTCGCTGTCAGACTAATGCAAATCCGTGAAGCATTAATGTTACCGAATGACAGGCAGCACAAAGACAGAAAGCTTTGGAGTGAAAAAACACTCGCGAATGAGGTGGTCAGTGATGATGAATGGCAGGTTCTCTGGCTAACCTATGAAAAAAAAGCGTTGCCCGATAAGCCGCCAACAGTCACTTGGCTGCTTCAAACGATTGCTCGGCTTGGTGGTTGGGGTGATTCAAAGCATACAGGGCAGCCCGGCTGGTTAGTGGTATGGGAAGGCTGGGCGAAATTGCAGGATCGGGTAAAAACCTGGCAGATAGCCCGGCAGTTCAGCGCTGGAGAGATGTGATCAAGAGTCAGGTTCTGAGGAGGGGCTTGCCCGGGTGACCGGGCAGGTCTACTCACCCCGGGCCTCTGTGGAACTGTAGGTCTCCATTAAACTCTCATGATTTCGGGCATAAATAGATTGTTTTGCATCTGGCAGGCTCCGGGGTGAGTAGACCTGCCCGGTCACCCGGGCAAGCCCCTCCTCAGAACCGGACTTGCGGAATTACCGCATCCGGCTCCCGATAGACCCGTGTCCCCACACATGTTCGGTGAGACCGGAACATTGACACCGTTTTCCAGCTCTCTGGATACGCCAACACTTTAAGAATTTTCACCAGCTTTCCCCAGCTCAAGTATCCTTTTCCTCCCTGACGATTAAGCCATCTGTGGATCGTTCGTTTGCCTTGCAGAATGAACTGCCTGACCCGTCCTTGATTGTCTGTGATCCCATGATAGTTGATCCATCCCTTGATCCCCCGAATCGCTCTCTTCAGCGTTTGCACACGGTCAGAACTCAGGCGCTTCCAGAGGAACTCCCTTAACCCTTTGAGCTTCGATGCAAAACGATCTTTACGGCTGGTGAACTTCAGTCGCCAACCACCTTTTCGCATCTTACCCCAGTAACAGGTGAACCCCAGGAAGTTAAACGTCGAAAGACGCTTACCTGATTGATTGGCCCTCTGAGCTGCAATCCATCCTGCAGGAATTATCTGCGATTTCTCTCTATGCAACTCCAGACCAAACTTCTCTAACCGTTTTGGCAACACTTTATAAAAGCGCTCTGCTTCACTGGCATCCCCAAAAAGGAATACCATATCGTCAGCGTACCTCACCATTTCCGCCCGCCCTTTGATGTGAGAACGGCTTACCTCGGCAAACCATTCATCTATCACGTAGTGCAGATAGATATTGGCCAGCACTGGCGACAGGATAGCCCCTTGCGGACATCCTTCCCGATTGTCGGATACTTGCTTGTGTTCCATCACAGGTGCTGTAATCAGGACTTCTATCAGCCTGAGAAAACGCTGGTCTGATATCTTCATTCGCAAAATCTTCATCAGCTCCCTGTGAGGAATTCTGTTGAAGTACTTGCAGATATCAATTTCTACCACAGCACCATCCCGAATTCGGGAACTGGACTGCAGCAAAGTCCTCAAAGCATCGTGACAACTCAAGCCGGGCCTGAATCCGTATGAGCACGGTAGAAACAGCGGTTCGTATATCTTGCCAAGGATTTGACTGGCTGCAAGTTGCACCAGTTTGTCTTCAAAGCAGGATATGACCAGTGGCCGTTTGCTCCCATCCTCTTTCGGGATTTCAGTGACCCTCGCGGGTTTTGGCCTGTAAGTCCCACGGCGAATGCGCTGGAGAAGGTGTTTCAGATTTTCATCCAGTTTTACGCCGTAAGTCTCCTTTGTCTCACGGTCAATACCTACGGCTTTATTCCCGTTCAACCGATGGAATTGCTCCTTCAGCATGTCAACATGTAGCAGGTGACCAAGGTTATTGAACACCATTTGTCTGTCGTATGCCGATTTCTCACCTATGCGCTCAAGTTTCGTTAACCATGCTTGTCCGTCGTTGCTGAGTACGGTCATTGTTTCTCTCTCACGCTCGATCTATCTGCCAGCCCTTCGCTCCACGGTCGTTACCCGCTTCATCACTACTATGACTGACTCCGACTTCCATAGAGCCATCTGTAAAGCCTCGTGTTTTGCACTTGTACTTAACATACTCAATCCTTTGAGAGCCCTATGGATCTCCTGGGTTCAGTCGTATATCTCTATAAACTCGCCGACGCCTGCGACTCCGGAGGGTAGTGCTGTTCGGATTCCCAGATTGACCTTACACAGCACTCTTGGGCCTGCTGCCTGCATAAGAGCATCGGCACCCACAACAAGTGGTATTTCGGAGCTGTCACGTTCACCATTTGGTTTCGGCTCGGATATTTCGCTGTCTACGCTTCATCACTTTCGTTACCTTCAGCAACGCAAGACTCGCTATACGGTGGAGCTGGTTCTCCTTCCGCAACGGGACTTTCACCCGCAAGATATACGCCGCTTATCCCAGCGCACTATGCATTCCCACGCAGAGCATGGGAACGAGGGGTCTGGCTGTATGGGTATTAGCGCTTTTCTGCACTAGCGCTTAGCTGCACTAGGAGGCTGTCCGAGAATAGCCTGATTAAGTATAATCAGGCATCTTCTGCCCACTTTATTGTTGCCGAAACGGATGTCATCAATCAAATTCAAAGATAACCCTGCTGATTTTGACCAGCACCTGATGTTCCCATCGAACATCTTCGACCTGCTGCCACCAGATCATGATTGCTTCGTTTTTGAAGATATCTTCAAGCATATCGACACCTCTGAAGTGGAAAAGCAGTATCACCATCTTGGCCAGAATGCCTACCACCCACGACTGATTATATCGATCCTGATCTATGCCTATAGCCATGGTGTGTTCAGCTCCAGGGAGATTGAACGGCGCTGCAATCAGGACTTGGCTTTCATGTATATCGCCAAACAGCACTGCCCAAATTTCCGGGTGCTCAGTGACTTTCGTAAAAACCAGGCCACCTTTTTTAAAAGCAGTTTCAAACAGAGCGTGCTGCTCGCCCGGGAACTACAGATGGCCTCGCTGGGCCACATCGCTCTTGATGGTTCCAAATTCAAAGCCGACTCATCAAAGCATAAGGCCATGAGCTACGCACGACTTAAGGCCAAAGAAGCTGAATTAATGGCTGAAGTTGAGGCCCTGATTAAAAAAGCCGAAACCAGTGACAGTGAAGAGGACGATGCTTATCAGCAGGAGACTGGCTACAGCATTCCTGAAGACTTGCAATTCAAGCAGGAACGGTTAGAGAAAATCCAGGAGGCCAAAAAAGCGCTTGAAGAACGGGAACAGGCCCTGAATCCCGATAAGCCGATAGACGACAAAAAGCAAATCAGCTTTGCTGATCATGATGCCAGGATCATGGGTAAAAAAGGCAGTGGCTATCAGTACAGTTATAACGCCCAGATCAGCGTCGACAGCGATAATGGTATCATTGTTGGCCAGCACATCAGCCAGCATGCCAATGACAAGCAGGAAGTAAAGCCTGCACTTGAAGCCATTGCAGAAGCAACAGATAACGCGTCCATTGGCAAAATGAGTGAGGATAATGGCTATTACTCAGGGCCCAACCTGCAAGCGTTTGATGATGCGAACATTGACGCTTACATGGCTACGGATCGACAGGAGAAGCCTGCAACAGAGGGACTGGAAGACTCTGACAGAAAGTTTGTCAAAGCGGATTTTATTTACCATGAAGCAGACGACAGCTTTACCTGCCCTGCCGGTGAGAAGCTGATTTATAACACGGCTAGCAAAGCAAAACACAAAAGCTACCGCGTCAGTAAAGATATCTGCCGGGATTGCCCGTTACGTAAAAGGTGCAGTGGTGACAACAAAGACCCGGGGAAAGTGATTCGCACAGACCGCCACGAAGCCATACGCCAGGCGATGAACCGCAAAATGGAAACCAAAGAGGCCAAAGCGGTTTATGAGCGTCGCAAGGTGATTGCGGAACCGCCTTTTGGCCAAATCAAGAACTCAGGATTCAGAGGGTTCAGTGTCCGGGGTAAGGAAAAAGTGGCTGGAGAATTTTCACTGGTCTGCAGTGCTTATAATTTCAAAAAAATTGTCAAATCGGTTTCAACGGGATCAATCCGTCTTGAAGAAGCAAAAAGGCTTAAAATGGCAGCATAAAGGCAAGCAAAAGGGTAAAAAACGCAATTTTTACCCCAAAACAGGCTAAATTTAGGTCAATATTTGATCAGCCAAGAAAATGCTGAAGCTTTCGTTTTTTCAATAGCTAGTTCTCGTCCAAAAACGCATCAGGCAATCATAATTAGATTGTACGTGCGTTTTGATATTTCCTGAAATTCCAGAGAGCCGCAAAAACTCTTCCCTTTTTTTCTCTAATCTGGGACGGATATTGGAGAAAAACGCGAAAAGCAGGCAGAAAACATCCTCCCACCATGCTGGAAAGGTACTTTCATGTAGCGTGGAGGTGGCTATCAGGATGGTGCCGGGTGTCTGGCCAGAATCACCAGGTTGTAACAGACCACCGATAACCAGCAATGAGAATCAAAACGCTCAGAACCCTTGCAGTGGCAACGTGATAGCCCAAAACATCTCTTTAGCCACGAAATTCCCGCTTCAATACCTGCCCGGAAGCGAAAGAGCGTTTTATACACATACTGACTTTTAGTCATCTCTTCGACTTCAAGTCCGCGCTTCTTATTAAAAGCTACATCGCTGATTCCCATGGCCTTGGCTTTTTCCAAATTAGCGCGACACGCGTATCCGCCGTCACCGCTTGTCTGGCGAGGTACACGACCATAAATTTCTTTTTGTCTTTCCATCATCGGAATGAATTGGTCCGAATCCGCTGGGTTACCTTCCTCAATAACCAGGTCCAGGATCAATCGACTTTTTCCCTGAACCAGGTTCAGTTTATGGCCATACTGTACTTGCCGCCTGTCTTTTACGATGATATCCGTATGGGGTTCATACAGGCTAACCACTTTTTCCTGGGCTGGCACCTTTTCACCCTTAAAGACCCTGCGCTCTGTCTGGGAGACTATTGCATCCACCAGGGGTAACAGGTGATCCACATCGGCCTGCCACTTGTCGGCATCATCAGCCAGGAGACACTGCCCCTGCTGACGGGCGTTTGCTAGCGTGACAGTAGCTTCGATAAGTACCTTCCGGGATTTTCGGGTCAACTGCAGCAGTTTTTTATAATGCTGATGCCGCTCTTCTTTGCCAGCGTAGATGCATTTTCTGGCCGCATCTTTTACGGCTCGGTTGTGATGGGTATATTCATAAAGCGGTGTCGCTGTCAGTGTTTGTCCCCGTTCCAGCAGCCGACAAATTTCTTTAACGGAACTGGCTAAAAGATCACTGTCGCAAGGAGGTTTGATATCCGATTCGGTGACTGTGCTGTCAATAGCCACAGTGCGCCCTTTTTCAATACCCTGATCTTTAGCGGTCATTAGCTGACAGTTATTAATCCGTTCCCATGTAGATGCAGTAAGAAGGCTGATGAGCCCATGCAAACTGGAGCGACTGGGGCGCTGGTTTGGTTCGAGGCGACAAAAGTCTCGAAAGAGCATGGAGTCCATCAAAACAAACGACAAGTAGTCATAATCACAATTCAAATACTGTTTCAGGAGTGCCGCACGAAGAACGGATTCTGCTGATAGTCCGTTCCGCCCAGTGTTCTGTTTATCACCAGAACTTAAGTCCTCATAAATCCAGTCATTGAACTGTGGATGGGCGTCAAGCCATTGCGAGATACCGGAAAGCTGGGAGCAGATTTCATGAGGTACGTAATGGAGTTCCATACTACACTGCGGGTTGCGTTTTTTGCGCATTTGGAGTCCTCTGTTTTTGGCAATCCCTTATGTTTCTTGCTCTTGGGAAGTTTAGTCGCCAGATAGCAGTAGGGCTCCACTTAATTTTTCAGGATAAAATCTACAGTTTTCAATTGGTTGTGTTTTTGGACGAGAACTAGCTAGTTCTCGGACAGCCTCCTAGGCCATATCATCTCGTAAAAGTTCCCGGCATAAAGCGGCTGTTGCAAAATGAGAAATAGATACCTTCTGACCCTTCGATTGCTGACCGTTCACTCAGGATGAGATGGGTGCGATCAGAATGGTAAATATTCCTACAACTGGACGATTGAATAGCGGGCAAGGGGAGGGCTGTACCATATAAATTTTTACCGGGACTCTGGGTTGTTTCAGCTAAATTAAAAGTCAGTGGTAAACCACCTGAGTGGTTAGCGGAATTGACTGATTGAATATACTGTTCTCTGGCGATCACAGCTTGCCTTTTAGCTTCTTCTTTGTTTGAGGTTTTTCTTTTGATTTTTTCGTAGGTTTTTTTATAGATCTTTCGTCCCTCAAGGTAAACGGGATTTTTGCGAAGCTCCCTTTTGCGCTCCCTTTCGCGCTTCCTTTCGAGCTTCCTTTCGAGCTTCCTTTCGAGCTTCCTTTCGCGCTCTCTTTCGCGCTCCATTTGCAGCTTCCTTTGGTGCTCGGCGTAAGCGGGATCTTTGCGAAGCTCCCTTTTTAGCTCCCTTTTGTACATCTTGTGGCGCTCCCTTTCGCGCTCGAGGTAAGCGGGATCTTTGCGAAGCTTCCTTTGGCGCTCCCTTTGGCGCTTCCTTTGGCGCTCAGCGAAAGCGTGATCGGTCTGGTAGCGATGCCTTTGGAGATCCCTTTGGCGCTTGGCGTAAGCGGAATCTTTGCAAAGCTTTCTTTTGCGCTCCCTTTTGTGCCCGGCGAAAGTGGGGTCTGTCTGGTAGCGCCCCCTTTGGCGCTCGACCAGTGAAGAACTGCCATCAACATTAACTTCTGCCGGGGTTGCCTGGTTATAACTTGTAGCATGGTGCATGCCTAACGGAATAACGACAGCAACGGGTCGTAAATCTGGTGAACTATTAATTTCAGCACAAAAATGAGTTAACTGAAAACTTGGGCTGGTATGATTCGCTGGTGTTGGCTCCCTGATTTCAGGCTTGTCCCCCGACATTAGCGGCTGAATATAGGAAGTAACGGGTGTTAGTGCATCATTAACGGGTTCGTTATCAGGCGGGTAAGGAACATATTCATCAAGAATGGATTGTGGTATTACTGGAATGCCTGTTCTGGAAGCGATTTCTGAATCGAAGTGTGTTAGCGGTTTAATATTATATTTATTCAATGAATTAGAGTAATCAGTTTCATTTTGATAGATATCTGATCGGTTATTGTACATAGGAAAAGGGTTCAGTACTTGAACAGGCATGCCTTGGTAGATAGGCTGCTGTTCGTTGGCATAAAATTGATCCCGTTGCTCTACTAAATCTAATGAGCTGGGATAGATGCCAGAAATAGCAGCGCCGAATGAAGGAAGTTGATTGATTTGATCCATTGAATTGGTTGATTATTGAATTACAGCGTTATGACAACGCTTTACTATAAAAGTTTCTCCCTTTTGTAACTCATAAATCGGCAAAAAAGAGAAGCGAGCCCTGCCAGGTGAAGACTTCCTGTGGCTGGTACTGAAACATGCATTACCCAAGCGGTGTCGACAATTGCGGAATGATGGATTTTTACACGGCAATGTCAAAAAATAATGATCACGGGTGCAACTGGTTTTAAATGTGATGGTCAAAGCAGTGGAACCCATCATTCGCCCGAAATTCCTATCATGAACGTATCAAATTCCAGCGCATTTGTATTTCCCAATGACAGGTGGAGGACAAGCCCGACAGATTATGAAGCGTTACAATTTGAACAGACATCGACCAAAGAAGCTGACGCCGTGGCAAAAAGCGGTGAAAACAGGCTCAAATCATCCAAACGCCCGGCAACTGAAAGCTCAGAGGGAAACTCGGAGCCGATATTTGCCCACCGAAAAGCGGCAAAAAAGGAGCCGACTTCCACAGCTGCTATTGGTAGAAACAGTCCTGAAGAAGTCTGCCTATCTGATTTACATATTAGAGTAGTATTTACTGCCTCTTTGCCAGATATAACCTTTATGCCACCGGAATTACATGTACATATAAGTAAGTTTTTAGACAGTAAATCCTTAATGGCACTTCGACTAAGCCATCGTGTTTTTCAAAAAAACATCCTGATTACCACCGACCCTACGTCGTGAGCCAGCTGCTATAATAAACGTCGATAGTCATGTGTTTTGGAGGTAAAACTGATGTGTAAAAACACCATTCAGTTCCAAAAAGGCCTTGGCATTATGCAATTTCTGGCTAATTACGGCAGTGAAGAGCAGTGTGAGAACGCGCTGTCCTCTTGGCGCTGGCCAGATGGCTTCCAATGCCCGAAGTGTGGCTCCCGCAGTTTCTGCAAGCTTCACCGGAAAGCTGAATTCCAGTGCAATTGCTGCCGTTGCCAAACCTCGCTTACCAGTAACACTATCTTTGACTCAACAAAGCTGCCTCTAGCTACCTGGTTTCTGGGTATCTATCTCGTCACCCAGAATAAAGCGGGGATTTCTTGCCTGACGCTTCATCGACAACTTGGCATTTCCTACAATGCCGCATTGCGCATGAAACACAAACTCATGCAGGTCATGATGGAAAGAGATAACAGCTGGCAGTTGAGTGGTTTTGTTCAGATTGATGACGCCTATTGGGGCGGAGAGCGCCACGGAGGCCGCCGGGGCAGAGGCTCAGAGAACAAAGCCCCCTTCGTGGCCGCAGTTCAGACAGATGCTGATAACCACCCTATCTACATGAAGTTCAATGCCGTTGATAACTTCCGGCGAAAAACCATTCAGGAGTGGGCAGAACATGCCCTGAAAAAGGGTGTCCGGGCCGTCAGCGATGGCTTGTCCTGTTTCCGGGGTATTGAAGATGCCGGATGCCAGCACACAGCCATCATTACCGGTGGTGGGCATGCATCCATGGAGAATGAGTTGTTCACCTGGGTAAATACCATGCTGGGAAACGTGAAAACAGCGATTACCGGTACTTACCATAAGCTCGACCCCAAGCATCTGGGCCGTTATCTATCAGAGTTCAACTATCGGTTTAACCGGCGTTTTGATATGCCTTCAATGATCTCAAGGCTAGGTCGGGCTGCAGTCAATACAGCACCGATGCCGGATCGACTTCTCAAACTGCCAGACGTCCAGTGGAAACCGGGTTAGCCATCAACCGATAATTGAAAGTCAGTTGACGTATTAATATCATTATTTCGAATGATGATGTGGGTCTTTGCTTGTTCGGAGCGGTTATGAAACCGAATTTAGTTGATAATCTGGAGAACAAGCCGTCATGATGCCTGCTCCACCGGTAATACTGGAGAGGTTCTATTATTTCTTTACCGGGTTATAGACATAAAGAATGAAAAGCTGCACGTATATTCTTAAATTATCTTTCCCTGTGTCATGACGTACGATCAGTGGTAATCAGGAAAAACATTGGCACCACCATAGTAAAAAATGTAATTTCTCAAAAACTGCTGGCAGCACCACACGGAAGATGACGTGAAGCCTCCTCAATCAGGTTACTCAATCTCGGAAATAACCCATCGCCCATTAGTCGGCTTTTCAGATAATCCCAAAAAGAGAGACCATACAGGCGACACGTTTTTTTCAGGCTGGCAAAGGTGTCGCGACATTGCCGCCCCAAATCGCTTCGCGTCCCACTACTGATCTTTCGTCGTTTAACATATTCTCGTATCTGACTCTCGCTCAGGTTGTTGTGCAGCGGTAAGCTCGGGTCATCCAGAACCAGTAATAGCTCTTCCTTGATTACAGCCAACCCTGACAGAGCATCCTGAAGAAGCCCACTGCACGTTTGGGTTTGGATCAGCGCCTGGAACCCCTGTCGTACTTTTATTGCCTTTTTTTCAGTTGGCTCTGTCTTGAAGTCTTTAAGGTCATCGTAAATGGCCCAGAACCATGTCCGAAGCCATTTCTGAGCCATGGCCTGCTGATCATTGACCGGATGAACTTTTGCCAGCCCTCGCTCTGCATGTATCCAGCACTGGCTGTGTTTGAAAACGTCGAACTGCCTTGCCCCATCACTGAAGGTGGTAAGATGTCCTGCTCCATGCTGTATCAGGCTGCCATAAATCATGGCTTCACTGGCCTGCTGGCGCCGTCTACCAGTTAGTCTCAGGTCTTTCATGCATTCTTCCCAGGCTTCATGGCTCAGGAAGGTGACGCCTCTGTATGGATTAAGAACGCGTAGCCACTTTTTGGGGTAATCCAGTTTTTCCAGATAGATCAAGGCATCGTCGGTGAACGTGTAAGTTGACCATGGGCGGTGCAGTAGGCTTACGAAATTTTCCCGGCTTTTGCTGTCTGTGCTCTCGAACCAGGCAAAGGACTCGTTATTGATGATGGTGCAGTAACCGTTCTTCCCCTTATGCCTTGTTCCCGTGTCGTCTGTCTGGATATAACTTGAACAGCGAATACCTGTAGTCAACAGCTCATCTTTCTCAGCATGGAACTGCTCGTGTCCTTTCGTCAGAAGCTGGCTGAGTTCCCCGCTGGAAATAGAGATTCCAATGTCCCATAGCCAGTCCAGCAGTTCTGGCTGGGTAACGGAGCAACCATGATACTGGTGCAGAACGTAGGCCTGCAGCATTGGCCCGTAATGATGTCCATGAAGGCTGGCTGGCGGTTTGGCCGTAATGGTTTGTCCATCGGGTGTCACCCATTGCTCTAAAAGATATTCAATACTGGATGTTTGTATTGTCAGTTCCTGAACATGAAAAGGGGTGGTTCCATTCCTGATTGATCCCTCCGGAACATCAGTGGCAGCAATGGGTATGGATTTTTCCGCCGATGGCTTTCGGGGCTGTTTACGCTGCTTTCTGGTTTTCTCGTTGGGCTTCTTAACCTTCTGCTTTGACGAGGTGTCTGGGCTGGCTCCATCGTTACCCTCAGGAGCGGATGGATCTCCATCAGGGCTGCCGGTGTCATCATCGGGAGGTTTGGTGTTTGGTTTGATGTCAGGCTTTGCGGGCAGTTTTTTTAGACGACGAATCTCTGCTTCAAGCAATTCTATCTGCTCTTTGAGCTGAATGATCTGCTCTTGCTGCTGAGTGATGAATCTCAGTAGATCTTCAGGTTGTAACTGCTGGTGTTCTAGAAAAGCCATGGTGAGAGGATAGACGACTGACCGAAATTATCCTGCTTCCAGCACTTTTTGAGAAATTACTAAAAAATCAAATTAAATGTGAATGGTTGCAATTAAAAATAGAGTTGTGTCGACGATCCAGGAATTCCATGAGTAATGCTAAAGCTTATGTTAAAGCTTATGTTAAAGCTTACCAGCGTCAGTATTACCAAAAATCAGAGGAAAGAGGTAAAGCTTATGTTAAAGCTTACCAGCGTTTTTATAACCAACAACCCGAGAGGTGTATCGCTTATAAAAAGAGTGGCTCTGAAATGGTGCGAAAAAACAGAGAGGGGAGTCAGCTCTGATTCATAACAAAATGGATGATGTGATCATGAGCAAGAAACACAAACAATAAAGCCCTGATAAGGTATCTGTGATCACGGACAATCAGTGTCCGTGATCAGAAAGGTTGGCCCCCTGATTGTATGTACTCAAAAACTAATATTTTGAGGAAAATACCGTCTCTACAGTCTACCTTTCAGGTTCATGAATACATCGCTTGATAACCTTTCTACTGAAAAGCTGCTTACCTTCATAACTCAGCAGCAGGAACACATTGTTCAGCTCCAGGAACGGATAAAGATTCTGGAAAACGAAATCACTCGCTTGAAAAAGCTGAACCCAAAGCCCGATATAAAGCCAAACACCAAACCATCTGATAAGCACGACGATAGCGGTAATAATAATGATGACTCACAGAGTCACGATCATGAGTCAGATGAAGAACCAGAGTCTGATGACTCCGAACTATCTGATGGAAAAAGTGATGTCGATAAACCCAACCACCATACTAAACGACAAAGCACCAAACCGGATAAACCACCTGTTACTGAAGAAGCCGTGATCGCTCCGGATTCCATTCCAGAAGGTTCTACTCGTCATGGGCGGGATGCGTTTTATGTGCAGGAGCTGGAGCTTCACTCCAAAACGATCTGTTACTGGCTTGAGAAGTGGGTGACTCCCCGACGGTAAAGTCATCAGCGGTCTCCCGCCGAGCGCTCTTAATGGTCATCATTTCGGCCCGCAACTCCGAGCATTCATTTTGCATCAGTATTTCGCCTGTGGCGTAACACAGCCACAGCTACTGGAGTTTCTATGGGATATAGGTGTTTCTATCTCGTCAGGGGAGCTCAGTAACCTGATTACCAAAGGCCACGAATCATTCCACCAGGAAAAAGACGATCTACTGGCGCAATATCAGGATGTCCACTTCCTGAGTGAGAAAGCCTGGAAAGCCTTTATGAACGACATCGGTCTCACAGGCTCCAGGAATCGCCAAAGAGCCAGTGAAGCCATGTTATACGGAAGCCTGATCAGCCACGGGTTCAATCTGGTGACATTCAGCGACGGAGCCGGTCAGTTCAATGTATTTGCCCATGCCCAGTGCTGGGTACACGCTGCCAGGCCAATGGAGAAAGTTATTCCGGTCAATCGCCAGCAGGTCAATGCCCAATACTGGTGCCTGAGCTGGTTCTGGAACATTTACCGGGATCTAAAGGCCTTTAGAGAATCTCCTTCGGGTGAGAAGGCAGCAGAGATAAGAGTCGCTTTCAAAAGTCTGATCCAGACACAAACCGGTTGCTCAGGTCTACAGGAAGCGCTGGCAGGTCTTGCTGTAATTGAACAGGAATTGTTGATGGTTCTGGATAACCCCGGTACTGCCTCTTCATAACAACCTCAGCGAAAGCCAGATAAGAGAACACGTCAAACGGCGTAAAATCAGTGGTGGCACCAAAAGTGAGAGCGGCCGACGGAGCAGAGACACCTTTGCAAGCCTCAAGAAAACCTGTCGACAATATGGGCTTTCATTCTGGCACTATTTAACAGATAGGCTTACAGGTAGCGGAACATTCCCGAGATTGGCTGAGAAAATCGAGAGTGCTGCGCAATGGTTGTCGTGTGGATCAAGTGCGGCTTTTTGAGTGCATACCCCTGATTGTAACTGTTCAGCACCCCCACATAAATCTGGAATTTTCTGATTTTTATACCATCCTCTTAAGCACCATTTTTCCACAATATTCGCCAGCATGATTCCAGAACTACCCGCAACTATGTCGGCTGAGATTCTCTTGAAAGAGAATGCAGAGCTGCGGATGAGAGTTGCCTGTCTGGAAGAGCGATGTCGAGAATTGGAAGAAAAGGTTGGCAAGAACAGTCAAAACAGCAGCAAGCCGCCATCGTCTGATGGTTATCAAAAACCTTGTAAAAACAGTAATTCTCCAGATCATTCTGACGACCTTTCCGCAGATAAAGGTACCGATCCATCGGATGAAAAACCCAATCCTAAAAGTCTGAGACAGTCTTCTGGTAATAAAGCCGGTGGAAAGAAAGGGCATCAGGGCACTTGTCTTAAACAGGTCGATATCCCTGACTATATTGAGTACCTTCCGGTTAAAGAATGCAATAAATGTCAGGCGTCTCTTCTTGATAGTGAGCCGGTCAAATATATTGAACGACAGGTGTTTGAACCAGGGAGACCGGGTGAATTTGAAGTAACGGCCCATAGAGCTGAAGTAAAAATCTGCACTTGTGGTTGTCGGAATCAGGCTGAATTCCCGGAAGGTGTTACCGCTGCCGCACAATATGGCTCAGCCACACAGGCTATGGCCGTCTATCTTAACCAATACCATTTCCTGCCTTTTAAGCGCGTGTCAGAGTATTTTAATACTCTCTATAAAATGAGTGTAAGTGCAGGCACTGTCGCCAATTTTGTGGCCAGAACCTATGAAAATCTGGCTTCTACTGAAGAGGTTATTCGTGACGCCTTGCGGGAATCGTCTGTTGCCGGAGCCGATGAAACGGGTATGCGGGCCGAGGGCTCTTTGCACTGGCTACACGTTATGCGGGATGAACAATGGACGCTCTACTACTTGTCTGAAAAGCGAGGTCGTGAGGCCATGGACACGATGGGCATACTGCTAACATTTGCAGGCGTTCTGGTTCATGATCATTGGAAATCCTATTTTGCATATGCGGCAACTCACGTACTTTGCAATGCCCATCACCTGAGGGAGCTTTTGGGTGTTGTTGATAGGGACAGCAATCAACTGGCGTTGCGATTGATGAAGCTACTGAGGCTTTCCTGGCATTACTGCAAGGGCTTTAAGACCATAGGTATGCTACAGATGCCAAGTGTTGTCTGTGAACGAATCGAGAAGATTTATGACCGGTTGCTTCAGCGGGCTCTAATGAAAGAAGTCGTCTATATGGAGAAGCAACGAGAGGAGCTTAAGCGCAAGAAAGTCAAGAATACTAAAGCTTACAATCTCTTCAAACGACTCACTGAGTTCAAGGCTGAGACACTGCGCTTCATGTCAGATTTTACCATTCCCTTCGATAACAATGGCAGTGAACGGGATGTTCGAATGGCCAAGTTAAAGCAGAAAATCTCAGGCTACTTCAGGAGTGCAGACGGTGGTTCTATGTTTGCACGGATTCGCAGCTATTTGTCGTCTGCCAGAAAACAGGGAATGGACATATATCAATCACTTCATAGAGCTGTTCGGAATTACTGTAATATGCCTTTGCTCAGTGCTGAATAGTTACCCCTGATTTTCATAAAGCTGTCCGCTATAGACCTGACTCTTGATCACATCTCTCCAGCGCTGAACTGCCGGGCTATCTGCCAGGTTTTTACCCGATCCTGCAATTTCGCCCAGCCTTCCCATACCACTAACCAGCCGGGCTGCCCTGTATGCTTTGAATCACCCCAACCACCAAGCCGAGCAATCGTTTGAAGCAGCCAAGTGACTGTTGGCGGCTTATCGGGCAACGCTTTTTTTTCATAGGTTAGCCAGAGAACCTGCCATTCATCATCACTGACCACCTCATTCGCGAGTGTTTTTTCACTCCAAAGCTTTCTGTCTTTGTGCTGCCTGTCATTCGGTAACATTAATGCTTCACGGATTTGCATTAGTCTGACAGCGACAAACATTAATATGACCGCAAGTCGTTCAATGTTATCCGGAGATTGCAGACGAAGCCTTTCTACTCCTGCTCCCGATTTCCAAGCCTTATGGAACTCTTCTATTCGCCATCGGAGCTCGTGAAATCGAATGATAGAGCGACAGTCTTCGAATGTTTCAATATCTTCAGTTGTCAATAGTACCCAGTGCAAACGGTCTTCGGAGTCATTGCCAATCTCTTCAGCCGACACAATATTCATAGTTACCGGTTCCGGCCTGCCGCCTGGCCTTTGCGGCGCCTGTATTGTCATCTTCTTTCTTTTGACCTGCAGCGTTGCCTTTCGCTTCTTTCTACCTCCTTTTTGAGGAACCACTATCGTATATTTCCCCAACACTTCAGTCTGAGCTAAGGAATCAAATAATAAGAGTTCGCCATCCACCAGGATTCTGTTTTGTGTAGCTCTTACAACAAACCGCTGTCGGTTATCCAGTTTGTAGTGCATATATTCGTATATATCCGCCTCCCGGTCGCAAACACTGATGATGTCAGGCATTTTACCCCCCATCCTTTGTTCTGTGTTTTCAGAGGCTCTTTGCCACTTAAAGCTTTCCTTTCCCTCGTAAGGTAGCTGACGACGTTGGTTCTTTTTCCCCCGCTGAACGTCCTCTCTAACCCATCGTTCTTGATCAATAAGCCCAATGCTTCGCTCTGTATCCGCATCAACCAAGAAGACAGAGTGGACGTGGAATCCTCTGGTTTTAGAGCCTTCAGGACCTCCAAGATCACCAAGCTCGGATCTGACAGCATGTTTATAACCCAGGGTTGTTGTATCTTCGAGAGCCAGAAGTAGGCGAGACTGTCTCGCTATTTTGGCAGTTGCCTGAAAGCCTGCCTCAGCTATTGCTTCAGGCTTTACGGCCTCATTCTCAATCAGCCGGTAAGCTCCAGTTACCAGTGCGGTATAACCTTCGCATGAAGATGACAAAGAATTACCGGTATGAGCTGAAAGCTCGGCAGCAACTTTGACAAGTCGTTTTGTACGTCGAGTATCGCCCAAATCAGCACATCCAAAAGTTAGTTCTGACCATGGTTTAGGAGAAAGTGGAAGCATGACCTGTTTTATCAGTGAGAAATGATAGAACAAGGTAGCTATTTGTGATCAAGAGACAGGCTATAGACCCGAAACTACCCTGTAGATGGCTTGTGTTAGAAAAGATATTGATCTGAATTTTTAATAAGTCACTTCTATCACAGGAATCTCCCACTCTTCACACTTATGACTGTTTTGATACTTATCTTCAGAGTCTTGTCGCAGGCGCTTGACCATGGCAATGATGCGACCTTGTGATTTAATCGTCCTGCTTTGAAGCCAGTCCTGACTTTTCTGTCTGGACAGAGAGATAACGGGTTGGTCTTGATTAAGAAACTCAATGAGTGCGGAGGATGGGAGCAAACGGCCACTGGTCATATCCTGCTTTGAAGACAAACTGGTGCAACTTGCAGCCAGTCAAATCCTTGGCAAGATATACGAACCGCTGTTTCTACCGTGCTCATACGGATTCAGGCCCGGCTTGAGTTGTCACGATGCTTTGAGGGCTTTGCTGCAGTCCAGTTCCCGAATCCGGGATGGTGCTGTGGTAGAAATTGATATCTGCAAGTACTTCAACAGAATTCCTCACAGGGAGCTGATGAAGATTTTGCGAATGAAGATATCAGACCAGCGTTTTCTCAGGCTGATAGAAGTCCTGATTACAGCACCTGTGATGGAACACAAGCAAGTATCCGACAATCGGGAAGGATGTCCGCAAGGGGCTATCCTGTCGCCAGTGCTGGCCAATATCTACCTGCACTACGTGATAGATGAATGGTTTGCCGAGGTAAGCCGTTCTCACATCAAAGGGCGGGCGGAAATGGTGAGGTACGCTGACGATATGGTATTCCTTTTTGGGGATGCCAGTGAAGCAGAGCGCTTTTATAAAGTGTTGCCATAACGGTTAGAGAAGTTTGGTCTGGAGTTGCATAGAGAGAAATCGCAGATAATTCCTGCAGGATGGATTGCAGCTCAGAGGGCCAATCAATCAGGTAAGCGTCTTTCGACGTTTAACTTCCTGGGGTTCACCTGTTACTGGGGTAAGATGCGAAAAGGTGGTTGGCGACTGAAGTTCACCAGCCGTAAAGATCGTTTTGCATCGAAGCTCAAAGGGTTAAGGGAGTTCCTCTGGAAGCGCCTGAGTTCTGACCGTGTGCAAACGCTGAAGAGAGCGATTCGGGGGATCAAGGGATGGATCAACTATCATGGGATCACAGACAATCAAGGACGGGTCAGGCAGTTCATTCTGCAAGGCAAACGAACGATCCACAGATGGCTTAATCGTCAGGGAGGAAAAGGATACTTGAGCTGGGGAAAGCTGGTGAAAATTCTTAAAGTGTTGGCGTATCCAGAGAGCTGGAAAACGGTGTCAATGTTCCGGTCTCACCGAACATATGTGGGGACACGGGTCTATCGGGAGCCGGATGCGGTAATTCCGCAAGTCCGGTTCTGAGGAGGGGCTTGCCCGGGTGACCGGGCAGGTCTACTCACCCCGATCCCGCCACAAATACCATACTCGCATGGAACCCCCGAAAACCCTATCAGGCAGTGGTTCTTTCTCATGCTGTTAGATCCATATGCATTCCCACGCGGAGCGTGGGAACGAGGGTTTTGCGACACCCTCTGAACCGTGGGTGGGAACGTGTCCAGTCTAAGGGTTGATACTTATTTTTTGAGTATTTTTTGATAAGTATCAAGTGGTTTTTTTGTTCAGCATGATATGATGCCAAAAAACTACTGGATAATTCTATGGAATTGGTGTGTCCTGCCGGTAACCTTCCTTCCCTTAAAGCTGCTGTCGATAATGGTGCTGATGCCGTATACATCGGCTTTCGGGATGAAACCAATGCCCGGCATTTTGCCGGTCTGAATTTTTCCGATCAGCGGGCAATGAAGGCGCTGGATTACGTTCATAAAAATCCCCGGGGAAAAAAGGTTCGACTGTTTGTTGCTGTAAACACTTATGCTCAGGCGAACAACTGGAACCGCTGGAAAAAAGCGGTGGATATGTGTGCCGACTTCGGTGTCGATGCTCTGATTGCAGCAGATATCAGCGTGTTGGACTATGCCAGCCGGCGATACCCCGACCTTAATCTGCATCTTTCCGTTCAGGCTTCTGCCACCAATCAGGCCAGTTTGTCGTTTTATCATGATCACTTTGGTATTCAGCGTGCAGTATTGCCCAGAGTACTGTCGTTAAAGCAGGTTGAGCGACTGGCCCGGAAAAGCCCGGTGGAACTGGAGGTATTTGCTTTTGGCAGTCTCTGTATTATGGCGGAAGGGCGCTGCATTCTCTCTTCCTATGTCACCGGAGAATCACCCAATACCGCAGGTGCCTGTTCGCCGGCATCGGCTGTGCGCTGGCAGACCACCGCCAATGGTATGGAAACCCGACTGGGCGGCCTGTTGATTGATCGTTTTGATCACAATGAGCAGGCCGGGTATCCAACCCTTTGCAAGGGACGCTTTAATGTGAATGATAAAGTCAGTCATGCCATTGAAGAGCCTACCAGCCTCAATACACTGGATCTGATTCCTCAGCTTCATCAGGCTGGCATCAGTGCGGTCAAAATTGAGGGCCGCCAGCGAAGTCCGGCCTATGTTGCAGAAGTGGTGAGAATCTGGCGAGAAGCACTGGACCAATTCAAGGTCAATCCGGATAGTTTTACCACCAACCAACGCTGGATGTCTGGCCTGTCACGTTTATCGGAGGGTAGCCAGACAACACTGGGTGCCTATAACCGCCCCTGGCAGTGATGTCGTTACCGTTGGCTGTTGCTATTGATATGGAATAAGTTATGCAAATCACCCTTGGTCCATTACTGTTCTTCTGGCCTAAAGCAGAAGTCTTGGCGTTTTATGACAAAGTAGCCGAGTCCGCCTTCGATCGAGTCTACCTGGGAGAAGTGGTTTGCTCCAAAAGACGGGAACTGAAACTGGATGAATGGCTAAATATCGCAAAATTATTGCAGGCAAAAGGGAAAGAGGTGGTTCTGTCGACACTGACGCTGATTGAAGCCGAATCTGAACTGGCTCAGGTCAGCAAGGTCTGTGAGAACGGAGCATTCGCCGTAGAAGCCAATGATATGGCGGCTGTCCATTATCTTGCCAAAGCGGGTGTCCCTGTGATTACCGGTCCCTCTGTGAACCTGTACAGTGCTGAGGCACTGCAGGTTCTGCATCGTTCGGGCTTAAAGCGCTGGGTTCTGCCGGTTGAACTCTCTTTTGATCATCTGAAGTCGATCATGGTCCGCTTGCAAGAGCTGGGTATCAATGATCTGGAAACCGAGGTATTCAGCTATGGTTATCTACCACTGGCATACTCTGCCCGCTGTTTTACCGCGCGCGCCCATGAATTGAGCAAGGATAGCTGTGAGTTTAGCTGTATCAAGACCTCAGCAGGTATTCCCCTGGCGACCCAGGAAGGCGATGCGCTGTTTACCATCAACGGTATTCAGACACTGTCTGGCAGCTGTCTTAATATTCTGGATCAATGGCAGGCAATGGATAGTGCCGGGGTAAAGGCTATGCGCCTTTCAGGGCATTCGGAAAATATCTTGAATGTGGCTGACGAATTAGCGCACGCCATGGCGTTGGGTAGCGACATTATGACGTGTGAAAATCGGGAGTGTAACGGCTATTGGGCAGGAAAGCCCGGAATAATCTACTGAGAAACCGAACCAGATTTTGCCCTGGCCAGGCTGGCTCATTGTCGTGCCAAACAGGCCACCTGCCTTTTGGGTCAGCCTTTCGGACCAGAACGACCCTCTGAACTACGCAACTTCCTGCCAAACTCAATTATACTGATGATGGTTTACGCTTCCGCTGGAGTATCCAATGTTTTACCTGGTGAAGGTGGGATTATTATTGCTCTCTGTTTTATTGATCTTTGCCTGCTCTACCACTGATCAATCCATTTCACCCCATGGAAACAGGCCTTCTCTCCCTGACATCACACAGGGTAACAGGCTTTATACCAATATGCGTACTTATGGCCAGTACATGGGGTGCAGTGCAGCACAACGCAATGAAGGTTTGCCCCGGGCAGGTTGGGATCAAGCTCCGTCACTTCCGGGCACTTACCAGGAGTATCGCCGTGGCTGGCAGGAAGGCTTTAATAAATGCCGGATTGGACTGGGGCCTGTGGTGCCTCCCGGTGGCGTTTATCCATAAATAGTAAATAGCGGTTTCAAGCAAAAAAATGCCAACATCCTGCCTGTTGTATCAATATTTTTTCTGTAACAATATCCGACATTTTTTATTAACCCAAACTCCTCATGCTCAAGAATACAGCTCCCGACCTTTTCTCGTACCCTAAATACTGGGCTGAATGCTATGGCGTTGCCCCATATTTACCTATGTCTGGACATGAGATGGACGCATTAGGCTGGGATTCATGTGACGTTATTATTGTGACTGGCGACGCATACGTGGATCACCCGAGCTTTGGCATGGCGATTATCGGGCGTTTTCTTGAGTCTCAGGGCTTTCGTGTTGGCATCATTGCTCAGCCTGACTGGAATAATGATGAGGATTTTACCAGGTTAGGTAAGCCGAATCTTTTCTTCGGGGTAACGGCCGGCAACATGGACTCCATGATCAATAACTACACGGCAGACCTGAAGGTTCGCAATGATGATGCTTATACGGCAGGAGCTGTGGCCGGTAAACGACCAGATCGTGCGGTAACCGTCTATAGCCAAAAATGTAAGCAACTATACAAAGACGTCCCTGTCATTATTGGCGGCATTGAAGCGAGTCTTCGACGCATTGCACAGTACGATTACTGGAGTAACCAGGTCCGCCGGTCGGTGTTAATTGACTCGGCTGCTGACCTCTTGCTGTACGGAAATGCAGAAAGGGCAATGGCTGAAATTGCCCATAATCTCTCCCAGGGCATTGCCATAAAAGATATGCAACCCATTCGGGGGACGGCTATGGTCAGATCATCCCTGCCTGGGGACTGGACTGAAATCGACAGCTCCCGAATAGACTGGCCTAAAGACATCAGTTCTTTGCAAGAAGCGTATGGCATAAGCCCTTATGACAACACTGCTGAAGTTCAGTGCAATCAGCAGGCTACTGATGAAGACCTGCCTCAGCCCTTGCGCATTGTTCCGCTCATTGTTCCACAACCGCTCCAGAACCAGGTTCAGTACGATAAATCGAAAAGCTTTATCCGTCTTCCATCGTTTGAGAAGGTAAAAAAAGATCCTGTTTTATATGCGCACACTTCCCGGGTTTTGCATCAGGAATCGAACCCATTTAATGCCCGTGTCCTGGTACAGAAACACGGCAACAGAGAGTTGTGGGTCAACCCACCGCCACTGCCATTAAAGACCCGGGAAATCGATGGGGTGTTTGGCCTCTTTTTTCAGCGCAAGCCCCATCCATCCTACGGAAATCAGAAAATTCCGGCATTCGACATGATCAAAACGTCGGTCAATATCATGAGGGGATGCTTCGGGGGCTGCACTTTTTGCTCCATCACGGAACACGAAGGCAGGATTATTCAGAGCCGGTCAGAAGCGTCGATTATCAACGAACTGGAAGATATTCGCGATAAAGTCCCCGGCTTTACCGGACAGATTTCCGATATGGGCGGCCCTACTGCCAACATGTATCGTCTGTTTTGCAAAGAAGAAAGGGCATTGGAAAACTGTCGCCGACTGTCCTGTGTGTATCCCGGTATCTGTAAAAACCTGGAAACCTCGCACCAGCATACGACCGAACTGTACCGGAAATCCCGGTCCATTCCCGGTATCAAAAAAATAGTCATTGCTTCAGGTCTGCGTTATGACCTTGCCGTGCACGATCCCGAGTATGTAGAAGAACTGGTGACTCACCATGTCGGTGGCTATCTTAAAATAGCGCCTGAGCACACTGAGAAAGGGCCGCTCAGCAAAATGATGAAGCCGGGTATTGATACTTACTATGCATTCAAGAAAATGTTCGACTATTTCTCCGGGAAAGCAGGCAAAAAACAATATCTGATTCCCTATTTTATTGCGGCACACCCGGGCTGTGAGCATGAAGACATGATCAATCTGGCGCTGTGGCTGAAGAAAAATAAATACCGGGTGGATCAAGTGCAGACCTTCTATCCATCACCGATGTCTCTGGCCACTGCCATGTATCACTCGGGTCGCAACCCGTTAAAGAAAGTGACCTATAAAAGTGAACCGCTGGATACACATAAAGAGCTGCACCACCGACGCATACAAAAAGCGTTGCTCCGTTATCATGCCCCCGAAAACTGGCCTTTTCTCAGACAGACACTGACTGAACTGGGAAGAAAAGATTTGATTGGCAGCGGTAATGGGCAGCTGGTTCCCAAAGCGGACAGGCAATCAAGGCATGGGCATATGGAACCGTCACAAAAGGCAGGGACCCCGTTTAAGAAAGCCTGCGGTGGTCAATGGGATAACCGGGCTTCCGGTAAAAACAGAAGGCGCAATAATAGCAGGTCACCCCATAAAGGACAGTAAGCCAGCGGGGCTTCCCCGCCAGCTGCTTGCTGGATGAACCCGTTGATATCAATCCATTGATATCTGATAGCGTACCTTTCCAATGGAATTCTTTCGCCTTAGTATGCTCATCCTATTGTTATCCAGATGTTGCAAAGGATGGGAAGTGGGCAGAATGTTACATCGGTAGCAGAACAATAGTGCATTTACAGACACATATATGCTTAAAAAAACCGATCAGATAAATAGCGAAGCTTCAGTGAAATCAAGTAATGACAAGCTTTCCAGCGATCCTGTACTGGATCGTCGGTTTATGGTTGCACCGATGATGGACAGGGTAGATTAAAAGATAAAAATCAACAAAATCAATAGATTGGTAGTGTGACAAAAAATGTCTGTCACACTTTTGTCACAGTTTTTAAGTCATTAAGTTATAAATAAAACCTTATGTAATCCTTTTCGGAATTTGTTGATAGCCAATACTGTATGTTTTTTAACATGCTTTCATGTTGCCAAAAACTCCCCTGAGCCTCGAAATAATACCCGTCCAAAATCTGTACGCCTCCCTTCAAATATCGGACGGACAGGTACAGACTGTGAACACCTTTAACCCACATAGAACCAAACTACTACGTAGTTTTTCTTATTAGTTCTCGTCCAAAATCACAACCAATTGAAAACTGTAGATTTTATCCTGAAAAATTAAGTGGAGCCCTACTGCTATCTGGCGACTAAACTTCCCAAGAGCAAGAAACATAAGGGATTGCCAAAAACAGAGGACTCCAAATGCGCAAAAAACGCAACCCGTAGTGTAGTATGGAACTCCATTACGTACCTCATGAAATCTGCTCCCAGCTTTCCGGTATCTCGCAATGGCTTGACGCCCATCCACAGTTCAATGACTGGATTTATGAGGACTTAAGTTCTGGTGATAAACAGAACACTGGGCGGAACGGACTATCAGAAGAATCCGTTCTTCGTGCGGCACTCCTGAAACAGTATTTGAATTGTGATTATGACTACTTGTCGTTTGTTTTGATGGACTCCATGCTCTTTCGAGACTTTTGTCGCCTCGAACCAAACCAGCGCCCCAGTCACTCCAGTTTGCATGGGCTCATCAGCCTTCTTACTGCATTTACATGGGAACGGATTAATAACTGTCAGCTAATGACCGCTAAAGATCAGGGGTAACTGTTCAGCACCCCCACATAAATCTGGAATTTTCTGATTTTTATACCATCCTCTTAAGCACCATTTTTCCACAATATTCGCCAGCATGATTCCAGAACTACCCGCAACTATGTCGGCTGAGATTCTCTTGAAAGAGAATGCAGAGCTGCGGATGAGAGTTGCCTGTCTGGAAGAGCGATGTCGAGAATTGGAAGAAAAGGTTGGCAAGAACAGTCAAAACAGCAGCAAGCCGCCATCGTCTGATGGTTATCAAAAACCTTGTAAAAACAGTAATTCTCCAGATCATTCTGACGACCTTTCCGCAGATAAAGGTACCGATCCATCGGATGAAAAACCCAATCCTAAAAGTCTGAGACAGTCTTCTGGTAATAAAGCCGGTGGAAAGAAAGGGCATCAGGGCACTTGTCTTAAACAGGTCGATATCCCTGACTATATTGAGTACCTTCCGGTTAAAGAATGCAATAAATGTCAGGCGTCTCTTCTTGATAGTGAGCCGGTCAAATATATTGAACGACAGGTGTTTGAACCAGGGAGACCGGGTGAATTTGAAGTAACGGCCCATAGAGCTGAAGTAAAAATCTGCACTTGTGGTTGTCGGAATCAGGCTGAATTCCCGGAAGGTGTTACCGCTGCCGCACAATATGGCTCAGCCACACAGGCTATGGCCGTCTATCTTAACCAATACCATTTCCTGCCTTTTAAGCGCGTGTCAGAGTATTTTAATACTCTCTATAAAATGAGTGTAAGTGCAGGCACTGTCGCCAATTTTGTGGCCAGAACCTATGAAAATCTGGCTTCTACTGAAGAGGTTATTCGTGACGCCTTGCGGGAATCGTCTGTTGCCGGAGCCGATGAAACGGGTATGCGGGCCGAGGGCTCTTTGCACTGGCTACACGTTATGCGGGATGAACAATGGACGCTCTACTACTTGTCTGAAAAGCGAGGTCGTGAGGCCATGGACACGATGGGCATACTGCTAACATTTGCAGGCGTTCTGGTTCATGATCATTGGAAATCCTATTTTGCATATGCGGCAACTCACGTACTTTGCAATGCCCATCACCTGAGGGAGCTTTTGGGTGTTGTTGATAGGGACAGCAATCAACTGGCGTTGCGATTGATGAAGCTACTGAGGCTTTCCTGGCATTACTGCAAGGGCTTTAAGACCATAGGTATGCTACAGATGCCAAGTGTTGTCTGTGAACGAATCGAGAAGATTTATGACCGGTTGCTTCAGCGGGCTCTAATGAAAGAAGTCGTCTATATGGAGAAGCAACGAGAGGAGCTTAAGCGCAAGAAAGTCAAGAATACTAAAGCTTACAATCTCTTCAAACGACTCACTGAGTTCAAGGCTGAGACACTGCGCTTCATGTCAGATTTTACCATTCCCTTCGATAACAATGGCAGTGAGCGGGATGTTCGAATGGCCAAGTTAAAGCAGAAAATCTCAGGCTGCTTCAGGAGTGCAGACGGTGGTTTTATGTTTGCACGGATTCGCAGCTATTTGTCGTCTGCCAGAAAACAGGGAATGGACATATATCAATCACTTCATAGAGCTGTTCGGAATTACTGTAATATGCCTTTGCTCAGTGCTGAATAGTTACGATCAGGGTATTGAAAAAGGGCGCACTGTGGCTATTGACAGCACAGTCACCGAATCGGATATCAAACCTCCTTGCGACAGTGATCTTTTAGCCAGTTCCGTTAAAGAAATTTGTCGGCTGCTGGAACGGGGACAAACACTGACAGCGACACCGCTTTATGAATATACCCATCACAACCGAGCCGTAAAAGATGCGGCCAGAAAATGCATCTACGCTGGCAAAGAAGAGCGGCATCAGCATTATAAAAAACTGCTGCAGTTGACCCGAAAATCCCGGAAGGTACTTATCGAAGCTACTGTCACGCTAGCAAACGCCCGTCAGCAGGGGCAGTGTCTCCTGGCTGATGATGCCGACAAGTGGCAGGCCGATGTGGATCACCTGTTACCCCTGGTGGATGCAATAGTCTCCCAGACAGAGCGCATTGGAAAAAGCCAAGGCCATGGGAATCAGCGATGTAGCTTTTAATAAGAAGCGCGGACTTGAAGTCGAAGAGATGACTAAAAGTCAGTATGTGTATAAAACGCTCTTTCGCTTCCGGGCAGGTATTGAAGCGGGAATTTCGTGGCTAAAGAGATGTTTTGGGCTATCACGTTGCCACTGCAAGGGTTCTGAGCGTTTTGATTCTCATTGCTGGTTATCGGTGGTCTGTTACAACCTGGTGATTCTGGCCAGACACCCGGCACCATCCTGATAGCCACCTCCACGCTACATGAAAGTACCTTTCCAGCATGGTGGGAGGATGTTTTCTGCCTGCTTTTCGCGTTTTTCTCCAATATCCGTCCCAGATTAGAGAAAAAAGGGAGGAGTTTTCCTGACTCTCTGGAATTTCAGGAAATATTAAAACGTACGTTTATTCCTATTATGATTGGCTGATGCGTTTTTGGACGAGAACTAGGTAACTATTGACGTATGGTATTATCCTCTACCTTATAAATGAGGTAGTAATGAACAACATTGACGGACGCAGACTTTCCGATTCCATCAGGGAAGAAATTCGATTCAAAGCCATAAAAGACTGGCATTCTGGCATGAATCCTACAAATCTTGCTCGAAAGTATGGCACCTCAAGAAAAATCGTCTATCAATGGATTGATCGTTATAACCAAGAAGGCTGGGATGGCCTGAAAACCCGGACAGGTAAAACTGGACCCAAGCCCAGGCTATCGCAAGAGCAGGAACAGCAGCTTAAGATATTACTGAGAACTCGAACTCCTATTGATTATGGTACCAGACGTCACTGTGGACGAGCCAAATCATCACCACTCTGATTGAAAAGACCTTTCAGGTTAAATACGTTCCTTCTGGAGTTGCCAGGCTCTTGAAACGCTTGGGCTTCTCTCCACAAAAGCCTCGCTGGGGAGCGTGGGAACAGGATAAAAAAAAGTAGAAGAATGGCTGAACGTCCGTTACCCGGCGATACTCCAGCAGGCAGAAGAGCAAGATGCAATCATCTTCTTTCTTGATGAATCTACAGCAAAATCCGAGTGTCACCGTGGTCGAACCTGGGGCATAAAAGGTCTAACCCCAGTTGTAAAAACAACAGGCTCCAGGCATCGGTTAAACCTTATTTCAGTTGTGAGTTCAGAAGGTTGCCTGAGGTACAAGACATTCACCGGGAAAATGGATCGGTTTATGTTTGTTAAATATCTAAAGTCACTGGTTCGCAGCGTTGATAAGCCAGTGATCATAATCACTGATGGACATCCTGCACACCGAGCGAAGTATACGAAAGATTACGTAGAACAAGAGCCGAAGTTGCTGGGCCTACTCTTGCTGCCAAGCTATTCCCCGGAGCTGAATCCTGATGAACAGGTCTGGAATCACCTGAAAGAAAAGCTTGGAAAAACCGCTTTGAAGACCAAAGCTGACTTTATAGATTTCATTCGCAGCAAAATGAGAGCACTGCAAAAAATGCCAGAAGCGGTAAAAGGTTTCTTCAGGTTGCATAACACAGGTTATGCCTGCAGGCAGTGTTACCTATAATAGTCATAAATCAATATGCAGCTTGTCCCCAAAGGCATACGGGGTATTTATCCCCTCTATCGTAAGCAGGGGAAGCACTACAATGTAGTTTATGTAGGCATGTCCAGCGAAGGGAAGCTTGGCAAGCGCTTGTTCAGCCACAAGCGGAACCGAGATGGCGAGTGGACGCACTTCTCATACTTTGAGGTGTGGGACAATATCTCCGATCAGGAGATAAAAGAACTGGAAGGACTTTTCCGGCAGATTTACCGGTTTGATGAGAGGGCAAACCGCCTAAATGTTCAGCAGACATTTAAGCCGCTAAACCGAATTCTGCGAAGCACTGAACAAGTGTTCGGTTTGACCAGGATCAAAAAAAGCTAACCGACAGTAGCCTGCTCCCCCTTGATTTCGATGTACTTACCCCTACCTTATACTTATAACGCTAACCTTTGGCGTCATTCATGCCCGGCAGCGCAGACAGTGACCGTCAATCGACTTTAAGGAAGAGTAAGTGATCAATCAAAAAAATTTTGCGGTTCTGATTGATGGAGAAAATTGCAGCCCTAAACAGTTTTCCGGGATTTTGAAGGAAGTACAAAGGCTGGGAAGTATTGCGGTAAAGCGAGTCTATGCAGACTGGACAAACCCTGCACGATCTTCATGGAAGGAGATTTTACACCTTAACGGGGCAAGACCAATCCAACAGTTTGACTATGGTAAGGATGCTGCAGACCATGCGTTGATCATGGATGCGGTGGAAATTCTAACCAAAACACCTGAAATTAACGCCGTCTGTATTGCTTCGTCTGACAATGGCTTTCAGTTTCTGGCTCAGCGAATCAGAGAAATGGGCAAGTATGTTCTGGGTGTTGGGCGCAGAGAGCCACCCGCTAAAAACTTAATTGCTGCATGCCACAGCTATGTTTATTACGATAATCTTCCAGACGCAAATAATGAAAATGATTTTGAGACCACAAAATCTGATATGCCGCTGGAAGAACTTCTCGTCAAGGCATACAACAGCTTCTCATCCAACGATGAACAAATTTACCTTGGTGATTTAGGTAGTTCTCGTCCAAAAACTCTGCAGCCTATGCGTGCCAAGGCTTAGAGGGAAAAAATCAAGTTTTGTTTTGACGCCTTTTTCAACCAGTTTTCGGGGGCTACAGCGGAGTTGATGTGATTTTCCTGTAAATTCAGAGCACGTCAAATCTCTGTAGGCTACGTGGCCCAAGGGCTATAGTTTTTGGATGGGAACTAGGTAGTTCTCGTCCAAAAACACAACCAATTGAAAACTGTAGATTTTATCCTGAAAAATTAAGTGGAGCCCTACTGCTATCTGGCGACTAAACTTCCCAAGAGCAAGAAACATAAGGGATTGCCAAAAACAGAGGACTCCAAATGCGCAAAAAACGCAACCCGCAGTGTAGTATGGAACTCCATTACGTACCTCATGAAATCTGCTCCCAGCTTTCCGGTATCTCGCAATGGCTTGACGCCCATCCACAGTTCAATGACTGGATTTATGAGGACTTAAGTTCTGGTGATAAACAGAACACTGGGCGGAACGGACTATCAGCAGAATCCGTTCTTCGTGCGGCACTCCTGAAACAGTATTTGAATTGTGATTATGACTACTTGTCGTTTGTTTTGATGGACTCCATGCTCTTTCGAGACTTTTGTCGCCTCGAACCAAACCAGCGCCCCAGTCGCTCCAGTTTGCATGGGCTCATCAGCCTTCTTACTGCATCTACATGGGAACGGATTAATAACTGTCAGCTAATGACCGCTAAAGATCAGGGTATTGAAAAAGGGCGCACTGTGGCTATTGACAGCACAGTCACCGAATCGGATATCAAACCTCCTTGCGACAGTGATCTTTTAGCCAGTTCCGTTAAAGAAATTTGTCGGCTGCTGGAACGGGGACAAACACTGACAGCGACACCGCTTTATGAATATACCCATCACAACCGAGCCGTAAAAGATGCGGCCAGAAAATGCATCTACGCTGGCAAAGAAGAGCGGCATCAGCATTATAAAAAACTGCTGCAGTTGACCCGAAAATCCCGGAAGGTACTTATCGAAGCTACTGTCACGCTAGCAAACGCCCGTCAGCAGGGGCAGTGTCTCCTGGCTGATGATGCCGACAAGTGGCAGGCCGATGTGGATCACCTGTTACCCCTGGTGGATGCAATAGTCTCCCAGACAGAGCGCAGGGTCTTTAAGGGTGAAAAGGTGCCAGCCCAGGAAAAAGTGGTTAGCCTGTATGAACCCCATACGGATATCATCGTAAAAGACAGGCGGCAAGTACAGTATGGCCATAAACTGAACCTGGTTCAGGGAAAAAGTCGATTGATCCTGGACCTGGTTATTGAGGAAGGTAACCCAGCGGATTCGGACCAATTCATTCCGATGATGGAAAGACAAAAAGAAATTTATGGTCGTGTACCTCGCCAGACAAGCGGTGACGGCGGATACGCGTGTCGCGCTAATTTGGAAAAAGCCAAGGCCATGGGAATCAGCGATGTAGCTTTTAATAAGAAGCGCGGACTTGAAGTCGAAGAGATGACTAAAAGTCAGTATGTGTATAAAACGCTCTTTCGCTTCCGGGCAGGTATTGAAGCGGGAATTTCGTGGCTAAAGAGATGTTTTGGGCTATCACGTTGCCACTGCAAGGGTTCTGAGCGTTTTGATTCTCATTGCTGGTTATCGGTGGTCTGTTACAACCTGGTGATTCTGGCCAGACACCCGGCACCATCCTGATAGCCACCTCCACGCTACATGAAAGTACCTTTCCAGCATGGTGGGAGGATGTTTTCTGCCTGCTTTTCGCGTTTTTCTCCAATATCCGTCCCAGATTAGAGAAAAAAAGGGAAGAGTTTTTGCGGCTCTCTGGAATTTCAGGAAATATCAAAACGCACGTACAATCTAATTATGATTGCCTGATGCGTTTTTGGACGAGAACTAGGTAAATCATTAAAAGACTTTGACCCTGCCTTCGATCCCAGGAGTTATGGCTTTGCCAGTTTAAAGAAACTGGTTAAGAATCATCCTGAGATTATATCCATTACTGAAGAAACCAGTGACAGGTGCTTTATCACGCTTGCTCAAAAGGCAGAGATAGTCACTGAAAATACATTAAATGGAACCATGAAAAGGTGGTGTGGAAACTTCGGCTTTATTGAAGGGGATGATGGGCATGATTATTATTTCTGCAAAACCAATGTAACCAAGGAGCAAAGAGACGACCGCTTCAAAGTAGGGCAAAGGTTTACCTTTACGGTCAGCAAGAAGCCCGATCCAGAGGCAGAAGATAATGCTACAAGAAATGGAAAAGTCGCCCTGGTTATGGCTGTTTCTTGATTAGAATTGTCTTGTCTTAAACTTCCACATCGTACTGCGCCAGATTCGGCGCAACTCCCCTTACCTCCCCGTTCTGAATAAACACCTTCTCTCCAACGCTCACAGACTCCCCTTTAACCGTAATAACCGAACCATTCCGAAGCTCTGCCTGACTGGTACCGTTGCCATTATTGCCGGTAATGGTAGCAACGATCCGCCCGCCATCAGGAAGGAGAGCCCTAAACTGTTGCCAGATATTCGTGGTGGCCATTAGTAATGTCGCTCCAGCTCAATAGATTGAACAACACTGCCAACACCTGAGGCACTGATATTGGTTGCCAGACAGAGCCCCCGCCAATCTCCCGTTATATCTTGTACTTCTACCAGCATTCCCGGCTAGATCAACCCCGGAGCCGTATTGGTATCCGTCAATGGCAGCTCGATGGTGGTAATGCTCTGATTGCCACCCTTAGCCAGCTCATTCCGGCCTCGCTCAGTATTGACCTGCGTTTCCGTGAGCCAGTCTTCCAGAATATCGGGAGCCGGGTTATCGCCATTGGAGCCGGTTCGTTTGACATTGACCGCCACGCCAGCATTGGTCCCGGAAACATAGACTGCATTGTAAGCCTGCTCCGGTCGCCAGTTGGCGCTCAAACTAATAACCATACTGGCCGGAATGATCTTATCCATCGTGGCCGTATGTATTCCAGTGCCAAGGGCGGGCCGGGTATCGGGGTTGAATGCTCACCTGGTCATTATCACGGCTGGGGATAATCACTGATCCGGCTGTGGTAGCGACCTTGGCCACTACCTGCATTGCGGTCTGGTTCTGATAGCTGAATGAGCCTCCGGGCATAATCCAATCCGGTGTGCTGTAATCGTTCAGGTCAGGATAGGTTGCTGTGAAGCCGCTCTCTTCAAAGAAAGGGGCCAGTTCTTCGATGATAGCCTGTTTGGCGTTGAGGTTAGCACTGTTGCTCTTGCTTCGTTGTGGCGCATAAGGCGCTGCGAGAGTTGGGTTCGGCTGCTGCCATAGAGGGTGTAACGCTCATCCCCGAAGCGTCTATCCGTAATGTAACGCTCGATAATGAAGATCCACTTCCAGCCATTGATATCCACTTCAATCAGTATTGGCTTAACCATGTAGAAGCCTGCAACGAGTTGCGCGGATAAAGTTCAAATGATGGCATAAAAGGTAAGACCTGCACTCCCTTGAACCTGACTGGGGTCAGGGCCAGCAGAGGCCGAAGACCTGATGGGGTGGGAGTGAGCGGATTCCATCGGGGCCAGAGGCAATGAGAGCTCACCCCAAGGCCGGATATATGGAAGCATTACTCTTTAAAAGCCGTTGTGACAACTTTTCCTTGCAATGCGGGGCGGACCATATATGACCCCAGTTTTTGCCCCCAGCAGCGTTTCATTTTGAGTTTCACAAAAACGCACTCAGAAAGTGAAAATCAGGAGCAGAGTTTTTACACGAAAAGCCCAGGTCTGTAGGCTTTTCAGGCTGATTTCTGTGCCGTGAACTCGCGGATTCAGGCTCAAGTACATATAGGGTGAGTCGATTAAACTAAATTGATACCATATAAGCCAGAAAGTACTAATTAAAAAATGATTCAGAATCAGTGCCAAATAGATATTATAGATGCGTTGAAACAATACCGGTCAGAAGTCGGTGATGATCCACTAATTAGTGACCTTGGCTTTCTCAATGGTAGAGTTGTACAGATTGCTGATCTGGCTGATGATAATCGGAACTCATTGCAAGTAACGCTACAACAGCAACTTGATACTATCAGGCCAGATTTAGCCCATAAAACCAATAAGGTTATTTCAGATTATTTGCCATCGCTAAAAACGATGGATGAAAAAATTGGAAGTCTTTTGAATGCATCAAGAAGAAGATATGAAAGCCAATTTCAATTCATCAACAAAAACACCGAAACAATCTTTATCAAACGACAAGGAATTAGTGTTACCTCTTAAGGTAGACACTTAAGGTAGACATTAAGCTCCACCCACTGCACAGAAGCCTAATCTTGTACGCCCTGAACAACCATCCCGTGCAGGGTGTTCTCGTTTCGCATTATTTCCCCCAGAAGTCCAGTAGCTTTTTAATGCATGAGACCAATGATTTTCCTGCATTCATCAACGATGAAATCACATTACCAAACAGGTGAGTCCCACTTTTCATCACCTTGTGCGTCGAGATTTCCTCAATGCTCCCACTTTCACAGAGGTTCGCCTGTGCAGCATGGGCAAGGTACCTTTTCAACGTCACAACCACAAAGGACATCAGAATCAGGCTAAACACCAGTGTCGCTGATTTGGTGTTAAAACGATGCCACCCTGAATAGGATCTCGACTTTAGAGTTTTAAGAGCACAATAGTTCCGGCGCATAATCTGCTAAAAGCAACCATCCCCAATGACGAAATTCGAGATGGTTGCCATGCTCACTTCAGATCATCAAGTAATCCTCAGGGAGCTCGCTTCATATACAACCTTTCTTGCTGGAGCGCTATCATCAACTGCAGTACCAACGTTCTGCGAACTGCTGTTCGGTTGCATGCTTTCAGCCGACGGCTTTGTTACACAGGCGTTGTTAACAATTGATTTTCATTGTGTGTGGAGCAGCTACCACCACTGGCTATCTCAGGGCAAGTGGCAATGGAAGAACTTGGCACGCCACTTGATCCGTCTGGTCTGCTCCAAAGCTCCTGAGAATCAACCTGTGGTCCTGGGGCTTGATGACTGGGTAATCGAACGGTTTTCCGACAAAGCCCCTGCTTGTCGTACACATCATCAACACAGCAAGAAACGCAATCGGCCGACGTACATCTGGGGGCAGTGTTGGGTTTCCCTGGCCATCATATTTGAGCGGGCTGCAGATGAAGTATTTACCGCCATACCGGTGATCTCATTTCCGACACCAGCTTCAGGTAACACCAGCAAACTGAAAATTGCCGTGGCCATGCTCAGGGTGGTACGCAATGAAGTGAAGGATCGAGTGCTACGCCTGCTAACCGATTGCTGGTATATGAACTGGACACTGATAAAGCCAGCTCTGGAAATGAACATAGAAGTTGTTGGTCAGATACCTTCAAATCGGGCCCTCTATGCTTTGCCGCCAGCACCCACCGTAAAGAAGCGAGGGCGCCCAAAAAAGTACGGCATCAAGATGACGACAGAACAGGTTAAGAAACTGCCGGAAGAAAAAGCAACAGTATGGATGTACGGCAAATTTCGCAAAATACGTTATCGTACCCTGATCTGTCGCGCCAGATTCCTTAAAGGTCGTGAAGTACGCGTCGTCTGGAGTCGCTTTGAAAATGACAAAGGTCTGACCGAAAGCAGAATATTCATCTCGACCAATCCGGAACTTGAGGGACTGGAGGTGCTTCGTGCCTATTCCCGGAGATGGCCGGTAGAGCCAATGTTTCACCAACTCAAACATGCTTTTGGCTGTTGCCATTTATGGCAGCAGAAATTGCGAACACTGCTTCGATGGATGCATTTGAAAATGGCAGGCTATGCATTATTGCAGTTATTAACCGTTTGTAAAAATCAGGCATGTCTGAATATTTCTCGGATACCCTGGAGAAGCCCGGATACAACCACTGCAGGCATGATGAAAATTGCTCTTTCAGGAATTATTCCGAGGTTCTCTATTCGCAAGGGCTGGAACAGATATAAGCAAAAATATGAGTTCAATTTTCGCGATCTGATCGACCAGTTAATACCGGATAATTCAGAAGCAGCATAACTAAAGGCTTTTAGGCAAAAAACGGAAGTAATAACGAACTTGGAAAAACAGTTCACTGATTTCGGCTTGCTTCACTATAAAAAGCTGACCGAATTATCGTTTTATACAGACTCTAAAGTCGAGAATAGGATTTGATCTCTTTGAAAATCAGCTCTATCTGCCACCGTAGACGATAGGCCTGGAGCACATCACTCAAGGTGAACTCCACCCGGTTCAGGTTGGTCACAACGAAAACCCACTTCTGTTTTTTGTCATTCCAGCGGACAACCAAGCGGAATGGCCAGGCTTTGAATCCCGGCCATTCTACATCCAGGTCGAGGCACTGGTCTTTGGGGAAGCCAGACAGTACATCCTTCAGTTTTTGTCCTTTGTAGCGATTGAGATTCTTGCCATCCTCCCGTACCGCGCTGAGTATCGTCGGGTTGATACTCTGAGGTGCCTTGCAGATAAAAGAACCCTCCCTGTCATCAATAGCGGCAAAGAGTTCCAGCTCAAAATAACCGGCATCCATTAGCATCAGGATATAGGCCATGGATGTTGGCAGTGGTGGCAGACAGTCTCTTTCTGAACGGGTATCTTCAGTCAGCTGCACCCGCACCAGGTTGTTGGTGAGAAGATCCATTGTCGTATGAAGCTCGACGGCAGCAGGACTGACCGTTGAGAACCTGCCGGGAAATGCTTCTTTCAGGGCATCATAGACAGCTTGTGACGAACCGTCCTGAATCAGAATGTGCTCAAACTCTGAAAATGGACTGTCTTCATCAAACGCCATGACTTTGCGGGAAAATATTTCCAGACACTGCACCCATAGCCACAGGATAAGAGTAGGCAGCGCGTCCTTTTTAGCTTGATTTGCCCAAGAACGATAAGAGACATTCAGCCCCGTCAACTCGTTAAATTTACGGTGTAGATCCGCCAGGGTATCGCAGTTTCCATCACCAGCGAGGGCATCAATCAGTGAGAGGATAAAATCCAAAGGACGGATATCTCGCTGTCGTATAGTAAAACCAAGCTGTTCCGCCATACTTAGGAGTTCTGACCGGTCGAAACAGGTCAACAGTTTTTTTCAACTAATCTACTATTTGCAGTACTCATCTTGTTCAGCCATTGATAATGGTTTCGAAGCTTTATTGTGGCTGTTCAAGGTGGGTTCTGCCGCCGGAAACGAACCTTTTTTGAGCTTAATGTCTACCCTAAGAATATTGACAAGCTTGAGGTTGTTACATCAAAAAACGGTTTTTTTGATGTTGTTTTACATGTCAGTCCAGATCCTGCAGTTTATAAATAGGAAGAAAGAAAATCAGGAAAATCAGGGTCAAAAAACTGGGGTCGAAAAAACTGGGGTCAAAACTGGGGTCGCAAAACTGGGGTCGCGCAAAACTGGGGTCGAGTCTAGATTCTTGATCTGGTCGTCTTACACTTCCACTTCGTACTGCGCCAAACTCGGCGCAGTATCTTTGATCTCCCCTTTTTCAATAAATACTTTTTCCCCAACACTCACAGACTCCCCGTTAACCGTAATCACCGAACCATCCTTAAGGGTGAAAGTCTCATATTGATGAGAACTAACGTTCAATATCACCCTTCCCTGATGAAAATGGAATCACATTATCACTGACCATATTTACCTTGGCCCGGTACGTTACCGACAGCAGCATCCAGCCACAGTCGAACCAACCACTTTGAATTAGTGACCTGAGTGTCAGAATGCCTTGCCCCCCGGGACACCGCCAACGCATTCCCGAACACTTCATTCGCTGTGTAACCAGCGTTTTACAGGACGCCTCAATGACCCCTGAGCCTATGGGCAGGTTGCGCGACAGGTGTTCTGCATAATTCATCCGTAACCGGTTTTTTCTGAAGTACTTTAACTCTGTCTTTAATTTCGATCGGCGGGGATGCTTGCTATGCTGGTAAGCCAGTGCCTTGATTATTTTTTCAACCCCACCCGGCTCCTCCTTCAGGATATGTCGGTAGGTGCTGAATTTCTCTTTGGACTTCGCGCTATTTTCACCGTAAGCCAGGTCAAATGCCTTCTTCAGGTGTTCTGCCGCATGGTAATAATCAACAATTTCTTCTCCCTCCGGTAGCTCTTTGGTGAAGTATGTCCAATTGTCCCGGGCTCCATCTGCCACTTTGACCAGAGTCAGATTTGGCTTTTGCTGAAGCACCTTATCCAGAAGGTTTGAAAGGGATTTTTTCAATGTCGCTTTCTTGCTTTCAGGCATTCGTCCCATCCTGATCGTAGAGAGGCGATCTCCCTGGTCATCGTAAAACGACAGTGTTCCACAACTGGCCTCCTGACAACCTGCTGGCCCTCGGGTACGTTTGCCATCAGCAACACTCTTTTCACGTTTCTCCTGACGCTTGCCGTCTTTCATTGGTAGCATCACACCGTCAAGGGAAGCAGCTACCGTCACCGCGTCAGGCGGTACTGTGAGATTCTCCGCGAGAAGGGTCTCGAAAGGGTCAAGGTGCTGCTCCCATTGTTCGTTGAGTTTTTTGGGAAGACGTGCCAGAGAGCTGGTTGAGGGTGACATATTCCCCATTAGATCGAGTAAGCTTTTTACGTCCGCGGGCGGCAACTGGGCAACCATCCATGCTGCTTGCTTCGCAGCCTTTGGTAACCAGTAGCCTTCTACAACGCCAGCCTTGAGCTCTAAAGGGACAATGCACTTATCCCCGGCATTGCGGTAGAGGCTGCGCAATACCCGGACAGGTCCTGCTGCTGACTGGTAGGTTTGATAGCTGCGTAATGCCTGGTGATACACGACCCCATTCACTTCGACAGAGGCTTTATTGATGTCTAATTTTTGCAGTTCTTCTGCCAGTATTTCTCGCTCCGCCTGAATAAAGAGGGAGTGAATCTCGTTTTCATGATCCTCAAAATGCTGGATTGGATTATTGGACTGACGAAGGAGGGTCAGTTTTTGCTGCAGTTGGTCAATAGCAGGACAGGAATCATTGGCGACTTTGGTTAGTGGCTGACATACTTCCATCGGAGCGGCCTCTCACAGTTGACTCTTTGTTTGCTGTTAGAATCATAGCTGTGTTTGGCTGCTCTCCATTCAGTTTGAAAAATTTGGTGTTACGTCTGTTTGCTGTAGCTCAAGGCCTGTGGGTGTGATCAATATCAGACTTTCACCCATCCTTAAGCTCAGCCTGACTGGTGTCATTGCCATTATTGGCTGCAATGGTGGCGACAACTCGTATCCCCTCAGGTATCAGAGCCTTGAACTGTTGCCATATATTGGTAGTAGCCATAATATCCCTCACCTTGTTGCTTTTCCTCAAGCCACAAAAAAGGGCAATGCCCGAAAGCACCGCCCTTCGTACCTTACTTTACGTAAGTTTAGAGACTACAACGTTGTAGCCCGACCATTACAGTGGTCGAATATCTTCAGCCTGTGGGCCTTTCTGACCCTGGGTCACTTTGAACTCAACTCGCTGGCCTTCAGCCAGGGACTTGAAGCCATCACCAGTGATTTGACGGAAGTGTGCAAACACGTCCGGGCCGCCATTATCCTGAGCGATGAAACCAAAACCTTTCTCGTCATTGAACCACTTAACAGTACCGGTAGTAGTAGACATAGTCATATCCTGAAAATTAATAATAAAGGTGCCTTGTAATAAGGCGGTGGGGCTAGAAGCTTATTATCACTTATGAAGAATATGGACGGGTTACTCCCGGGACATCAAATCTTTGCATAAAAAATAAATCACACTTTTAACGTTCCGCCATTATACAGGGTGGTATCTTAATCGCTATGGGCACTTGTATTCAATCACCAACGCAAGTTACTCAGCCTTTGGTGTACAGATGCCTAATAATGTCTTTCCCGCTGAACGCTTTGGAGGACTTTACTTCGTTCAGCCGTGATACTGATCGCCAGACAGAGGGCTTGCCAGTCTCCCGTTATATCCTGAACCTCTATCAGCATTCCCAGCCCAATTAAACCGGGTGCTGTGTTGGTATCGGTCAATGGTATTTCGATGGTAGTAATGCTCTGGTTGCCACCCTTAGCCAGCTCATTGCGGCCTCGCTCGGTATTGACCTGCGTTTCCGTAAGCCAGTCTTCCAGAATATCGGGAGCCGGGTTGTCCCCATTGGTTCCCGTTCGTTTGACGTTGACCGCCACGCCTGCATTAGTCCCGGAAACATAGGCCGCATTGTAAGCCTGCTCCGATCGCCAGTTGTCGCTCAAGCTTATCACCATACTTGCCGGAACGATCTTATCCATAGTGGCCGTCTAACAGTGCCAAGGGCTGGCCGGGTATCGGGGTTGAATGCTCACCTGGTCATTATCACGGCTTGGGATAATCACTGATCCGGCTGTGGTAGCGACCTTGGCCACTACCTGCATGGTGGTCTGGTTCTGATAGCTCAATGAGCCTCCGGGCATAATCCAATCCGGTGTGCTGTAATCGTTCGGGTCAGGATAGATTGCCGTGAAGCCGCTCTCTGGCATCAAGGCGCTCATCGGTTTGACTGTCGGTGTTGAATAAATCGGGTAAGGGCCGGTCTTTCTCCAGCCCTCCCCACAGCACCCGGCATGCGGGTCCGCACCGGGCGGTTCAACGATGATGGTGAAACCTGATCCATAAGTCTTTCAATGAAACAAGCCCAATTTTCGCGAGGTAACTGTTATTCAGTGCCTGTTGTACCGCATAGGTTTTACTCAGACGGTAATACCCTTTGCTGCTGGCTGCGATCTTGGCGGCGTTAATTTTATCAACGCCTAACCTGACCAGATTCTTAAAACGGGTGGCTCTTTTCGGGTTACAGACTGCTCTGCAATGAAAATTGGCCAAAGGCCTTGATATACAATGCCTTCAGGAAACTGCTGGCTAAATATTGCCAAGCCCTGCCACAGGAGGATTCCAGCCTGATTTATGAAATCAGCAGTCTGCAATACGAAAAGAGCCAAACGGGTTTTCGGCTTGCGCCATTGCTTCAGAAAGCAGCAACGGATTCGCCGACGTATCCATTGATCCAGCAGGGGAATTGGTCGGTGATATTCCGATAACCGGAAATACCCCATCCAACCCCGGATATATTGTGCCAATTTGCGTAACCGATGTTGCATTGAGACACCCCAGCGACGACTGGTCAACTTGAGTATCCGGTATTTGAATCGGTCCAGACACTTCTGGGCCCAGCGAACTTTCTTCCCTGTGAAGGTGAAACTCAGGAATTCGCTTTCTGTTGCTTTCACAACTTTACTTTTCCGGGAGTTAATCTTCAGTTTCAATTTGCGTTCAATGAATTGGGTAATGCTGTGCATCACCCGATCCCCTGCACGCTGACTTTTGACGAGAATCACAAAATCATCACAGTATCTTGCAAAGCAATGACCCCGATATTCAAGCTCCTTGTCGAGTTCGTCGAGGACCACATTAGACAGCAAGGGTGATAAAGGCCCACCCTGTGGCATGCCAACCCTGGTCGGGTAGACATTGCCCTCAATCATGACACCGGAGCGCAGGTAGCTACCAATCAGTTTCAGAAGGCGTTTGTCGCGGACCTTACGGGAGACCCTCGACATCAAAACGTCGTGATTAACCGTATCAAAGAATTTACTCAGATCAACGTCAACAGCGTAATGAAGCCCCCGGTTGATCAACTGCTTAACCTGACGGACTCCGTCGTGTGCTGACCGTCCCGGTCGGTAGCCGAAGCTGTTTGGAGAGAAACCCGGATCAAAGACAGGGGTCAGCACCTGCACAATGGCCTGCTGTATGACCCTATCCATCACGGTAGGGATTCCCAGCAAACGCTCACCGCCGTCCGGCTTTTCTATAACATGTCGGCGCACGGGTGATGGCTGGTAGGTTCCGTCCAATAAGGCTTGACGCACTGAAGGCCAATGCTGTTTGGCAAAGTCTGGATAAGCTTCAATAGTGACTCCATCAATACCCGGAGCACCCTTGTTGCTTTTGACCTGTTTCCATGCACTTGCCAGATTAGCCGGTTCAAGTACGCAATTTAGTAGATCATGGTTCAAAGCTGGTTAAAGATTCTGTCGCCAAGTACGGTGAGTCGCCGGACGGCTGCATCGCCTTGAGGGAATCAGTCTCCTCTTTGTCGTCGATGTTCGGCCCTTCGCTAACGACTTCCCATCCGTTAATGGCTTCTGTCGTACAGCTACTATGGCCTCTGCTGACTTCTGTCCAATCACCACGCGGAGTTACCTCTGCTGGCGCTATTGGTTGCCATCGGGTTTGCTCGAACAGGATGATGAGACCTGTTCGCCGAGCCTGTTGTAACCAGTGGCTGAGAACTGGGAATTACCAATCGCATGTTGAACAGATCTCCCCGGATAAGGACATGAACTTTCAGTGCACAACCGCCGCATTTACCGTGTCTCACGAACCATAGGGCTTTGTGATCCTTGGCTCACTCGCCCAGAGACTCAGCCTTATATGCGATTTCTGTACGTCGGCTCGCACCTTTGCACTCAGACTGCCTCCGCACAGCCCCTCGCGGGACTGCACTTGCCTTAAGCTAGTGGTTGTCATCAGCAGGCGTCTTTACCGCCAGTCAGATGTAGGTTCTCCCACAGGGGACTTTCACCCCATCAGTTCATGCCCATGCCGGGCGTACCAAGACAGAAACATTCTGATCCTTGGGAGGCTCGGTCAGGATTAAATGGCTACCAAGATAAATGTTATTGTTATCGGTGCTGATCCCGATAAACGCCTTCCGCAAAGCCACATCACTAATGGTGCGGTCAATCCGGGAAATGTCCTGAAAGAGATTGTTGACGTTGCCATCAATGACCTCGTTTCCGGTTACCCGGCCACCGCCATCCTCTTCGTCAGTTAAGCGCTGGCTTTCAAAGAGTTTTACGTCTCTATTAGTAATAGCCATAGCAATTCCTTATACTTGGTTGACATAAATAAATGATGAATGAGTGGCGAAAGGGAGGAACTTTTATAAGAAAGCGTGGTCTTAATCTGTAACTCGATAGTTCAATAATTCAATGGATCAAATCAATCGACTTCCTTCATTTGATGCTTCTTTTTCTTATCTTTACTCCAGCGCATTAGGTTTAGTAGATCAAGAACAGCAATTTGGTACCACTGAACAGCAGCCTATTTATCAAGGCATAGCAGTTCAAGTGCTGAATCCTATTTCTATTTACAATAGCGAACCAGACACATATCAAAATGAAGCTAATCATTCTAATTCATTGAATAAATATAATATTGAATCTCTAACAAACTTCGATTCAGAAAATGCTCCTGGAACAAGTATTCAAGAGATACAACAATCCATTCTTGATGAATATGTCCCTTACCAGCCTGATTATGAACCCGTTAATGATGGATTATTACTAACACCAGGTACTCCCTTTCAGCAGCTGATATCGTGGGACGAGATTGAAATTAGAGAGCAAACAACAGCGAATCATACAAGCTCAGGTTTACAGTTAACTAATCTTTCTGCCGGAACTAATAGTTCACAAGATTTACGGCCAGTTGCTGTCGTTAGTCCGTTATGCATGCACCAAGCTACAAGTGATAACCAAACAACCCAGGCAGAAGTTAATGTTGAGGGCAGTTCTTCACTTGCCGAGCGCAAAAGAGAGTGCCAAAGGAAGCTTCGCAAAGATCCCGCTTCCGCCGAGGGCGTGAGGGAACGCAACAGGAAACGCCAAAGGGAGCGTCGCAAAGATCCCGCTTACGCCGAGCGCGAAAGGGAGCGCGAAAGGGAGCGCAAAAGGGAGCTTCGCAAAGATCCCGCTTACCTCGAGCGCCAAAGGGCGCGCCAAAGGGAACTCAAAAGGGAGCTCCGCAAAGATCCCGATTACCGCAAGCGCGAAAGGGAGCGCAAAAGGGAGCTCCGCAAAGATCCCGCTTACCGCAAGCGCGAAAGGGAGCGCCAAAAGCAGTATCGTCAGTCAGTCAATTCAGCTAAAAACTCAGGTGATTTACCACTGACTTCTAATTTAACTGAAAGGACCCAGAGTTCCAGTAAAAATTCAGAAGGTACTGTCGCCCCGCTTTTCAGTCGTCAAGCTGAAGGAATATTTACAGTCCCGATCGACCCTCTCAGCCATAGTGAACAGTCAGCAATCGAAGGGTAATAAGGTAATGGTCGCTATCGTCCGGGTAGGCAAACGACATAAGCTGTTGTGCCTCAGCGGGAACTCCATTAGAACGATCAACGATAACGGAAAACTGCCGGTTATCCGGGAACGTTAATGTCATTGTTTTACTAACCACCTTGGAGTGAGAGAAGGTTCGTGGTGCCTAAACAGAAACAAATTACACAGAAGGAATTGAAGCTAAATCTGCCTTATTCTGAAAAATATCTCTTGGCAGAAATGACGCCAGCAAAAGCCCACGCTAATTCACTGGCCGCTCCTGTGCCTTCAGAACTGGCGTTGGGGTATGAATTTCGCAGTAGGTATCAATAAACCAGCACGTTGGTATCCACTAAAATCGAGCTCGACCTTCATTGATTGCATCTTGAATATCGTCAATATCATTGCAATTTGGCATCCCTGCATACAAAGGCAATATTCACAATTTGTAAACCAGTCAACCCTGTGCTAAAGTTCACAATAAGTAAACTTAGAGACCGCTATGCACGTTATCTCCAGGAAGCCGTTTCACGACGCGGCCAAGAAATACCCTAACGATGCTGCTGCCATTGATGCCGCTTATAAAGCATTGCGAAACGGTGACTTTAGCAGCCCAAAAGAATTGAAGGCCCTGTTTCCCAACCTGGATAATTTTAAATACAAGGACAAGTGGTGGATTATTGATATTGGAGGTAATAACCTGCGACTTATTGCCTTTATCGAATTCAGAGACAACCGAATGTACGTGAAGCATATTGTCTCTCATTCAGAGTACGACAAATTAAGCAAAAACTATGCAAAGGAGGCTGATTCATGAGATATGCCAATTTAAAAGAAAAGGCAGTGGACTTTTTTGCAGAGGCCCGTTTCATCAGTCGCATCCACAATGAGTCTGAGTATCAGCAGGCTCTGGAATTAATGGATGAATTGATTGAAGACTATGACCGATACCTGCCACTGATCGAGGTACTTTCTGTCGCTATTGAAAAGTGGGAAGACGAATCAGCAGAATGTTCAGAGTTTAACCGCCGAATCGAAGCACTGGATGATGGTGTCGCTATTCTTAGGACGTTAATGGATCAGTACCACTTAAAGGCAGATGACCTTAAAACTGAACTAGGCAGCAAAAGTCTGGTATCCATGATTTTGAACGGAACAAGAAACCTGACAAGAGACCATATACAGGCTCTCTCTGAGCGGTTCAAAATTTCACCGTCTGTATTTTTTCACAAAGCCTGAGCCGGTTACGTAAGGCGTTACATCACATTGCGCCTTACACTTCTTCTGCTTTCTCCTGCAGCAACCTCTTTTTCATTTGAGTATTCCTGGCCTCATTATCCTTTGTAAGCTGTGAAGGCCAGACAGGTTATGTTCTGTATTTCTTCGGTTAGCTCAAAATAACTATCTGGAAACTCTTGGGTTAATGACTGATAGCTGCTTAGTGCCTCTCGATGACAGGGGCTTGTGAATACTTCTTCAAGCCAAGCTGTTTTGTACGTTTGCACCTTCTGTTTAACCACATATCGTTTTAATGCGCTGGCATCCATTTTGACTCCTGGCCTTCTACTTCTAAATGTACCTGCCCCGATATTCAGTAGGCACAAAAGCCCCGGACGACTTTGTACTTGTTCCGGGCACTTATTCTAATAGTGGCGCTCTATATCAAGCGTTTGAATAACGGTTCTCGCCACTTGTGGGATTGGAAACCGGAGTGCGGAGTCTTGATTTGATCATCTTAAACCTCCACCTCGTACTGCACCAAAATCTGCACAGTATCTTTTCTTCTCCGTAAGTCGTTGGCCAAATGGAATTCGAATATATTTGAGGGAATGGATAGTTTTTATATAAAACAACGACGTATTCACAGTCGTAGCTATGACGCAAGGAAAAGTCCACTCATCTTAAAAATGAGCCTTGGCTTCAAATTGCCGAAGAATTAACTGCTCTTAAAATAGCTGTCAGCGCAAGTTGACAGAGTCGTTAAACATACGGCATAAACTTCTGAATATTCCAGCCATGTTTTTTTTAGGAAATAAGATTATTTACAACTTCAACAGCTACGTCACTACTGTGAACCCCCTGCATATTCTGGTAACTCTTGAACACTCATTCTGGTAACACTTGAACACCCATTCTGGTAACACTTGAACACCTATTCTGGTTTCTTTTGAACACTTTTTGATGATTTCCAGAATCACCGTTCAAGCTTCCAGAAACGCTGTTCAACAGACCATAAACCGGTCTAATACAGCTAACAAATATCTTCTTATGCATTGATTTTCCATAACTTTGGCCGTTCTTATCTGTACCAAGAGAGGGAACCGGCCATGACAGAAAACAGGATTACCATGCGTAAGCTACTAGAAATACTCCGGATGCGGTTTGGCAGCCAACTCAGCTTCCGACAAATTTCCCGCAGTGTACGGGTCAGTGTGGGGACGGTATCCAACTACGTTAAGGCCTTTCAGGAATCGGAATTAAGCTGGCCCCTGGCAGAGGATATATCTGAGCCTGAGCTTATTCAGGCGCTGTTTCCCGATGCCTCGATAGCCAATCGAAAAGGGTTGATTGATCCTGACTGGGCTGAGGTGCATCAGGAACTGAAGCGCAAGGAAGTGACCAAACAACGACTCTGGGAAGAATACTGTCAGGCCCACCCCCTCAATGCCTACAGCTATGCCCAGTACTGTCACCGTTACAATCAGTGGCGTGGTTGTCAAAAGCGATCTATGCGACAGCTGCACAATGCAGGTGAAAAGTTATTTGTTGATTATGCCGGGCCAACCATGCCAATCATCAACCCGGACACCGGCGAAATTGCCCACAATGCCCAGATATTTGTGGCAGTGCTGGGAGCGTCCAACTATACCTACGCTGAAGCGACTCTGTCACAAAAAACAGAGGACTGGCTGGGGTCTCATGAACGGGCCTTTGAGTTCTTTGGTGGGGTGCCAGAAATTGTTGTGCCAGACAACCCAAAGTGCGCAGTTATCAAAGCCTGTCGGTACGAGCCGGATCTCAACCCATCATACCAGCACCTGGCTTGTCACTACCAGGTGGCAGTCATTCCGGCACGCCCCTACAAACCCAAAGACAAGGCCAAAGCAGAAGTCGGTGTACAGGTAGTGGAGCGGTGGATACTGGCCAGGCTTCGTCATGAAATGTTCTTTACCCTGGCAGAGCTGAACCTGCGGATACGTGAGCTGTTAATCGAACTGAACCTGAAGCCCTTTAAGCAGTTGCCAGGAACGCGACGTAGTGCGTTTGAACAACTGGATGAACCAGCCCTCAAGCCACTGCCGAAGCAATCTTTTGTGTTCGCTGAGTTTATCAAGGCCCGGGTGAATGTGGATTATCATATTATCTGCAAGGGGCACGCCTACTCGGTTCCCCATCAGCTTGCCAGGCAGGAGGAAGTAGAAGTACAGGCGACTGAGCACTGCGTCACGATCTACGCTAACGGTAAAGTGGTGGCCAGCCACGCTCGCAAGCACACACGTGGATTTACGACGTTAGCAGTTCATATGCCGGAACGACATCGTCACCATCAGGATTGGACGCCTGAGCGTTTACTTAACTGGGCTAACGACATTGGTCAGGAAGTCTATTGTTTTATTCAATCACTGCTGGATAGCAAGGAGCATCCTGAACAAGCCTATCGAGCTTCATTGGGGCTGCTAAACCTGCAGCGGGAATATGGAACTGAACGACTCAACAACGCCTGCGCCCATGCCAGGAACATCGGGGGTTATCGGTTAAAAAATGTCCGATCAATCCTCCAGTCAGGCAAAGACCTGATGCCATTGGAGCCACAGTTAAAACAAACGACAGGTCCCTTGCATGATGATCACGAAAATATTCGTGGCGCTATTTGCTATCAATAACCGGAGGCGAACATGATCAATGAAACACTGGCTCGCCTTAGGTCACTGCGACTGACCGGAATGGCAGATGCCCTCAATCAACAGCTGGACCAGCCGGGCACCTACAGTAGCCTTAGCTTTGAAGAACGACTGTCGTTGCTTACTGAGCAGGAAGAAACAGAGCGAAACAATAAACGTCTGGCTCGGCTGCTCAGAAGCGCCCGGTTTAAACTGGCTGCCCGGATACACGACATTGACTATGAACACCCCAGAGGTCTCAAACAGAACCAGATGGCCAGCCTGTCTGGAGGAGGCTGGCTTGACCGGTACAGGAACCTGTTGATCACCGGACCTTGTGGTTCCGGTAAGAGCTACCTGGCCTGCGCCCTTGGGCACATGGCTTGTCTGAAAGGCTACAGTGTCCGGTACTATCGGATGTCCAGGCTACTGGATGAACTGATCCTTGCCCACGGTGATGGCAGCTACAGCAGGCAGTTGAAACAACTGGCAAAAGTAGACTTGCTGATTCTGGACGACTGGGGCCTGGAACCACTGACGCAGCAACAAAGGAACGATCTGCTGGAAGTCATGGATGACAGGCACGAGCAAGGTTCCACGTTGGTTACCAGTCAATTGCCCACCCGGAAGTGGCATGCCAGCATTGGTGATGAAACTCTGGCCGACGCCATTCTTGACCGGCTTATGCACAATGCCCACCGGATTGAACTCAAAGGCGAATCCATGCGCAAAAAGCTTGGAAAATTGGACGCAGTTGAACACCTGGTCTAAAAATCACACTGGGCAATGTGTAAGGAGTTCAGGGTGTTCAAATGAAACAGAATAGGTGTTCAAGTTAACCAGAATACGCACCCCCATACCTCTGCCTTTAGGGTCCGGTAATGTCATAATTGAGCCGATCAAATTACCTTTCAAAATAAGACCTGCTTTTCTATTTCCACTGGGAGAAACTGGATCACCTTCGATTCGAACATTCTGAATATTATCTTTTGCCATATTTACACGGTCATCACCTAACTTGTTTAACGTACTCTGTGAAAGTCCTGCAGGATTAATCGTAATCGCTCCTGCCAAACGGTCAGGGTTATGCTTGCCCTGCACAGCAGTGTAGGCAAATTGCGCCAGGCCACCTCCCAATGAATGTCCTGCAACGGAGAATTTTGCATCTGACAGCGGTTCGTGTGAGAGAAGAAGATCGAAAATAGCTGCTGCACTTTGGTACATCGGCGATTCCATACCCAGCCACTGAGTAAGGTCTGTTTTTATTGTTCCGCTGCGGCCCGTTACTTGTTGAGAGCCGGGTTCGGTCCCGGCAAATGACAGCACGATTTCGTCTCCTTTGCGCACGATCAATGCTTTTGCATTATCAGCTGTATGAATCAGTCCGGTTTTATCATCGTAGAGCATTTGCAGTTCAACGGGTAACTCATCCCGGGTCAAAAGTGAGCAATCAGGAGGAATTTTATCAGCTTCCTGAAACCCTTTATATGCTGCCGCTCCGAGCATAATATGGCTTTGGATGTTTTTCTGTTCGTTAGCAGCCATTTTTGAGAAATCATCGGATTGTTGTATGTTCGTGTGCGGTGCTTTTTCAACTTGCTTTATATCTTTGGATTTATCTCCGTTTGTAACTGTCTGGCCACGCTGTTTTATCAGTGAAGCATTAAGCTTTATTGCCTGTTTAACCTGTTTGTTAAACTGGGTTTTTGATAAAGCGTCAGCCCCTTTTACTCCTATTAAGCCTTTTTTACGAAGATTGTTAATAAAATTATTTTCAAACTTCTGTTCGAAGATACCCTTACCGGCATCCGGCTTTTCACTATTCAGCATTTTTTTTACAACGGCACTTTGATTTTTTGAAACTCTAATCTTTGCTTCAATAACGTTTCCTGATTACCACCGACCCTACGTCGTGAGCCAGCTGCTATAATAAACGTCGATAGTCATGTGTTTTGGAGGTAAAACTGATGTGTAAAAACACCATTCAGTTCCAAAAAGGCCTTGGCATTATGCAATTTCTGGCTAATTACGGCAGTGAAGAGCAGTGTGAGAACGCGCTGTCCTCTTGGCGCTGGCCAGATGGCTTCCAATGCCCGAAGTGTGGCTCCCGCAGTTTCTGCAAGCTTCACCGGAAAGCTGAATTCCAGTGCAATTGCTGCCGTTGCCAAACCTCGCTTACCAGTAACACTATCTTTGACTCAACAAAGCTGCCTCTAGCTACCTGGTTTCTGGGTATCTATCTCGTCACCCAGAATAAAGCGGGGATTTCTTGCCTGACGCTTCATCGACAACTTGGCATTTCCTACAATGCCGCATTGCGCATGAAACACAAACTCATGCAGGTCATGATGGAAAGAGATAACAGCTGGCAGTTGAGTGGTTTTGTTCAGATTGATGACGCCTATTGGGGCGGAGAGCGCCACGGAGGCCGCCGGGGCAGAGGCTCAGAGAACAAAGCCCCCTTCGTGGCCGCAGTTCAGACAGATGCTGATAACCACCCTATCTACATGAAGTTCAATGCCGTTGATAACTTCCGGCGAAAAACCATTCAGGAGTGGGCAGAACATGCCCTGAAAAAGGGTGTCCGGGCCGTCAGCGATGGCTTGTCCTGTTTCCGGGGTATTGAAGATGCCGGATGCCAGCACACAGCCATCATTACCGGTGGTGGGCATGCATCCATGGAGAATGAGTTGTTCACCTGGGTAAATACCATGCTGGGAAACGTGAAAACAGCGATTACCGGTACTTACCATAAGCTCGACCCCAAGCATCTGGGCCGTTATCTATCAGAGTTCAACTATCGGTTTAACCGGCGTTTTGATATGCCTTCAATGATCTCAAGGCTAGGTCGGGCTGCAGTCAATACAGCACCGATGCCGGATCGACTTCTCAAACTGCCAGACGTCCAGTGGAAACCGGGTTAGCCATCAACCGATAATTGAAAGTCAGTTGACGTATTAATATCATTATTTCGAATGATGATGTGGGTCTTTGCTTGTTCGGAGCGGTTATGAAACCGAATTTAGTTGATAATCTGGAGAACAAGCCGTCATGATGCCTGCTCCACCGGTAATACTGGAGAGGTTCTATTATTTCTTTACCGGGTTATAGACATAAAGAATGAAAAGCTGCACGTATATTCTTAAATTATCTTTCCCTGTGTCATGACGTACGATCAGTGGTAATCAGGTAACGTTTTGTGCTGCTATTTTTCGATCTTTAATAGGCTTTTGGGGAGCTTTGCTAGATGTTTTGATTCCGCTGTAACATCGTTTTATGGAACTCCTTAATACGTTAAATCGGCCAAATTTGTTTTCAGCATAAACTGGTTCAGACGCAGGTCTGTTATTTTCAATGTTTGATGGGATTGGTGTAAAACCATTGACACTCTGTACCATTCCTTGATTTCCTTTATACTTCAACCTTGTGCTGTGTCAGACTTGTGCTGTGTCAAACTTGTGCTGTGTCAGAATAGGTGCGGTTCGTTTTATCTCTTCATTTTGAATAACCACCTCAGTTCTGATCTATCTGATGGATGAGTATTCTTGCATCTTTGATCCTGTGTCCCGGAAGTGATGATTTGACCTCGTAGCTTCTTATCCGTGTGCCAGGCATACCTACCCCACTGGTTACAGCAATCCATGCCATTTGAAGCCTTTTTAGCGAGGTTGGTGTCAAAGAAACATTAAATGAGTTCGGGAATTCTTGTTTATAATCAGCATTGTCATGAATAGTGACATTATTAAATGTCATTTCCTGACAATATTCTTCTCTGAACTCACGTAGATCCTTGTATTGATACATAATCTTGCTCTGTTTATTCCGTAGCCAACAGTTACAACATAGCAGAGCAAAGCAGACGCTCGTTTTTAGAAATAATGCCTTTCAAGTTCAACCGATTGAATAACAGTTCTCCCGCCGCTAGCACTGATACTGGTTGATTGTGACTTTTTTATAGTTGCTTCTTTCCGAGTATGCCTTCAATTATCAAGAGCTGAGGCCTTAAGTCAGTGCCATTGGCTTAAAGTAGCTAACCATATGAAATCATATATTTCTGACTCCTTGTGCCGGCACTCTCGGCAACTGCTCCTGCGTTGCTCTGGCTCCTGCATATTCTGGCTAACCGTGAACACTCAGGCTACAAATAAAGGAGGGCAGTGCTTGGGTAAGCGGAGGTGTTCACGCTTACCAGAATGAGCGTTCACGTTCACCAGAATGCGCAGCTCCTGCATCAATGCAGTCGTGCTTCGTTTCAACTCCGGTCACATAGCTACAGCTATGCTCCCTCCGTTATGCCTTGCATAGTACCAGCCCAAGTAGCCAGAAATATTCGATTCCATATGGCCAGCTACTTAGACCTCGCAAATTTCAGGGACCGCCAATCCCTCCCGCTGATAGCCGACAATGGCTCGCTGCCCTTCCAACTGATCGCCCACCAGTTCCCATGATGCCTTAATGCCCGGAACCACATAGCTCTCAATTCTGTCTCTGGCCTCAAGGCGCTCGTCGGTTTGGCTATCGGTGTTGAATAACAAGACAGAAACATTCTGATCCTTGAGTGGCACGGTCAGGATTAAATGGCTACCAAGATAAATGTCATTGTTATTGGTGCTAATCCCGATAAACGCTTTCCGCAGAGCCACATCTCCAATGGTGCGGTCAAACCGGGAAATGTCCTGAAAGAGACTATTGACGTTGCCATCAATGACCTCGGTACCAGTAACCCGACCGCCACCGTCTTCCTCATCCCTGAGGCGCTGGCTTTCAAATAGCTTAACGTCATCGTTCGTAATCGCCATAGCAAGTCCTTATGCATGGTTGACATAAATGAATGAAGAATGAATCCCCAAAGGGAGGAACTTTATATAAGAACGCGTGGTCTTAGTCATAATTCAATAATTCAATAATTCAATGGATAATCCACATTTTAACTCACACTTCTTGTATCCGGATGTTCAGAAGGCGTATGGACCTGCTATGTCAAGCAGTGGTTCAGTTTTGAATGACCGTCCGCAGCGCAATAGCGTAGTATTCGGACTGGAAGTTCAACAAGCTGCACCAAACAATCATTTAAGTACCTTAAATCCATATGGTGTAAGCTTCCATAACCCATTCAGCGATTACCGTTTTCCAAAATCGCTGGTGAGGGTTATTTATCATCAAGATTCTGAACAAAGCGAGCTGCCAGGCCTATCAGATAAAACCAAGGCACAACACCAAAGCGACGAAAATATTCTTTATACCAGTCAATCAGGATTAAGAATCGATCGGGTTTGGAGTACGGCCGTTAAAGCGGATGCTCAGTCACACTCTATTAATGCTAATCATCCGCCACTTGATTCAATGTTAAAAGACAGTGCTGGAAGTGAACAGCGTCAACAAAATACATCTTCTAAACATGAGTTTGATTTTAATGCTTCTGCTTCCGTTTCTGGTGAATCTCTGACTATCTCTCCTGATAAGGACTCCCAAAAGGCTTACCCTGAATCCGATAAAAGGAAGGCTTACCAGAAGGCTTACCGTGAATCCGAGAAAGGGAAGGCTTCCAGGAAGGCTTACGAACAGTCTGAGAAAAGGAAGGCTTCCCGGAAGGCTTACGAACAGTCCAAGAAAGGGAAGGCTTACCGGAAGGCTTACCAGAAGGCTTACCGTGAATCCGAGAAAGGGAAGGCTTGCCAGAAGGCTTACCGTGAATCCGAGAAAGGGAAGGCTTACCAGAAGGCTTACCGTGAATCCGAGAAAGGGAAGGCTTCCAGGAAGGCTTACGAACAGTCCGAGAAAGGGAAGGCTTCCCGGAAGGCTTACGAACAGTCCGAGAAAGGGAAGGCTTCCCGGAAGGCTTACGAACAGTCCGAGAAAGGGAAGGCTTCCCGGAAGGCTTACGAACAGTCCGAGAAAGTAAAGGCTCTACGGAACGCTTTCCGGAAGGCTTACAAACAGTCCGAGAAAGGAAAGGCTTACCGGAAAGCTTACGAACAGTCCGAGAGAGGGAAGGCTTCCCGGAAGGCTTACAGTCAATCCGAGAAAGGGAAGGCTTCCCGGAAGGCTTACGAACAGTCCGAGAAAGGGAAGGCTTCCCGGAAGGCTTACAGTCAATCCGAGAAAGGGAAGGCTTCCCGGAAGGCTTACCATGAATCCGAGAAAGGGAAGGCTTACGAACAGTCCGAGAAACGTCAGGCTTACCACAAGGCTTACCAAAAGGCTTACTATGAAATTCTCAAGAATACCTGTGATAGAGAACAAGCAAAAATTGCTGGTAAGCAAGCTGCCGCTTTTATAAGAGAATCGAATAGAGCCAAGAATAGTGAACTTGAATCAATACCCATATAACGGATAACTGCCGGTTATCCGGGAACGTTAGAGTCATTGTTTTACTAACCGCCCTGTTATTAATCTCACCCTGTTCATGGCTTACACAAAGTGCTTTAAATGCGATTTTTCCAGAAAAATAGCTTTACGTCGTCGTTCGTAATCGCCGTAGCAAGTCCTTATGCGTGGTTGACATAAATAAATGAAGAATCATCCCCAAAGGGAGGAACTTTATATAATAAGACGTGGTCTTAGCTACAATTCAATTATTCAATAATTCAATGGATAATCTATATTTTAACTCACACTTCCTGTATCCGGATGTTCAGAGAGCGTATGATCCTGATATGTCAGGCATTGGTTCAGTTTTGAATGACTGTCCGCAGCGCAATGGCGTTGTATTCGGACTGGAGGTTCAACAAGCTGCACCTAACAATCATTTAAACACCTTAAATCCGTGTGGTGAAAGCTTTCATAACCCATTCAGTGATTACCGTTTTCCAAAAGTGCTCGTGAGGGTTATTTATCATCAAAAGCCTGAGCAAAGTGGGCCGTTAGACTTATCAGATAAAACCAAGGCACAACAACAAAGCGACGAAAATATTCTTTATACCAGTCAATCAGGATTAAGAATCGATCGGGTTTGGAGTATGGCCGTTAAAGCGGATGCTCAGTCACACTCTATTAATGCTAATCATCCGCCACTTGATTCAATATTAAAAGACACTGCTGAAAATGGTTTTTCAGGTATGGGGCAATCAACCCCGAAAATCTCATCAGCTATTGATAACAACCTTCATCAACCTGTACCTATTCCTGATCAGGACCACATTGATACATTTTCCAAGCCTGAAGCACCGATTGCAATGATTACTCCACAACTCAATAGTGAACAGCGCCAACAAAATACATCTTCTGAAAATGAGTTTGATTTTAATGCTTCTGCTTCCGTTTCTGGTGAATCTCTGACTAGCTCTCTTGATAAAGCCTCCCAAAAGGCTTACCGTGAATCCGAGAAAGGGATGGCTACCCTGAAGGCTTACGAACAGTCCGATAGAGGGAAGGCTACCCGAAATGCTTACGAACGGTCCGATAAAGGGAAGGCTACCCGGAAGGCTTACGAACAGTCCGAGAAAGGGAAAGCTATCCGGAAGGCTTACCGTGAATCCGAGAAAGGGAAGGCTACCCGGAAGGCTTACCAAAAGGCTTACTATGAAATTTTAAAGAATTCCTGTGATAAAGAACAAGCAAAAATTGCTGGTAAGCAAGCTGTCACTTTTATAAGAGAATTGAATAGAGCCAAGAATAATAAGCTTGAATCAATATCCATTTCTCCTCTCCCACCCTCTTGCCTCTCAGGTTGACTGAAAAGTCAATAATCGAAGAGTAAGAAGGTATTGATGAGAGCATGATTGACCTGCCATGAATTAGTCTCACCCTGTTCATGACTTGCAAAAAGTGCTTCAAAAGCGTTTTTTGTTCCAGAAAAATAGCTTAATGTCGTCGTTCGTAATCACCATAGCAAGTCCTTATGCGTGTATGCGTGGTTAACATAAATAAATGAAGAATGAATTTCGAAAGGGAGGAACTTTATATAAGAAATCGTGGTCTTAGCTATAATTCAATTATTCAATAATTCAATGGTTAATCCATATTTTAACTCATACTTCTTGTATCCGGATGTTCAGAAAGCGTATGAACCTGCTGTATCGAGCAGTGGTTCAGTTTTGAATGACTGTCCGCAGCGTAATAGCGTAGTATTCGGGCTGAAAGTTCAACAAGCTGCACCAAACAATCGTTTAAACACCTTAAATCCGTATGGTGCAAGCTTCCATAACCCATTCAGCGATTACCGTTTCCCAAAAGCACTGGTGAGGGTTATTTATCATCAAAAACCTGAACAAAGCGAGCCGTTAGGCTTATCAGATAAAACCAAGGCACAACAAAGCGACGAAAATATTCTTTATACCAGTCAATCAGGATTAAGAATTGATCGGGTTTGGAGTATGGCCGTTAAAGCGGATACTCAGTCACACTCTATTAATGCTAATCATCCGCCACTTGATTCAACATTAAAAGACAATGAATTTGATTTTAATGCTTCTGCTTCCGTTTCTGGTGAATTTCTGACTAGCTCTCCTGATAAGACCTCCCAAAAGGCTTACCAACAGTCCGAGAAACGAAAGACTTCCCGGAGGGCTTACGAACAGTCCGAAAAACGGAAGGCTTACCTGAAGGCTTACCGTGAATCGGAGAAAGGGAAGACTTTCCGGAAGGCTTACGAACAGTCCGAGAAAGGGAAGGCTTCCCGGAAGGCTTACGAACAATCCGAGAAACGGAAGGCTTACAAACAGTCCGAGAAATGGAAAGCTTCCCAGAAGGCTTACGAACAGTCCGAGAAACGGAAGGCTTACCAAAAGGCTTACCAAAAGGCTTACCAAAAGGCTTACCGTAATTCCGAGAAAGGGAAAGCTTCCCGGAAGGCTTACCGTGAATCCGATAAAGGGAAGGCTTCCAAGAAGGCTTACCAAAAGGCTTACCGTGAATCCGAGAAAGGGAAGGCTTCCCGGAATGCTTACCAGAAGGCTTACTATGAAATTTTCAAGAATACCTGTGATAGAGAACAAGCAAAAATTGCTGGTAAGCAAGCTGTCGATTTTGTAAGAGAATCGAATAGAGCAAAGAATAGCGAGCTTGAATCAATACCCATTTCTCCTCTCCCACCCTCTTGCCTCTCAGGTTGACTGAAAAGTCCATAATCGAAGAGTAAGAAGGTATTGATGAGAGTATGATTGGCCTGCCATGAATTAGTCTCACCCTGTTCATGGCTTGCAAAAAGTACTTCAAAAGCCATTTTTTGTTCCAGAAAAATAGCTTAATGCCGTCGTTCGTAATCGCCATAGCAAGTTCTTATGCGTGGTTGACATAAATAAACCTGATTACCACTGATCGTACGTCATGACACAGGGAAAGATAATTTAAGAATATACGTGCAGCTTTTCATTCTTTATGTCTATAACCCGGTAAAGAAATAATAGAACCTCTCCAGTATTACCGGTGGAGCAGGCATCATGACGGCTTGTTCTCCAGATTATCAACTAAATTCGGTTTCATAACCGCTCCGAACAAGCAAAGACCCACATCATCATTCGAAATAATGATATTAATACGTCAACTGACTTTCAATTATCGGTTGATGGCTAACCCGGTTTCCACTGGACGTCTGGCAGTTTGAGAAGTCGATCCGGCATCGGTGCTGTATTGACTGCAGCCCGACCTAGCCTTGAGATCATTGAAGGCATATCAAAACGCCGGTTAAACCGATAGTTGAACTCTGATAGATAACGGCCCAGATGCTTGGGGTCGAGCTTATGGTAAGTACCGGTAATCGCTGTTTTCACGTTTCCCAGCATGGTATTTACCCAGGTGAACAACTCATTCTCCATGGATGCATGCCCACCACCGGTAATGATGGCTGTGTGCTGGCATCCGGCATCTTCAATACCCCGGAAACAGGACAAGCCATCGCTGACGGCCCGGACACCCTTTTTCAGGGCATGTTCTGCCCACTCCTGAATGGTTTTTCGCCGGAAGTTATCAACGGCATTGAACTTCATGTAGATAGGGTGGTTATCAGCATCTGTCTGAACTGCGGCCACGAAGGGGGCTTTGTTCTCTGAGCCTCTGCCCCGGCGGCCTCCGTGGCGCTCTCCGCCCCAATAGGCGTCATCAATCTGAACAAAACCACTCAACTGCCAGCTGTTATCTCTTTCCATCATGACCTGCATGAGTTTGTGTTTCATGCGCAATGCGGCATTGTAGGAAATGCCAAGTTGTCGATGAAGCGTCAGGCAAGAAATCCCCGCTTTATTCTGGGTGACGAGATAGATACCCAGAAACCAGGTAGCTAGAGGCAGCTTTGTTGAGTCAAAGATAGTGTTACTGGTAAGCGAGGTTTGGCAACGGCAGCAATTGCACTGGAATTCAGCTTTCCGGTGAAGCTTGCAGAAACTGCGGGAGCCACACTTCGGGCATTGGAAGCCATCTGGCCAGCGCCAAGAGGACAGCGCGTTCTCACACTGCTCTTCACTGCCGTAATTAGCCAGAAATTGCATAATGCCAAGGCCTTTTTGGAACTGAATGGTGTTTTTACACATCAGTTTTACCTCCAAAACACATGACTATCGACGTTTATTATAGCAGCTGGCTCACGACGTAGGGTCGGTGGTAATCAGGTAAATAAATGAAAAATGAATTTTGAAAAAGAGGAACTTTATATAAGAAGGTGTGGTCTTAGCTTTAGTTCAATAGTTCAATAGTTCAATAGTTCAATAGATAATCCATATTTTAACCCACACTTCTTGTATCCGGATACTCAGAAGGCGTATGAACCTGATATGTCAATCCGTGGTTCAGATTTGAATGACTGTCCGCAGCGCAATAGCGTAGTATTCGGGCTGGAAGTTCAGCAAGCTGCACCAAACAATCATTTAAGCACCTTAAATCCATATGGTGCAAGCTTCCATAACCCATTCAGTGATTACCGTTTTCCAAAAGCGCTGGTGAGGGTTATTTATCATCAAGAACCTGAACAAAGCGAGCTGCCAAGCCTATCAGATAAAACCGAGGCACAACAACAAAGCGACGAAAATATTCTTTATACCAGTCAATCAGGATTAAGAATTGATCGGGTTTTGAGTATAGCCGTTAAAGCGGATGCTCAGCCAAATTCTACTAATGCTAATCATCCGCCACTTGATTCAATGTTAAAAGACACTGCTGGAAATGGTTTTTCAGGTATGGGGCAATCAATTCCGAAAATCTCATCAGCTATTGATAACAACCTTCATCAACCTGTACTTCTTCCTGATCAAGATCGCATTGAAACATTTTCCAAGCCTGAAACACCGATTGCAATGATTACTCCACAACTCAATAGTGAACAGTTTCAAAAAAACTCGACTTTAGAGTTTTAAGAGCACAATAGTTCCGGCGCATAATCTGCTAGTAACTGTTCAGCACCCCCACATAAATCTGGAATTTTCTGATTTTTATACCATCCTCTTAAGCACCATTTTTCCACAATATTCGCCAGCATGATTCCAGAACTACCCGCAACTATGTCGGCTGAGATTCTCTTGAAAGAGAATGCAGAGCTGCGGATGAGAGTTGCCTGTCTGGAAGAGCGATGTCGAGAATTGGAAGAAAAGGTTGGCAAGAACAGTCAAAACAGCAGCAAGCCGCCATCGTCTGATGGTTATCAAAAACCTTGTAAAAACAGTAATTCTCCAGATCATTCTGACGACCTTTCCGCAGATAAAGGTACCGATCCATCGGATGAAAAACCCAATCCTAAAAGTCTGAGACAGTCTTCTGGTAATAAAGCCGGTGGAAAGAAAGGGCATCAGGGCACTTGTCTTAAACAGGTCGATATCCCTGACTATATTGAGTACCTTCCGGTTAAAGAATGCAATAAATGTCAGGCGTCTCTTCTTGATAGTGAGCCGGTCAAATATATTGAACGACAGGTGTTTGAACCAGGGAGACCGGGTGAATTTGAAGTAACGGCCCATAGAGCTGAAGTAAAAATCTGCACTTGTGGTTGTCGGAATCAGGCTGAATTCCCGGAAGGTGTTACCGCTGCCGCACAATATGGCTCAGCCACACAGGCTATGGCCGTCTATCTTAACCAATACCATTTCCTGCCTTTTAAGCGCGTGTCAGAGTATTTTAATACTCTCTATAAAATGAGTGTAAGTGCAGGCACTGTCGCCAATTTTGTGGCCAGAACCTATGAAAATCTGGCTTCTACTGAAGAGGTTATTCGTGACGCCTTGCGGGAATCGTCTGTTGCCGGAGCCGATGAAACGGGTATGCGGGCCGAGGGCTCTTTGCACTGGCTACACGTTATGCGGGATGAACAATGGACGCTCTACTACTTGTCTGAAAAGCGAGGTCGTGAGGCCATGGACACGATGGGCATACTGCTAACATTTGCAGGCGTTCTGGTTCATGATCATTGGAAATCCTATTTTGCATATGCGGCAACTCACGTACTTTGCAATGCCCATCACCTGAGGGAGCTTTTGGGTGTTGTTGATAGGGACAGCAATCAACTGGCGTTGCGATTGATGAAGCTACTGAGGCTTTCCTGGCATTACTGCAAGGGCTTTAAGACCATAGGTATGCTACAGATGCCAAGTGTTGTCTGTGAACGAATCGAGAAGATTTATGACCGGTTGCTTCAGCGGGCTCTAATGAAAGAAGTCGTCTATATGGAGAAGCAACGAGAGGAGCTTAAGCGCAAGAAAGTCAAGAATACTAAAGCTTACAATCTCTTCAAACGACTCACTGAGTTCAAGGCTGAGACACTGCGCTTCATGTCAGATTTTACCATTCCCTTCGATAACAATGGCAGTGAGCGGGATGTTCGAATGGCCAAGTTAAAGCAGAAAATCTCAGGCTGCTTCAGGAGTGCAGACGGTGGTTCTATGTTTGCACGGATTCGCAGCTATTTGTCGTCTGCCAGAAAACAGGGAATGGACATATATCAATCACTTCATAGAGCTGTTCGGAATTACTGTAATATGCCTTTGCTCAGTGCTGAATAGTTACATCTGCTAAAAGCAACCATCCCCAATGACGAAATTCGAGATGGTTGCCATGCTCACTTCAGATCATCAAGTAATCCTCAGGGAGCTCGCTTCATATACAACCTTTCTTGCTGGAGCGCTATCATCAACTGCAGTACCAACGTTCTGCGAACTGCTGTTCGGTTGCATGCTTTCAGCCGACGGCTTTGTTACACAGGCGTTGTTAACAATTGATTTTCATTGTGTGTGGAGCAGCTACCACCACTGGCTATCTCAGGGCAAGTGGCAATGGAAGAACTTGGCACGCCACTTGATCCGTCTGGTCTGCTCCAAAGCTCCTGAGAATCAACCTGTGGTCCTGGGGCTTGATGACTGGGTAATCGAACGGTTTTCCGACAAAGCCCCTGCTTGTCGTACACATCATCAACACAGCAAGAAACGCAATCGGCCGACGTACATCTGGGGGCAGTGTTGGGTTTCCCTGGCCATCATATTTGAGCGGGCTGCAGATGAAGTATTTACCGCCATACCGGTGATCTCATTTCCGACACCAGCTTCAGGTAACACCAGCAAACTGAAAATTGCCGTGGCCATGCTCAGGGTGGTACGCAATGAAGTGAAGGATCGAGTGCTACGCCTGCTAACCGATTGCTGGTATATGAACTGGACACTGATAAAGCCAGCTCTGGAAATGAACATAGAAGTTGTTGGTCAGATACCTTCAAATCGGGCCCTCTATGCTTTGCCGCCAGCACCCACCGTAAAGAAGCGAGGGCGCCCAAAAAAGTACGGCATCAAGATGACGACAGAACAGGTTAAGAAACTGCCGGAAGAAAAAGCAACAGTATGGATGTACGGCAAATTTCGCAAAATACGTTATCGTACCCTGATCTGTCGCGCCAGATTCCTTAAAGGTCGTGAAGTACGCGTCGTCTGGAGTCGCTTTGAAAATGACAAAGGTCTGACCGAAAGCAGAATATTCATCTCGACCAATCCGGAACTTGAGGGACTGGAGGTGCTTCGTGCCTATTCCCGGAGATGGCCGGTAGAGCCAATGTTTCACCAACTCAAACATGCTTTTGGCTGTTGCCATTTATGGCAGCAGAAATTGCGAACACTGCTTCGATGGATGCATTTGAAAATGGCAGGCTATGCATTATTGCAGTTATTAACCGTTTGTAAAAATCAGGCATGTCTGAATATTTCTCGGATACCCTGGAGAAGCCCGGATACAACCACTGCAGGCATGATGAAAATTGCTCTTTCAGGAATTATTCCGAGGTTCTCTATTCGCAAGGGCTGGAACAGATATAAGCAAAAATATGAGTTCAATTTTCGCGATCTGATCGACCAGTTAATACCGGATAATTCAGAAGCAGCATAACTAAAGGCTTTTAGGCAAAAAACGGAAGTAATAACGAACTTGGAAAAACAGTTCACTGATTTCGGCTTGCTTCACTATAAAAAGCTGACCGAATTATCGTTTTATACAGACTCTAAAGTCGAGAAAAAAATACATCTTCTGAAAATGAGTTTGATTTTAATGCTTCTGCTTCCGTTTCTGGTGAATCTCTGACTATCTCTCCTGATAGGGCCTCCCACAAGGCTTACCCTGAATCTGATAAAGGGAAGGCTTACCGGAAGGCTTACGAACAGTCCGAGAAACGGAAGGCTTACCGGAAGGCTTACCGACAGTCCGAAAAAGGGAAGGCTTACCTGAAGGCTTACGAACAGTCCGAGAAACGGAAGGCTTACAAGAAGGCTTACGGACAGTCTGAAAAAGGGAAGGCTTTCCGGAAGGTTTCCCGGAAGGCTTACGAACAGTCCGAGAAAGGGAAGGCTTCCCGGAAGGCTTACGAACAGTCTGAGAAAGGGAAGGCTTCCCGGAAGGCTTACGAACAGTCCGAGAAACGGAAGGCTTACAAACAGTCCGAGAAACGGAAAGCTTCCCAGAAGGCTTACGAACAGTCCGAGAAACGGAAGGATTACCTCAAGGCTTACCGTGAATCTGAGAAAGGGAAGGCTTATCAGAGGGCTTACCAGAAGGCTTACCATGAAGTTTTCAAGAATACCGGTGATAGAGAACAAGCAAAAATTGCTGGTAAGCATGCTACCGCTTTTATAAGAGAATCGAATAGAGCCAAGAATAGTGAGCTTAAATCAATATCCATTTCTCATCTCCCCCTCCGTCTCTGAGGTTGACTGGAAAGTCAATAATCGAAGGCAAGAAGGTAATGGTCGCTGCCCTCTGGATAGGCAAACGGCATAACCTGCTGGGCTGTTTGGCTGAAACAATGGCGTTAGCCGATTCAAGTCCTGCTGATGTAGCAAGCCCATAGTTTTAGCAGCACTCCCTGCTTGCCGGGCAAACGCTCTGTTATTAGTCTCGCCCTGTTCATGGCTTGCAAATAGCTTAATGTTGTCGTTGGTAATCGCCGTAGCAAGTCCTTATGCGTGGTTGACATAAATAAATGAAAAATGAATTTCGAAAGGGAGGAACTTTATATAAGAAGGTGTGGTCTTAGCTATAACTCAATAATTCAATGGATAATCCATATTTTAACTCACACTTCTTGTATCCGGATGTTCAGAAAGCATATGAACCTGCTATATCGAGCAGTGGTTCAGTTTTGAATGACTGTCTGCAGCGTAATAGCGTAGTATTCGGACTGGAAGTTCAACAAGCTGCACCAAACAATCTTTAAACGTCTTAAATCCGTACGGTGAAAGCTTCCATAACCCGTTCAGTGATTATCGTTTTACAAAAGTGCTAGTGAGGATTATTTATCATCAAGAACCTGAGCAAAGCGAGCCGTTAGACCTATCAGATAAAACCAAGGCGCAACAAAGCGACGAAAACATTCTTTATACCAGTCAATCAGGATTAAGAATTGATCGCGTTTGGAGTATGGCCGTTAAAGCGGATGCTCGTTCACACTCTATTAATGCTCTTAGGGTAGACATTAAGCTCAAAAAAGGTTCGTTTCCGGCGGCAGAACCCACCTTGAACAGCCACAATAAAGCTTCGAAACCATTATCAATGGCTGAACAAGATGAGTACTGCAAATAGTAGATTAGTTGAAAAAAACTGTTGACCTGTTTCGACCGGTCAGAACTCCTAAGTATGGCGGAACAGCTTGGTTTTACTATACGACAGCGAGATATCCGTCCTTTGGATTTTATCCTCTCACTGATCGATGCCCTCGCTGGTGATGGAAACTGCGATACCCAGGCGGATCTACACCGTAAATTTAACGAGTTGACGGGGCTGAATGTCTCTTATCGTTCTTGGGCAAATCAAGCTAAAAAGGACGCGCTGCCTACTCTTATCCTGTGGCTATGGGTGCAGTGTCTGGAAATATTTTCCCGCAAAGTCATGGCGTTTGATGAAGACAGTCCATTTTCAGAGTTTGAGCACATTCTGATTCAGGACGGTTCGTCACAAGCTGTCTATGATGCCCTGAAAGAAGCATTTCCCGGCAGGTTCTCAACGGTCAGTCCTGCTGCCGTCGAGCTTCATACGACAATGGATCTTCTCACCAACAACCTGGTGCGGGTGCAGCTGACTGAAGATACCCGTTCAGAAAGAGACTGTCTGCCACCACTACCAACATCCATGGCCTATATCCTGATGCTAATGGATGCCGGTTATTTTGAGCTGGAACTCTTTGCCGCTATTGATGACAGGGAGGGTTCTTTTATCTGCAAGGCACCTCAGAGTATCAACCCGACGATACTCAGCGCGGTACGGGAGGATGGCAAGAATCTCAATCGCTACAAAGGACAAAAACTGAAGGATGTACTGTCTGGCTTCCCCAAAGACCAGTGCCTCGACCTGGATGTAGAATGGCCGGGATTCAAAGCCTGGCCATTCCGCTTGGTTGTCCGCTGGAATGACAAAAAACAGAAGTGGGTTTTCGTTGTGACCAACCTGAACCGGGTGGAGTTCACCTTGAGTGATGTGCTCCAGGCCTATCGTCTACGGTGGCAGATAGAGCTGATTTTCAAAGAGATCAAATCCTATTCAGGGTGGCATCGTTTTAACACCAAATCAGCGACACTGGTGTTTAGCCTGATTCTGATGTCCTTTGTGGTTGTGACGTTGAAAAGGTACCTTGCCCATGCTGCACAGGCGAACCTCTGTGAAAGTGGGAGCATTGAGGAAATCTCGACGCACAAGGTGATGAAAAGTGGGACTCACCTGTTTGGTAATGTGATTTCATCGTTGATGAATGCAGGAAAGTCATTGGTCTCATGCATTAAAAAGCTACTGGACTTCTGGGGAAATAATGCGAAACGAGAACACCCTGCACGGGATGGTTGTTCAGGGCGTACAAGATTAGGCCTTTGTGCGGTGGGTGGGGCTTAATGTCTACCTTAAGTATTAATGCTAATCATCCTCCACTTGATTCAACATTAAAAGACAATGAGTTTGATTTTAATGCTTCTGCTTCTGCTTCCGTTTCTGGTGAATCTCTGACTAGCTCTCCTGATAAGGCCTCCCAAAAGGCTTACCTTGAATCCGAGAAACGTAAAGCTTACCAGAAGGCTTACGCACATTCCGAAAAACGGAAGGCTTACCGCAAGGCTTACCGTGAATCCGATAAAGCGAAGGCTTACCAGAAGGCTTACCATGAAGTTTTAAAGAATACCGATGATAGAGAACAAGCAAAAACAGCAGGTAAGCAAGCTGTTGCTCTTATAAAGGAATCGAATAAAGCCAAGAAGAGTGAGCTTGAATCAATATTCATTTCTCCTCTTCCAACCTCCTGCCTCTCAGATTGACTGAAAAGTCGATAATCGAAGGGTATGAAGATATTGAAGTGGTTATAGTTTTCCGGGCACACAGACTCGGCTAAATATCAAAGCCCCGCAAGAGAAAGCCTCTGAGATTTCAGTTCATCAGAGACCATCAGGAAAACTTCAGTAAAATATAAGAGTCATGTCGTGAGGCGCTGGCTTTCAAATAGCTTAGCGTCATCGTGCGTAATCGCCATAGCAAGTCCTTATGCGTTGTTGACATAAATAAATGAAGAATGAATCCCGAAAGGGGGGAACTTTTATAAAAAGGTGTGGTCCTAGCTATAATTCAATTATTCAATTATTCAATTATTCAATTATTCAATAATTCAATGGATAATCCATATTTTAACTCACACTTCTTGTATCCAGATGTTCAAAAAGCGTATGAACCTGCCATGCCAGGAAGTGCTTCAGTTTTGAATGACTCTCTGCAGCGCAATGGCGTGATATTCGGGCTGGAAGTTCAACAAACTACGCCAAACAATTACTTAAACATCTTGAATACATATGGTGAAAGCTTCCACAACCCATTCAGCGATTACCGCTTTCCAAAAGCGCTGGTGAGGGTTATTTATCATCAAGAAACTGGGCAAAGTGGGCCGTTAGGCCTATCAGATAAAACCAAGGCACAACCACAGAAAAGTGACGAAAATATTCTTTATACCAGTCAATCAGGATTAAGAATCGATCGCGCCGGGAGTATGGTCTTTGAAGCGGATTCACAGTCACACTCCATTGGTGCTAATCATCCTCCACTTGATGTAACATTAAAAGACAATGAGTTTGATTTTAATGCTTCTGCTTCCGTTTCTGGTGAATCTCTGACTAGCTCTCCTGACAAGGCCTCCCAAAAGGCTTACCTTGAATCCAAAAAACGGAAGGCTTCCCGGAAGGCTTGCAAACAGTCTGAGAAACGGAAGGTTTACCAGAAGGCTTACGAACAGTCCGAGAAACGAAAGGCTTACCGCAAAGCTTACCGTGAATCTGAGAAAGGGAAGGCTGTCCGGAGGGCTTACCAGAAGGCTTACGAACAGTCCGAGAAACGGAAGGCTTACCTGAAGGCTTACCTGAAGGATTACCAACAGTCCGAGAAACGGAAGGCTTACTTGAAGGCTTACCGTGAATCCGAGAAAGGGAAGGCATACCGGAAGGCTTACCGTGAATCAGAGAAAGGGAAGGCATACCAGAAGGTTTACGAACAGTCCGAGAAACGGAAGGCCTACCGCAAGGCTTACCGTGAATCCGACAAAAGGAAGGCCTACGAACAGTCCGAGAAACGGAAAGCTTACCAGAAGGCTTACCAGAAGGCTTACCATGAAGTTTTCAAGAATACCGGTGATAGAGAACAGGCAAAAATTGCTGGTAAGCAAGCTAGCGCTTTTATAAGAGAATCGAATAAAGCCAAGAATAGTGAGCTTGAATCAATATCCATTTCTCCTCCCCCCTCCGCCTCTATGGTTGACTATAAAGTCAATAATTGAAGGGTAAGAAAGTATTGATCACTTCCCTCTGGATAGGCAAACGGCATGGCCTGCTGTACCTCTACGGGAGCCCCATTTGAACGATCAAAAATAACGGAATACTGTCGGCTATCCGGTAACGTTAATGTCATGGTTTTACTAACCGCTCTGGAGAGAGCAAACAGATTCTTAACCGTTAGCCGGGAAACCCAACCTGCCTCTCCATTGCCAGAGAGAATAATTGGCCTTCCATGAGACAGCTGTCCTTCCTGAATTAGCAATGCCCCGGTCAGGCTCCTGGGAGGCTGACCGAGAATAGTCTGCCCAATGACTGAGTCAGATTTCAATCTTTTTGCGTCCTGCCAGGGCATGAGCCAGGGTACCACCATCCACGAACTCAAGCTCACCTCCCAGAGGCACACCATGGGCAATGCGAGTGGCCGTCACCCCGAGCGATTTCAGCTCTTCGGCAATGTAGTGGGCCGTGGCCTCTCCTTCAACAGTGGGATTGGTCGCCAGAATCACTTCTTCAACCCGGTTTTCCGATACCGTTTTCAGCATCTGTTCAATGCCAATATCTTCCGGCCCGATACCATCAATAGGCGACAAATGCCCCATCAATACAAAGTATCGTCCCGAGAAACCACCTGCCTGCTCAAAAGCCATAACATCGGAAGGATTCTCAACAATACATAACAGTTTTTCATCCCTGCCGGGATTAGCACAAATCTGACAGACAGGCTCTTCCGTCAGGGTACGGCAATGCCTGCATCGCCCCACCCCTTCGGCAGCCCGGTGGAGAGCAGCAGACAAGCGCACAGCGCCATCACGGTCTCTCTCCAACAGGTGCAACGCCATTCGCTGAGCCGATCGCGGCCCAACGCCCGGCAGACAGCGCAATGACTCCATCAATTCCCTGATCATGGGGCTGAACATAAACGAACCTGAATAAAAATGATAAACCTGCCCGGCAACGATTATGTCGATAAATCAGCGCCGGGCATAAGAAACCTAGAATGGCAATTTCATACCGGCTGGAAGACCAAGTCCTGAGGTAAGCTCACCCATTTTCTCCTTATTGCTCTCTTCTACTTTACGAACCGCATCATTCATGGCAGCAGCCACCAGATCTTCCAACATCTCCTTGTCTTCTTCAAGCAGACTGGGATCAATTTCCACCTTACGAACATCATAACGACCGGTCATGATCACCTTAACCAGCCCGGCACCGGCCTCGCCAGTGACTTCTGCATTGGCCAACTCCTCTTGGAGTTTTTGCATATCTTCCTGCATTTTCTGGGCCTGCTTCATCAGATTGCCCATGCCACCTTTAAACATATTGACCTCTGCACAAAAAACACCACAGAAGAATCGCCAGAATTCACCGACAATCCCGTCCGGGCGTTTTACTTGATGATATTATCTACTGGCTGAATCGATTCATCCAACACTGTGGCAGAAAAGGTTTCAACCAACGCTTTTATCCTGGTATCTGAATAGATACTCTCTCTTGCTTCCTGGAGACGCTCAGCAATTTTCCGCTCGCGCCAGGCGGCTGGAGTTTCATTAACAATACGACCAGTGTCAATTAACAGTTTAACGGACTGCTCAAAATAATCACACAATGCCTTTTCCATACGCTGTCGATGGGTATCGTTGTAGAGCGTGCTCCGCTCTTCATCAAGTCGCAACCGGATAGCATCTTGCTCACTCACAACAAACTCACAGTGGGAGCCAATGGTGCCAGTCACCCCACCCAGCGGAAGGCCCCGAAAAACCCGGACCCAGCTCACAGCATCCAGTTGTGCAAATAGCACCCTGTCTTTTTTTGCTGGCAATTCCACCACGGCTCTGACCGATGCTTCAGGTTCAACACCCGGAGCCCCGACAGTCACTTGCAGGCTCAGGAATTGGTCGGCAGGGATATCCGCAACGCCTTCAGCTTCCGAATAATCAGCGCCTGACGTCCAGTGTGCCTGCAAATCATTCAGTGAGGGGCCAGCATCATGAGCCTGATCATCATCAACTGGCGGTATAGTGGCAGCCTGATCATCAACTGACAATGGCACGACCACCGGGGTCGGCTGCGCATCTTCAGCGACTACAGGCTGAGACACTGGTTCCGCTAGTGATGACGTTGGTCGCTCTTCTGTTATCACTGGCAGCTCAAAGGTATCCCTGCAGCCACCGACTTGTGCTGAATGATTTTCTGGCACATCCGCTTGATGGACGTCAACAGGGACATCAATTGGTTGAACAACAGGCTCCGGATCAGAAGCACCTTCATCATGCTTGCCACCTGAAATATTAAGTGAACTGCCAGCCGCTGGTGCTCCGTCCGGTCTGAACGCCAGCATACGTAACAGGGCCATTTCAAAGCCACCACGAGGATCCGGGGCCAGAGGCAGGTCTTTCTTGCCAACCAGGCCAATCTGGTAATACAGTTGCACATCCTCTGCTGTCATTGAAGATGCCAGCTCAATGACCTGCTCACGATCACCCTGACTGTTATCAACGGCATCCGGTACCGCCTGGGCAATAGCTACCCGGTGCAACAGAGACAGCATGTCATCCAGTACCGCCAGATAATCCGGTGAATGTTCTGCCAGAGAGGAAACAGAACTCAGAATATGGGCCGCATCTGCCGTCGACAGCGCCATTACCATTTTCATCACCTGCCCCTGGTCAATGGTACCCAGCATGGCCCCAACTTCAGCCTCGCTGACACGACCATTGCCAAAGGCAATGGCCTGATCCGTCAGGCTCAGGGCATCACGCATACTGCCATCGGCAGCACGAGCCAGCTGCCACAGGGCCGCAACATCACAGGCGACCTGCTCCTGTCCAAGGATGTTTTCCAGATGACCGACAATGCGCTCTGGGGTCATGTTCTTCAGGCTGAACTGCAGACAGCGGGACAAAATAGTCACTGGTAACTTCTGAGGATCGGTGGTTGCCAGCAGGAATTTCACATGGGGGGGCGGCTCTTCCAGCGTTTTCAACAGCGCATTAAAACTGTGCGCCGACAGCATGTGCACCTCATCAATCAGATACACCTTATAGCGCCCACGGGTCGGCGCATACTGGACATTATCCAGCAATTCCCGGGTATCCTCCACCTTGGTTCTGGAGGCCGCGTCCACTTCAATCAGATCGACAAAACGGCCATCATCAATCTCTTTACAGGCTGAACACTGACCGCAGGGGGTTGAACTGACACCCTGTTCACAATTCAGACACCTGGCAAAAATACGGGCAATGGTCGTCTTACCGACACCACGGGTACCGGTAAACAGGTAAGCATGATGAAGACGATCCTGATCCAGGGCATTAACCAGTGCCTGAAGAACATGAGACTGCCCTACCAGCTCTTTGAAAGAACGGGGTCGCCATTTGCGTGCAAGAACCTGATAGCTCATGTGAGTAGCGTCAATACCTGATGTCAGAATAAAGAGTATCTATGCTAACCAAGAAGCCTTGAAATTGCACGATCAGGAAGTGTTTAAGTTGAGTTTGGAAGTGACTTTGAAGCGATAATCCGTGAATCCGGAAAAGATGGGGGCAAACCCTGCCAGCCACACCCCGGCACATAATGTCACTACTACCGTTGCTCCCTTCCGGGCCTGGCGGGATTCGTAGCTGATTATTGCGGGGGGACCGGCAAGGTCCACCACAAAAGCCGGAACTTCGCGTCCCGATGCAGGGCATTCTGCATAAAACCCGATCTAACGTCAACTGCCAGCGTACACCTGACCATCATTTTACTGGGTAAAAAGAAAAATCAAATCCGGCTAACCGAACATCAGGCAGCACTGAGCTGATAGCCAAAGGTTTTCTTTAACCGCTCTATATAGGCCTTATCACGGCACAGTGTCTTGCCAGGACTGTCTGAAAGCTTGGCAACGGGAGCCCCATTCAACTCCGTTAATTTCAGGACAATATTGGGTGCCTGAAAGCCCATATCATTGGTGAGATAGGTACCGATCCCAAAGCTGACATTGATGTTGCCGGCAAACCACTGATGGATAGCCAACGCCTTATCGAAGTTCAGTTTGTCACTGAACACCAGATGTTTGGTGCGCGGGTCAATGCCCAGTCGGCGGTAGTGGTCAAGAGCCAGCTCTCCCCAGGCAAAAGGGTCACCGGAATCATGCCGCATCCCCTGGTAGGCATTGGCCAACTCAACATCAAAATCCTTCAGAAAGGCTTCCATACTGATCGTATCAGTCAGTGCGATACCGAGCTGGCCTTTGTATTCATCCAACCAGACCTTCAAGGCATCCTTCTGACTGGTTCGCAGGCTCTTGCCCAGCACCTGATGGGACTGCAACCACTCGTGAGCCATGGTTCCCACCGGTTTTAATCCAAGCGTTCTTGCCAGATTCAGATTGCTGGTACCCATAAAATTATCTGGCAGCCGATGCTTCAGGCTTTCCACCACATGGTAATGCCAGTTCCTTGAAAACCGCCGACGGGTACCAAAGTCAACCAGGGCAAACCCACTATCATCCGGAAGCTGATTCAGCTTCACATCAAGACGGTGCTGACCCCGGGCAACAACATCAACCTGATCGCCCTGACCATAAAAGCTGTGACCATGAAGCTCACTGATAATCGCCAGAAGAAAAATTTCGAAATGCGTTATTTCACTCCAGAGTCCTTCAACCACCAGTGACAATTGACCATTACGCTGTTCAATGGTGACCGCGCGCGGGTCAAGCCGAAAGCGTTCAAGGTACTCGATAAAATCATCAGTAATAAATGGCAGAGTAGACAGCCATTCAAGCTCTTCTGAACTCAGGCGCAGCTCACCCAGAAACCCGCACTGCCTTTTCAGCTGTTTTTTGGATACTGCCAACGGACTGTCAGTCCGGGAATGAAACTCCATACGCGCCCAGGCATCCGGATAGCGATGCACCATCGACTGCTGCATGGTGTACTTATACAAGTCAGTATCAAGAAGGGAGGGAATAATCGGGCTATCCATAGATCTTTCCTTCAGATAGCGTTGGCATGACTGATCGTGTCAGCAATAGTCAGGTCGCTGGAACTTTCTACCAGTATAATACCGGCGGCTTGCAGCTCGGCAATAGCGCCTGCAACCGAGGATTCAGCCAGGCCACGGGTGGCAGCACGATTGACATACACCTGAAACCCCGCTCGCTGGAGCTGCAACGCCGTGGTTTTCACACAGAAGTCAAGTGCCAGCCCACCAACGACGACAGTGGCAACGCCTTTATGCTTTAAAAATTCGATAACGCCCGTACTCAGCTTCTCTTCCAGATCATGAAAGCAGGCACCGTATGGGTGAATATCTGCCTCAACGCCCTTCCAGACGAAATAATCATAATCCGTAACATCGGGAAGCCCATCCACCAGCTCAAAACCTTCTGTCCCGGGGACGGCGTGTCGATTCCAGCGCAAGTCAACATTTTTATAGCCAGTTATCGGCGTCAACTGTGGGTACTCTTTCATCGCTACCCACACCGCATTGGCCGGATGAGCGTCCTTGGACCCCACACGAATACCAGCCAACCGGGCCTGACGATTCAGCTCTCCAGCAATCTGGTGACCATCCGGAACCGGCAACTCATCCGGGCAAAGTGGGGTGAAACACTTCTGGGCATCCACATCAAAAGCGGCAACGGTCTCCCTCGACCCAATGGAATACATTATTTTCACCGTGACAAAAGGAATCTGGTTCACTAACATAGTGAATTATGTTCCCTAACCTGTCAACCAGAGCATTACCAATAAGGATCCGGCAATGAGCTTTCAGCCAATAAAGAGCCTTCAGCCGGTAAAGAGCCTTCAGCCGGTAAAGAGCCTTCAGCCGGTAAAAGGCCATCAGTCAATAAAAAACCTGAATACGGCACTTATCTCTGTCGACCTGGTTGCGTTTCAGCTCAGTCAGAACAACAGACTTCAGGTCCTTGTCCATCAGTTACCGGAAAACGAACACCCTCAACTTCCGGCAGGCAGAATTGAGCCCGAGCATGACAACTGCCTGGAAGATACCGCAAAACGACAGCTGAGCAGGCTAACTACCGAGCCTGCTACTTATTTCGAGCAGGTGATTACTATTGGTGACAACAGGCGGGATTCCAGAGGCTGGTCATTAACCGTCGTTTACTATGTGCTGCTTCGCCCGGCTGATGAGCAATCATTACAATCCGGAGCTACGTGGATTGATATTGAAAATGGTCAACCTGCAACGCCACTGGCTTACGACCACACTCAACTGGTAATGGAAGCGCTGGAACGATTAAGAAATAAAATACAGTACAGTGCGCTACCTATTTACCTGCTTCCGAAGGCGTTCACGTTATCAGATATCCCAAATGTCTTTTCCGTTATCCTCGGCAAGGCACCACCTATGCGTTCTATCAGGAACCGATTTCTTAACTCTGACCTGCTTCAGGACACGGGCAAAAAACGGTACGGTAGCAACAGGCCTGCAACCCTTTACCAGGTTAACAAGCATTCCGACAACTTGCTTTTTGATCGACTTTACCTGACAACCCGAGCCGAAAAATAAAAAACCGGGAACTCATATCAAAGGCAGTCTGTCTTGAGGCTTCAGGAAATTGGTATTGACCTTGAATAGAAAAACGCAGCGGCTAAGCAGGAACACGGTCAGTGAGTCACTGGTTAGAGTCATAGTGATGTGTGGCAACGGAATTACCAGCAAATGCAACTGTGATTATTATCAGATATCAGACTGCCACCTGCGTGGCAGTGTTTATCCATCAGAGATCGTGAAGCGGATTCTCAGGCCAGGGTGAACTGAACAATTGATTCAATGTTTGTTCATCGATCTGATCAACGGCTTTGTATTTCCACTGCGGATTCTTATCCTTCTCTACCAGTAGAGACCGAACCCCTTCGCAGAAATCACCATTGAGTACAGTATTCACCGACAGAGCCAACTCACTCTGAAATACCTCTTTAAGCGACATGTACCTGGCTTCCTGTAACTGTCGGTAGCCAATAGCCGCTGACAGTGGAGAACCATTAAGTGCCGTCTTTCTGGCCGCCAGCAACCAGTCATCTTCGGTCTCAAGAGTAGCAAGGGCAGATATCACACCGGCCAGTGATGGCTGATCCATCAACCCGGCAATTAAGTCCCTGTGCTCACGAACCTTGGAATATGGCAACCACCCTGCACTTTTTTCCCTGTATTTCTGTATAACCCTATAGACAACAGTGTGAGCTTCAGAGGTGTTCCAGTCAGCCTGCTGCAGAGACTCCAGAACATTGTCACGAAAGGCATGGTCAATAAAACGGTTAGCAAGGTCAACATAGATCGCATCAGCCGCGTTAAGCCGACACCCGGTCAGTGCCATGAACAGGCCCAGCCCGGCAGGCAGATGGTTGAGAATCCAGCTTCCGGCAACGTCCGGATAAAGGCCGATACTGATTTCAGGCATGGCCAGCATTGAGGTATCGGTCACTATCCTGAAATCAGCACCCGCCATCAGACCAATACCGCCCCCCATGACTATGCCATTTCCCCAGCAGATAACGGGCTTGGGATAGGCGTGAATCATGTAGTCAACACGATACTCGGTTGCAAAAAAATGAGCAGGAACCTCAGGCTTGCCATCAATCACAGCCTGCCTCAGCGCCCGCACATCACCACCGGCACAAAATGCCTTTTCGCCGCTACCCTGCATAAACAGGGCAACAATATCATCATTATCACGCCAGTAAGATAATTGGCTTAGCAGTAAGTCAATCATGGATTGATTTAATGCATTCAATGCTTTTTCAGCATTCAGCGTGATCAGACCTATCTTTTTATTATCCCGGGCACTCAGTTCGGAAAACAGAACGTCAGCGGCCATATAAATTACCCCTCCATATCCGTTGGGAAAAGCATATGTAACGAAGTCTTGATTATCAATGAAAACTACTCGCTGACCGGTAGATCCTTCAGACAATCAATGGTATTGCATTCGATTCTGCCCGTCTCCTTCCGGTACGTTTTTTTGTGCGGTTCACCAAACGAACGGATAACCAGCTTTCCGTTGTTTTCCATCAGCCTTGCCAGTGCAGACTCCATATCCACAGGCTTGAGTTTGCCAATTTCATCGGCAATCTTCACTCTATTGTCAAAATCCAGCTCGCCACTGGTAATGCCCTGCCAGAAACGACCGTTACGTTCATCCATATTGTCGTCTTTCTTCAGCAAGTCACCGATCAGTCCCTGACGATACTGCTCCAACTCCTGATCGGTCAGTTCTGCCAACATGACTTTTTGATCCGTTAAAAATTGCTCTACACGACCTTCGATGCCGATAGGGTCGAGCATTGGCGATTGCACAACAAAAATGACACCAGGGTGTTTTTCAAATGGCCGGGGTCCGGCAAACACCACATAACCCAGCTGCTGCTCAGTACGCAGACTGTTAAAAAAAGGATTTGCCAGAAGACGGCCCAACAAGGCATACCGGGCCCGCTCCCGATTATCAGTCTCGGGAATCTGGTAATAACTGATCAGCATTGAGTCATCGTGCTCAATATCCCTGTTCAGAACACGGTTTGTCTCTCCCAGCAGATGGAAAGGCAAGTCAAAGCGGTCCCGACGGTTATGCTCATTCAGTAATACCGATTCCACCATGGAAGACAGTGTTAACGCCTCCTGCTTACTGTGGTTGCCATAAACCAGCATTTCTATATGAATCTGCTGATAAAAGGCATGAGCATACTGGATCAATTGCTCATAAGTGACATTTTCAGCCGCGTTCAACAGAACTTCATCTTCAGGATAAGAAGGATAGGTTGCCTGGCTAAGCGCATCCATTCCCAATCGGTAAGGCGCATGGAATTTCTTATTTTTCAGCCCTCTGACCAGCACTGCCTTTTCCTGTTCAAAAGCACTTTTCTCAGGCTTGAACGTTGCTATTGCCTTGAGAATATCTTTCAGCAGAACGGCCTGTTTGTCCTGATATCCGGCAAGGCTGATTAACAGTCCCCGCCGACCGGCAGTAATGCTGTAGTTAAGACCCGCCTCCCTGGCCGGATAGCCATATTCATTGAGACTTCTGGACAGCAGGGATTTGTAAATCTGGATCAATACATTATCGTCAGGGGTGGCTGAAGCAGCCGGTGTAGAAATCATCACCCGCACATTCCCGCGGGGCATATTGAAACTGGTATCGGTCAGGCTCCATACCCGTAACCCCTGCTCTTCAAGAATAACCGATGGCTTGCTAGCCTGACCGCTTTCATGCAGTTCAAGGTTATTCGCGATAAAAGGGTTAGGCTCAGGTATCGTCAGTGATTGTCGTTCAATTGGGGACTTCAGCCGTTTGACCAGCTGATCTGACAGGGGCTGAATGCTGTATTTCGTCTCAAAATACGGCTCAACCTTATCAGTAAACAGATCCCCGGCAATGACCACCTGACGCAGATTTTCCGGAGTCATGCTGGCCAGATAACCAGAGATCAGCTCAGGATCATAGGCGTCGTAGAGATAATTTGCTTCAAGCAGATGCTCCGGTGGCAAATAGTGCATTCTGGCTGCCAGCCCTGAGACTGTCTGCTGCGGATTACGGTCTTCCTGAAAGCGAAAGGCCAACTCGGCAATTTGTTTGCTCTCCTCATAAAGCCATGGCTGGAGACCTTTTTTACTAATAAGGTCAAGATAGTCAAACACCATTGCTGTGATCTCATCCACCTGAGTCAATCCTTCAGGGGTCAACTCCATGCGCACGGTAAACTCACTGTACTCATTGGGAAGGTCACTGCTGTAGGCAGCCAGGGAATCAATCAGGCCGCGTTCTTTTAACAAACTGTGCAAACTGCCTTTGCCCTCATAACCGATGATTCGGGCAAGGTAGCCCAGCGGCTTGATATGGTAAAAAGGCTGGGCACTGGGCACCGGAAAACTTAAAGACAGAACCCGGGTATCCTTTAATGGCACAATATTGATCCGGACCTGAAGCTCATCCCGGGTGTAGGGCTGTTTGCCAATGGTCAAGTCGGGCTTTGCTCCTGATGGTACCGCTGAAAAAGCGCTATTAACCCAATGCTCAAGCGTGTTCAGCGGTTCTTTTCCATAAACAACAACCCCCATATTGGCAGCAACATAATATTGGTCATGAAAATCCTTTAACGACCGCCAGAGCTGACCGTCACGATTATGCAGAGTGTCAAGACTGCCTATATTAAACCGGCTCTTCGGGTGCCCCGGATTCGACGTTGCATTAAGTGCCATAAAGAGACGCCACCCATCCTCTCTGGCATGCAGACGGTACTCTGAATCTACTGCATTTTTTTCCCGCTCTACATAGTTCGGGTCCAGCCTGGGGGCGATAAAAAACTGGGCAAGGCGGTCCAGCGCTGGCTGCAACTGGTCGCTGTTAATGTCAAAATAGTAATTAGTCCGTACATCCGTAGTATAAGCGTTACTGTTGCCGCCATTGGCACGGATAAATTCCGAGTAACTGTCTACATCCGGGTACTTTTCCGTCCCCATAAACAGCATATGCTCGAGAAAATGGGCAAGCCCAAGACGTTCATCAGGATCCTGGTAGCTACCAACATTAACATCGACTGCGGCAGCGGACTTATCGGTATCCGGGTCCGAAATCAGTAGCACCTTAAGACCATTGTCCAAGGTTATATAGCGATAATCCCGGTCATCAGCAGGGCTTTTTATCACGTCTTGCGGGGTCACGAGGGCTTCTCTCTCCGTCGTCATTGAACAACCTGTTATTGAAACCATGGTTAATACTCCAGCAACCATTGACACCAGTTTTTTTAACATATCAGCTTTTTCTCACATCAGGAGTTCATCAATGCAATAAATATCAGCATGTCGCATCTTTATGTGAACTACAACCGTTATACTATTTTCTTATTGATGTCTTCAGCGTGAAGCAGGCAAAAAACTACCTGATTACCACCGACCCTACGTCGTGAGCCAGCTGCTATAATAAACGTCGATAGTCATGTGTTTTGGAGGTAAAACTGATGTGTAAAAACACCATTCAGTTCCAAAAAGGCCTTGGCATTATGCAATTTCTGGCTAATTACGGCAGTGAAGAGCAGTGTGAGAACGCGCTGTCCTCTTGGCGCTGGCCAGATGGCTTCCAATGCCCGAAGTGTGGCTCCCGCAGTTTCTGCAAGCTTCACCGGAAAGCTGAATTCCAGTGCAATTGCTGCCGTTGCCAAACCTCGCTTACCAGTAACACTATCTTTGACTCAACAAAGCTGCCTCTAGCTACCTGGTTTCTGGGTATCTATCTCGTCACCCAGAATAAAGCGGGGATTTCTTGCCTGACGCTTCATCGACAACTTGGCATTTCCTACAATGCCGCATTGCGCATGAAACACAAACTCATGCAGGTCATGATGGAAAGAGATAACAGCTGGCAGTTGAGTGGTTTTGTTCAGATTGATGACGCCTATTGGGGCGGAGAGCGCCACGGAGGCCGCCGGGGCAGAGGCTCAGAGAACAAAGCCCCCTTCGTGGCCGCAGTTCAGACAGATGCTGATAACCACCCTATCTAGTTCTCGTCCAAAAACACAACCAATTGAAAACTGTAGATTTTATCCTGAAAAATTAAGTGGAGCCCTACTGCTATCTGGCGACTAAACTTCCCAAGAGCAAGAAACATAAGGGATTGCCAAAAACAGAGGACTCCAAATGCGCAAAAAACGCAACCCGCAGTGTAGTATGGAACTCCATTACGTACCTCATGAAATCTGCTCCCAGCTTTCCGGTATCTCGCAATGGCTTGACGCCCATCCACAGTTCAATGACTGGATTTATGAGGACTTAAGTTCTGGTGATAAACAGAACACTGGGCGGAACGGACTATCAGCAGAATCCGTTCTTCGTGCGGCACTCCTGAAACAGTATTTGAATTGTGATTATGACTACTTGTCGTTTGTTTTGATGGACTCCATGCTCTTTCGAGACTTTTGTCGCCTCGAACCAAACCAGCGCCCCAGTCGCTCCAGTTTGCATGGGCTCATCAGCCTTCTTACTGCATCTACATGGGAACGGATTAATAACTGTCAGCTAATGACCGCTAAAGATCAGGGTATTGAAAAAGGGCGCACTGTGGCTATTGACAGCACAGTCACCGAATCGGATATCAAACCTCCTTGCGACAGTGATCTTTTAGCCAGTTCCGTTAAAGAAATTTGTCGGCTGCTGGAACGGGGACAAACACTGACAGCGACACCGCTTTATGAATATACCCATCACAACCGAGCCGTAAAAGATGCGGCCAGAAAATGCATCTACGCTGGCAAAGAAGAGCGGCATCAGCATTATAAAAAACTGCTGCAGTTGACCCGAAAATCCCGGAAGGTACTTATCGAAGCTACTGTCACGCTAGCAAACGCCCGTCAGCAGGGGCAGTGTCTCCTGGCTGATGATGCCGACAAGTGGCAGGCAGATGTGGATCACCTGTTACCCCTGCTGACTCTTGATCACATCTCTCCAGCGCTGAACTGCCGGGCTATCTGCCAGGTTTTTACCCGATCCTGCAATTTCGCCCAGCCTTCCCATACCACTAACCAGCCGGGCTGCCCTGTATGCTTTGAATCACCCCAACCACCAAGCCGAGCAATCGTTTGAAGCAGCCAAGTGACTGTTGGCGGCTTATCGGGCAACGCTTTTTTTTCATAGGTTAGCCAGAGAACCTGCCATTCATCATCACTGACCACCTCATTCGCGAGTGTTTTTTCACTCCAAAGCTTTCTGTCTTTGTGCTGCCTGTCATTCGGTAACATTAATGCTTCACGGATTTGCATTAGTCTGACAGCGACAAACATTAATATGACCGCAAGTCGTTCAATGTTATCCGGAGATTGCAGACGAAGCCTTTCTACTCCTGCTCCCGATTTCCAAGCCTTATGGAACTCTTCTATTCGCCATCGGAGCTCGTAAAATCGAATGATAGAGCGACAGTCTTCGAATGTTTCAATATCTTCAGTTGTCAATAGTACCCAGTGCAAACGGTCTTCGGAGTCATTGCCAATCTCTTCAGCCGACACAATATTCATAGTTACCGGTTCCGGCCTGCCGCCTGGCCTTTGCGGCGCCTGTATTGTCATCTTCTTTCTTTTGACCTGCAGCGTTGCCTTTCGCTTCTTTCTACCTCCTTTTTGAGGAACCACTATCGTATATTTCCCCAACACTTCAGTCTGAGCTAAGGAATCAAATAATAAGAGTTCGCCATCCACCAGGATTCTGTTTTGTGTAGCTCTTACAACAAACCGCTGTCGGTTATCCAGTTTGTAGTGCATATATTCGTATATATCCGCCTCCCGGTCGCAAACACTGATGATGTCAGGCATTTTACCCCCCATCCTTTGTTCTGTGTTTTCAGAGGCTCTTTGCCACTTAAAGCTTTCCTTTCCCTCGTAAGGTAGCTGACGACGTTGGTTCTTTTTCCCCCGCTGAACGTCCTCTCTAACCCATCGTTCTTGATCAATAAGCCCAATGCTTCGCTCTGTATCCGCATCAACCAAGAAGACAGAGTGGACGTGGAATCCTCTGGTTTTAGAGCCTTCAGGACCTCCAAGATCACCAAGCTCGGATCTGACAGCATGTTTATAACCCAGGGTTGTTGTATCTTCGAGAGCCAGAAGTAGGCGAGACTGTCTCGCTATTTTGGCAGTTGCCTGAAAGCCTGCCTCAGCTATTGCTTCAGGCTTTACGGCCTCATTCTCAATCAGCCGGTAAGCTCCAGTTACCAGTGCGGTATAACCTTCGCATGAAGATGACAAAGAATTACCGGTATGAGCTGAAAGCTCGGCAGCAACTTTGACAAGTCGTTTTGTACGTCGAGTATCGCCCAAATCAGCACATCCAAAAGTTAGTTCTGACCATGGTTTAGGAGAAAGTGGAAGCATGACCTGTTTTATCAGTGAGAAATGATAGAACAAGGTAGCTATTTGTGATCAAGAGACAGGTTACCCCTGGTGGATGCAATAGTCTCCCAGACAGAGCGCAGGGTCTTTAAGGGTGAAAAGGTGCCAGCCCAGGAAAAAGTGGTTAGCCTGTATGAACCCCATACGGATATCATCGTAAAAGACAGGCGGCAAGTACAGTATGGCCATAAACTGAACCTGGTTCAGGGAAAAAGTCGATTGATCCTGGACCTGGTTATTGAGGAAGGTAACCCAGCGGATTCGGACCAATTCATTCCGATGATGGAAAGACAAAAAGAAATTTATGGTCGTGTACCTCGCCAGACAAGCGGTGACGGCGGATACGCGTGTCGCGCTAATTTGGAAAAAGCCAAGGCCATGGGAATCAGCGATGTAGCTTTTAATAACTCAAGTTACGCACCTTGCTGAAAATCAGCCATTATTGGTGGCATGAAAAATGATCTCATAGAACTTTATTCTGACTACCTGTTGTCGTCGTCTGGGAAGACCACTGCAACGGGAGTGTCAGAGCTTTTGGATAATGTCTACAGTCATGACCAATTCACCCGATTGCTTTCAAACAATGAGTTTACCAGTCGTGACTTATGGCTTTACGTTAAACCCGTCGTGCGACAGGTTGAGTGCAGTGATGGGGTTTTGATCTTTGACGATACGATTCAGGAAAAGCAGTTCAGCAAAGAGAATGCCCTGAACACCTGGCATTTTGATCATACAAAAAATCGCACCGTGAAAGGTATAAATCTGCTCAATGCACACTACCATGCCGGAGATGCGTCGATTCCTGTCGCCTATAAATTGATCGAGAAAACCATCCTGTACACCGACTTGAAGACAAAAAAGGTAAGACGATATGCAGAGCAAACCAAAAATGAAATGATGCGGGAGATGCTGATGATTTGCTGCCATAACCAGCTTATGTTCCGCTATGTCCTTGCAGATAGCTGGTTTTGCTCAAACGACAATATGATGTTTATTCGACACGACTGTAATAAACATTTCCTGATGGCGATGAAGTCAAACCGCAAGGTATCCCTCAGTCTGGACGACAAATTACAAGGCCGTTCACAGCGTATAGATACTGTTGATTTTTCAGAAGATAAGCCTGTACAAGGGTGGATAGCAGGTGTCGATTTCCCTGTTCTGCTATACCGTCAGGTCTTTAAAAACAAAGACGGAAGCACAGGCATTCTCTATCTGGTTTGCAGCGATCTTGACTGTGATGCCGAGACTCTCAAGGCAATCTACGAGAAACGGTGGAAAGTCGAGGTCTTCCATAAAACGCTGAAATCGAATGCGTCAATGGCCAAGTCACCGGCGCATACTGTGAGAACACAGAGTAATCATATCTTTCTTTCAATTTACTCAGCCTTCAGGTTGGAAGTATTGTCATTGAAAGTAAATCTGAATCACTTTCAGCTCAGAGCCAAAATCTATATGGCAGGGCTGAAAGCTTCGTTGGGGCAGCTGAGAGAGCTGTTAGCTGCGTAACTTCAGTTAATAAGAAGCGCGGACTTGAAGTCGAAGAGATGACTAAAAGTCAGTATGTGTATAAAACGCTCTTTCGCTTCCGGGCAGGTATTGAAGCGGGAATTTCGTGGCTAAAGAGATGTTTTGGGCTATCACGTTGCCACTGCAAGGGTTCTGAGCGTTTTGATTCTCATTGCTGGTTATCGGTGGTCTGTTACAACCTGGTGATTCTGGCCAGACACCCGGCACCATCCTGATAGCCACCTCCACGCTACATGAAAGTACCTTTCCAGCATGGTGGGAGGATGTTTTCTGCCTGCTTTTCGCGTTTTTCTCCAATATCCGTCCCAGATTAGAGAAAAAAAGGGAAGAGTTTTTGCGGCTCTCTGGAATTTCAGGAAATATAAAAACGAACGTACAATCTAATTATGATTGCCTGATGCGTTTTTGGACGAGAACTATCTACATGAAGTTCAATGCCGTTGATAACTTCCGGCGAAAAACCATTCAGGAGTGGGCAGAACATGCCCTGAAAAAGGGTGTCCGGGCCGTCAGCGATGGCTTGTCCTGTTTCCGGGGTATTGAAGATGCCGGATGCCAGCACACAGCCATCATTACCGGTGGTGGGCATGCATCCATGGAGAATGAGTTGTTCACCTGGGTAAATACCATGCTGGGAAACGTGAAAACAGCGATTACCGGTACTTACCATAAGCTCGACCCCAAGCATCTGGGCCGTTATCTATCAGAGTTCAACTATCGGTTTAACCGGCGTTTTGATATGCCTTCAATGATCTCAAGGCTAGGTCGGGCTGCAGTCAATACAGCACCGATGCCGGATCGACTTCTCAAACTGCCAGACGTCCAGTGGAAACCGGGTTAGCCATCAACCGATAATTGAAAGTCAGTTGACGTATTAATATCATTATTTCGAATGATGATGTGGGTCTTTGCTTGTTCGGAGCGGTTATGAAACCGAATTTAGTTGATAATCTGGAGAACAAGCCGTCATGATGCCTGCTCCACCGGTAATACTGGAGAGGTTCTATTATTTCTTTACCGGGTTATAGACATAAAGAATGAAAAGCTGCACGTATATTCTTAAATTATCTTTCCCTGTGTCATGACGTACGATCAGTGGTAATCAGGAAAAACTATACGACAAATATTACTTATATTTAAACACTGGAGGGCTAGCTGTATCTGGCTGTGGCTATGGATCCCTATTCAAGGAAAATCGGAGGTAGGTTATGGGCAGTCATATAACGACAGAGTTGCCGTTAGCGGCATTGAAAATGTGATAGTGGAGCTGTAAACCAGACTCGGGATACTCTCACACCACTCAGACCAGGAGAGTCAGTACACCTCTCTGGACTATGACTCAGAGCATACGGCATGACATGCAACATGCGGGAAAAATAAAGACAAGGTAAATCAATAAGCAGGAAGGAAATCAGGAAGGATATATGGCGGTGAGGGAGGGATTCGAACCCTCGATACGGCTACAAACCGTATACTCCCTTAGCAGGGGAGCGCCTTCAGCCTCTCGGCCACCTCACCAATTCAAGTGACGAACTCAAATACTTCAACCGCCTGAAGTTTTAACCAGTGTATTGACCAGCCGAACTATGAGCGTCTTGTTTGAAGCGGGATGAAAGATATTTGAATCATTTCAATTCGTCAATCTTTCTATTGACTTGGCGCGCTCGGGAGGATTCGAACCTCCGACCGCCTGGTTCGTAGCCAGGTACTCTATCCAGCTGAGCTACGAGCGCCCGGTGTCAACGGAGGTGAAATATAGAGATTTCATTGGATTGAGTCAAATACGGTTTTTACGGATCAATTCACATCCAACCGATGCACTACTCGATGAACTTTTCATCCTGTCTATTGCCAGAGCAAGAAGATAAATACTATTTTATTTTTTTGTTGAGCCAAAAAAAACGACACACTTAGTCTAACAAAGCGCAATTGCAGCCATTGCCTATGTTACCGACACCGCCAGTGATCACGAACACTGCCAGTAGCAGACCTCCTGACGTAGACCGTGCCGTTCAGGGCCGGTATTTCAATAGGGACATTAGCCGAATACTGGATCTGCCACCGGTGGTAAACAATACCAGATTAATAGGTATGGAGTATGAGTCCAGCAAAGTGAGTGTCACAGCTCCTGGCATCGCCCTCAGAAAAGGTACAATACTGGCGGAAACCCGGGGATGTCACTTTGGCTACCCATTAATGAGTCTGACCATTGAAAACCAGGGCGAGTTGCCAGTACTGGAAACGGTGCTGGCGCCGTTGTCACCAGAAACCCTGTCCCAACTGCGCTTATGTGACATGGTGGAAAAATTGTTTGCTATTCTGGCAGCCATCCCCTTAGGTACCGGCATGGCGCTGGAAGCACTGCTCAACCAGTACAACCAATGGCTGAACAACCTTGAGTGGCTTGACGAGCACACCTGCCCCGTTTTACAGCTGGCAGCTGTCAATGGACCGATCTCCCTCAGGCACGACCAGGGTATTAACTGTGCCCAGTTGAATAAAACGGAGACCAGCACCTCGACCGGCAAAGGACCTCTGACATTAGTGAAGATACCCAATCGACCGGCAGGCTGGAATTATTACAAACAGACCAGTTTTTTTGTCGAGTTTAAAAATATCAGACAACTTGCGGATATCCCCTGGCAAACAGAACTCTACTCACTGCTTGATGCAGTCTGGTGGCATGAAGCAAGAGATATCGCTACATCTCTGCTTAAGGAATTTGGAATAAAAACTGAACATGAAAATACTATTCCCGTCTTTATGCACTGGTCGTACAACTGTCTGAAAATAATTAACTATGGTTTTAAGACCGAATCGTTCGGTGGTCAAAGGGTCGTGCGTCATGTGCCGTTGAGCATTCGAGTGGGCTCGTTTCAGGCGGTGCTTGAACTGCTATCAGATGAGACCGTTAAAGAGCTGGTCACAAGCATTAATAAAGATCAGGACAACTACCTTTACGAGTTCTTACTGCAGATATTCGTGAACTATGAAAACAGGAAGGAACTTCGTTCACAGCGCGTTGCCTATGACAAGCTGGAGCAATGGCTGTTTCATGAAGTGCAGGAACTGTTCAAAGTCCTCAAAATAAGATATCAGCATGGTAAACATCATGTTTATAACCCTTTTTCACCAACCCCTTATATTGTCACCAAGGATAACGAAAAACTGATACTGCCTGATCCTGGCAAGACAGCTGATTTCTTGCAAAACTTTGTTCTGGCTCAGCGTAATGACAACTATTATTTTCTCTATGAACTGACAGCAATCAATGAGGCAAATTATTGCGTTGTCGAGTTCAGATTGCATCAGGGCAATAACAAAGGATCAAGTGCTGTTGATCTTCCGTTTAATAATCCTGATCGTCCCTTTGACCCAACACATCTCTCTGAAAATGAACAACAGATGATGACTCTTCTGTTTGAAGGCAGAACGGTACAAACCCTTGACAATAACCTATGGCTTCAGAGCCTGTTGTCTTTGCTCGAATCGTTTCCCGACCTTGATACTGGACAGACCAAAATTCCAGTCTAGCCTATTGATTTCCCTGCCTTTTGTTTTTCTGTTTCGTTTCATATTACTAACTCGACTTTAGAGTCTGTATAAAACGATAATTCGGTCAGCTTTTTATAGTGAAGCAAGCCGAAATCAGTGAACTGTTTTTCCAAGTTCGTTATTACTTCCGTTTTTTGCCTAAAAGCCTTTAGTTAGTTCTCGTCCAAAAACACAACCAATTGAAAACTGTAGATTTTATCCTGAAAAATTAAGTGGAGCCCTACTGCTATCTGGCGACTAAACTTCCCAAGAGCAAGAAACATAAGGGATTGCCAAAAACAGAGGACTCCAAATGCGCAAAAAACGCAACCCGCAGTGTAGTATGGAACTCCATTACGTACCTCATGAAATCTGCTCCCAGCTTTCCGGTATCTCGCAATGGCTTGACGCCCATCCACAGTTCAATGACTGGATTTATGAGGACTTAAGTTCTGGTGATAAACAGAACACTGGGCGGAACGGACTATCAGCAGAATCCGTTCTTCGTGCGGCACTCCTGAAACAGTATTTGAATTGTGATTATGACTACTTGTCGTTTGTTTGATGGACTCCATGCTCTTTCGAGACTTTTGTCGCCTCGAACCAAACCAGCGCCCCAGTCGCTCCAGTTTGCATGGGCTCATCAGCCTTCTTACTGCATCTACATGGGAACGGATTAATAACTGTCAGCTAATGACCGCTAAAGATCAGGGTATTGAAAAAGGGCGCACTGTGGCTATTGACAGCACAGTCACCGAATCGGATATCAAACCTCCTTGCGACAGTGATCTTTTAGCCAGTTCCGTTAAAGAAATTTGTCGGCTGCTGGAACGGGGACAAACACTGACAGCGACACCGCTTTATGAATATACCCATCACAACCGAGCCGTAAAAGATGCGGCCAGAAAATGCATCTACGCTGGCAAAGAAGAGCGGCATCAGCATTATAAAAAACTGCTGCAGTTGACCCGAAAATCCCGGAAGGTACTTATCGAAGCTACTGTCACGCTAGCAAACGCCCGTCAGCAGGGGCAGTGTCTCCTGGCTGATGATGCCGACAAGTGGCAGGCCGATGTGGATCACCTGTTACCCCTGGTGGATGCAATAGTCTCCCAGACAGAGCGCAGGGTCTTTAAGGGTGAAAAGGTGCCAGCCCAGGAAAAAGTGGTTAGCCTGTATGAACCCCATACGGATATCATCGTAAAAGACAGGCGGCAAGTACAGTATGGCCATAAACTGAACCTGGTTCAGGGAAAAAGTCGATTGATCCTGGACCTGGTTATTGAGGAAGGTAACCCAGCGGATTCGGACCAATTCATTCCGATGATGGAAAGACAAAAAGAAATTTATGGTCGTGTACCTCGCCAGACAAGCGGTGACGGCGGATACGCGTGTCGCGCTAATTTGGAAAAAGCCAAGGCCATGGGAATCAGCGATGTAGCTTTTAATAAGAAGCGCGGACTTGAAGTCGAAGAGATGACTAAAAGTCAGTATGTGTATAAAACGCTCTTTCGCTTCCGGGCAGGTATTGAAGCGGGAATTTCGTGGCTAAAGAGATGTTTTGGGCTATCACGTTGCCACTGCAAGGGTTCTGAGCGTTTTGATTCTCATTGCTGGTTATATCGGTGGTCTGTTACAACCTGGTGATTCTGGCCAGACACCCGGCACCATCCTGATAGCCACCTCCACGCTACATGAAAGTACCTTTCCAGCATGGTGGGAGGATGTTTTCTGCCTGCTTTTCGCGTTTTTCTCCAATATCCGTCCCAGATTAGAGAAAAAAAGGGAAGAGTTTTTGCGGCTCTCTGGAATTTCAGGAAATATCAAAACGCACGTACAATCTAATTATGATTGCCTGATGCGTTTTTGGACGAGAACTAGTTATGCTGCTTCTGAATTATCCGGTATTAACTGGTCGATCAGATCGCGAAAATTGAACTCATATTTTTGCTTATATCTGTTCCAGCCCTTGCGAATAGAGAACCTCGGAATAATTCCTGAAAGAGCAATTTTCATCATGCCTGCAGTGGTTGTATCCGGGCTTCTCCAGGGTATCCGAGAAATATTCAGACATGCCTGATTTTTACAAACGGTTAATAACTGCAATAATGCATAGCCTGCCATTTTCAAATGCATCCATCGAAGCAGTGTTCGCAATTTCTGCTGCCATAAATGGCAACAGCCAAAAGCATGTTTGAGTTGGTGAAACATTGGCTCTACCGGCCATCTCCGGGAATAGGCACGAAGCACCTCCAGTCCCTCAAGTTCCGGATTGGTCGAGATGAATATTCTGCTTTCGGTCAGACCTTTGTCATTTTCAAAGCGACTCCAGACGACGCGTACTTCACGACCTTTAAGGAATCTGGCGCGACAGATCAGGGTACGATAACGTATTTTGCGAAATTTGCCGTACATCCATACTGTTGCTTTTTCTTCCGGCAGTTTCTTAACCTGTTCTGTCGTCATCTTGATGCCGTACTTTTTTGGGCGCCCTCGCTTCTTTACGGTGGGTGCTGGCGGCAAAGCATAGAGGGCCCGATTTGAAGGTATCTGACCAACAACTTCTATGTTCATTTCCAGAGCTGGCTTTATCAGTGTCCAGTTCATATACCAGCAATCGGTTAGCAGGCGTAGCACTCGATCCTTCACTTCATTGCGTACCACCCTGAGCATGGCCACGGCAATTTTCAGTTTGCTGGTGTTACCTGAAGCTGGTGTCGGAAATGAGATCACCGGTATGGCGGTAAATACTTCATCTGCAGCCCGCTCAAATATGATGGCCAGGGAAACCCAACACTGCCCCCAGATGTACGTCGGCCGATTGCGTTTCTTGCTGTGTTGATGATGTGTACGACAAGCAGGGGCTTTGTCGGAAAACCGTTCGATTACCCAGTCATCAAGCCCCAGGACCACAGGTTGATTCTCAGGAGCTTTGGAGCAGACCAGACGGATCAAGTGGCGTGCCAAGTTCTTCCATTGCCACTTGCCCTGAGATAGCCAGTGGTGGTAGCTGCTCCACACACAATGAAAATCAATTGTTAACAACGCCTGTGTAACAAAGCCGTCGGCTGAAAGCATGCAACCGAACAGCAGTTCGCAGAACGTTGGTACTGCAGTTGATGATAGCGCTCCAGCAAGAAAGGTTGTATATGAAGCGAGCTCCCTGAGGATTACTTGATGATCTGAAGTGAGCATGGCAACCATCTCGAATTTCGTCATTGGGGATGGTTGCTTTTAGCAGATTATGCGCCGGAACTATTGTGCTCTTAAAACTCTAAAGTCGAGATATTACTAATGTATCCAAGAGATATCCATTTCACTTAATGGATTGACCCTTGCAGGGCCGCTTAGAAAAATGAACTTGTTTTTATTTTGCTGGTCAATATATGAGGACTGGGAGTTATTAAGGCTAAATTGCATTTTATCCAATCTATTTTGCTGTAAATTCAGGCGTGATTAGTGGACATTTTTTCCTGCCAGTCAAGATGAGCGCATTATCTGCTGAGTTAGTCTTAAGTAAGCCCTAATACCACAAAACTCCTAACAATAATGAGGAAATTAAAAAAATGCATGGAAATAATGATGTATCAATTAATAATGCAGTTTTCACTGCTTTTAAATTAATGGTGGATAACCTTTCCCATGAGGAAGGCTCTGTAGTTGCAGTTAAAGTGGAAAATTATCTGAAGGGGAAATTCCCCAACGCTGTTGGCACCGGCACAGAAAATCCGGTTTGTGAAAGACAAGCATCCATTTGTCCGCAAGAAAATCAAATTCAAAGAATCATGGAGAAAAGTAATTGTTTTAATCTGGCAGTTGATTTGAACAATATGATTAAAGCATTTAATAGCATTCATTCTCGTTTTAAAATGTGTGATGGCAATCCTCTTGCCAAACAATTTGCAAAAGAAATGTGTAAATTTGGTGCGGATATTAATTCAGAGCATGTAGTAACAGATTCTTGGGGTTATGAAAAACCGGAACTGTCGAAACGAAATATCCAGTGGAAGGCAGCTATTAAGATCCTGTGTGAAGAGTGTATCGATTCCAGATTCAGCGATATGTCAAATACGAGTCTGGCGATTGCAGAGGGTGGAGACAGTGAGGGTGTAGACGGTAAGTTAAATCGATTTCTTGATAAACTTTGCCAGATACGTCCGGATAAATCCATCTCGATTAATTACTTAAAGTATGCGATTCAAAAAAACTATTATGACCAACGGTCTGAGGCAAGTCTGAGCAGACTGGTACTGAAGGAATTCATAGGCAGTGGGGATGCAAAAATATTCGCTGATACACTACAATCATTGCTGGATTTTCATGATTTTGTGCCAGAGAATGCTTTAGCTGGCATTACACCTCAGCAAGCTTCCTCAATTCAAGCGGCGGCTGCAGCGAAATAATTTCTCATTTCTTTACATCTTGAGCGCAGTCGAAGAGGCGGATGGAGCTCCAAGGCTTCGACCGCTCAGCCCGGACGGAGTTCAGAGCTTCAGAATTCTGAGAAGTTATAAATTATGAGTATTCTTGCTGATAAAAGTTCCTCTCTAAACACAACCCACTCAGTATTTATATCAGGGTTGATTAAACGAAATAGCATACTCTGACAGCTTTGACGGACAGGTAGCAGCAACGCCTGCCTGCTCTGTTGAGGAAACTCTGGGCAGCTCCCGCCCTTTGATTCGAATAATAATCTATTACTGCAACTGAACAAACGTGCAACCATATCATTTCCACCAAAAGCAGTAGACCGTGGACTTTTCAGGCTGATGTATAAGCTCTGCACTTGCGGTTTCAACCGCCAATAATGGCAGGGAATGGAACTAACTATGCGATAAACAATCTAAAGATGCGTTAATTCATTTTTATCATGTACATCTGTTCTGCATGGACAGCCAGGAGAGGCATCAAACATGGACCCGATCGGAATCAAGTCTGTAGATGGAACCAATAAAACGTCTTTTGAAGATTGTGCTGGTTTAACTGGCCAGTCTGTTATGACAGTCACTGCTTTTGCCAGAGAAGTTGGTAGTAATGAGGATGTCATGATGCCAGGTATTGCTACTTTGAAGCGATCTTTGCCAGTCAACCCTGATTTCAACGGCAAGCCCGGGCATAAGCTAGAAGCTATTAAAATCACCAAATCAGCACAGGCAACGGGGACCTTTGAGCCTGCAAAAAAGAAGCTGAAAATCACTAAAGTCGCAACTGAATTGCCCAACTTGCGGGTAATTGATCGATCATTGATCGAATCTACTAAGGTGGTGAAAACTGCCTTGCTTCAGAACTATCTCCCATCAGGTTTTGCGCCTCACGATCAGGCCATTGCCCGGCCTGTCCATGGTCTCCAGCACAGTTGTCGAACGGCGATCTGGGCATTATGCCTATTGCAGCTGCGTAAACAGCAGAACGATCCCCAGGCGCTGGCCTTCCCCGACCACATGGTACCACTGCTGATCAAAGCCTGCCTGTTTCATGACACTGGCCGTGAAGGCGATGGGGAAGACACGGTGGAGTGGGAACAGGCCAGTGGTGACAACCTGAGTGAACACCTGCGCAACTGTGGCACGGAGCAGTCCCTGGCCTGGCAGTGTGGTGAAGCGATTCGCCACAAGGATAACCCCAGAAGCTGCCAGCATCTACCAGAGGCAATACAGACCCTGCGCAGTCTCCTCCACGATGCGGATACACTGGATGTTATGCGGGTAAGACCCCGCTTTTATATGGACCGGCTGGAGTGTTTTGCCGGCTGTCAGGATGATAACCATCGGCAAGACTGGCGCAAGCTGGCCAAAGAGGCCTGCCGGGTGATTGCCGGGCAGGGTGACCTTTGGTATCCAATAGATTTACTGGATAGTGACGCAAACCGCGAACATTTCTTCCGCATCGGTACCGCCAGCTGTTGTGAGCACACTAAAAAGCAGTGGGAGCATCATCCTTCACCATTCAGTTATCAGCTTTTTAGCATAGCCAGGCAGTCCGCTGTTATCCGGGGGTTAATCACGCCCTTTACCGAACACTTGACAGAACCATCGGAACCGGCCTTCTCCCTGGCAAAACTGGTCCCGCACAGTGCGGGTATGGAAGGATGCCAGGGTAGCTGGCAGACGGGGCTGTATAACGACCCCGTTACCCAACAGGTTTATTACCTCAAACAGACGAGCTGTGAGTTAAGTGCGCAAAACCAGCTACTGATGGCCAGGCTCGCCCGGCTGCTGGGCATCACCGTACCCGAAAGCTTTATCCATCAGGAACAGGGTTGCTTTTATGTGGTCAGCCATGTCCCCGTCAAATGGCAGGGTAAGCTCAAAGGCGGGGAGGAAGCGCTACGCTCTTTGTCTTCGGAGCAGTGGGCCAGATTATTGCTGGTTAATGTCATTGTCGGCAATGAAAATATGGTTAACAGCGCCTGGGAGGGCATTGAACTGACCCCGGAAGGGGAGCCGGTAATGTTCCACTGGGATTGTGCCGGGCTGGCTACTCGCTACCCCTGTTCTGACAAACCGGAGCCTGCGCCCGAAGCGGATGATTTTTCCTCCATGCCCGTGCTGCTAAAAAAACTGCGGGACCCGCTGGCTCCACCAATGAACTCCTTCCCGATTGACAACCCCTGCATCGATATTCTTGCGCAATTGGATGATGACTTTTTGGGCCATACCCTGAAAAAAATCCTGCGCCAGGTTGACTGGCAAGCCCTGAACCGACTCATTGAACACAGCGGTTTTCTGCCCGGTGACCGCAGCTGGTTACGGCAGACCGTTCATGACCGTATTGCCTGGCTTACCACCCGCCTGCCCAACAGCCTGGAGGCGGGTGAGCGGGTCTCCATGGCGGAATACAAGGCGATAGAGGCGGCGGGTATCCGGGGCGGTTGGCTGCCGGTCAAAGGTCGGGATATCCAGGGCGACCAGATCTGCGTTAACCAGTTACTGGATGCCGATGGTCAACCCATCACCCGGATGTCTCTCAAGCTGTCCCGGGAGGCTGGCAACCAACTGGCCGATAACCTGGCTCTGGAACGGGGATTGCACCATCTGGCCAGGAGGGTTAAATATACCAACATGACCCTGAACACCCTGAACGACGATTACCGCGACTGGCGCGGTGACCTGACCACCCTGGCCTCTCAGTGCAACGGCATGGCAGCGCAGTTAACCCGCGATAAAGAAAGATGGCACAAAGGTGATCACCCTGTTATTGATCTGACCGTGATGACCCTGCAGGATATTGTTAAAAAGTGCCGGACGTCGCTAGCCACTGACCTGCCGTCTATTGAAGAATTACCAACCATTAATCCCACCCTGCCTGCTCCTGGTTTTCCCGCGCGAGTCAGTTCAAGATTGGGTGAAGAGGTTGAAGCAAAAGTACATTTGGCTGAATTCAGCCACGGTTTTGCCAGGCTGACCGGCCAGAGTGTCAATTATTTGAATCCGCAACACCTTAAAGCTTCCTACCTGGCTGACTCACCGATACAAGGGGTTGAGCTCGAAACGGCCACTGTAAAGACTGGCAGTATTCTGTTTTTTCCTCCCAAGCTGCCTTATGCCCTTACCTTTGAACATCAACTGATCATCACCCTTCCCGGTCACAGTAAAGCAGTGGTTGAGGCATTGTTCAATGAACTGTCAGGGCTGGGCATTGAGGGGGGGCGACCCAATGCCGGCGACCTTGAAGAGCAATGGCTGGACGCCCTGGCCGACTATCACGGTTGCCTGGGGGATATGAACCTTGCCGTGGCTGCGGATATCAATACTCCGGTAAATACCAGCAAAAAGAAGTTTTTAAAAACGCTTCTGAACCTCAGTGACGATGACCCATTCGATTGGGAGGTCCATTGTCGTATTCGCACAGGACGCCTGGTGCATTACCTTCCCGGGTTGCCCCATAACATTAGGACAAATCCAGCTCAACGGTTCTGCCCCGGGCACAATATAAACTTTATTCCCGACCAGGACCGGGACAGTACACAGGTTCTGATCAATAGTTTGAAAAATGAAGCGGCTCTGAGCTCTTTTGAGCGACGTTCTCAGATGGGGGTGGAGCCTTCTGGAAACATCGTAGGTATGGAATACAGAATGAATTACGACACTCAATGTGTATTTTCCCGACTTATGGTGAACAATCAGATGGAGTGCGAGAGAGAATATGCAGGGCCCATTGCTATGGTGTTTAAACCTGAAGCACTCGGTCGTCTGGATGGCAGTATTTTTCCAGATCTCGAGCATCTTTTTGAGTTATGCCCCGAAGTGGATGCCCACACGCGCAATCAGAAAATCATTGCGCAATCAGCGCAGGATTACCACAGAGTGATTGAGGGAAATGAGAAACAGGAGATTCGTTTCTTGAATCCTCTTTCCTTGCTTGATGAGTTGGATAAATTCAAGATCAGTTCCCCCAAAGATCAGCAACTTCTGTTGCATACACTGAGTAAGCGCTATAGCCACTGGCCGAACGGACGCCCATTGGAACAGCTTTTTCCGCACTCCTGGTCATTCCGTTTCTATGAATTAACCGATGAATACAGCAAGGTTGATAAAAACATCAAAAAACTCGTCAGCCTTTGTGGTGAAAAGAACATTCAATTTCTATTTGAGAAAAACCCACAACTGTTCGAGGGAAAGCTGAATTCACTGGATGGTTTGAAGCTCAAGGGGTTGCAATATAGAATAAAGGGTTTTGATCTCAGCGACTGCTCAATGAATGGTACAGTGTTGGAACGCGTTTCATTCAAAAATTGTAAACTCAATGTAGAGTTGTTATGTAACGCCACTATTGACAATGTTTTTTTCACTTATTGTTCTTTTGAAGGCCAGCGGTTTCCATCATCGGTATTAGATACTATTCGCTTTTGCCCTGAAAATGACCTTGATGGCACAATATTTGACAGTACACGTCGACTTTCCCGAATCATATATCAGTCATGCATTAATCAGCAGAATGAGTTCAACCTGGCACAATGGCTTAGGGTGATGGAGAAATCTCATTATCTGCGCTACTCCAAGACACCTTTGGATGATTTAACCCGAGATATTCTGTCCAAAAATATTGAAGAAATCATCAGGACTTATCCACATCTACTTTGTAAGATAGTTAATGGACTCTTTGGTATTAGATTGACAAATATTGGCAATGCAATAAGTTTTGTCAGAAACAATCCGGAATTTTATGATCACAAAATCAAAGATTTCAGAGATTTATATCTTGATTTCAGAACCATCTTTCTGCAAGAAGGAAGATATCCGGGGCAACAAGGTAATCCATTTGAAAGGTTATTTAATCTCAGTTACCGCGTGCACAAGGATTTTCCCCGGGAAGCGGTTGTGGCGTTGATTTTAAATGTTATGAACCTTGTTATGTTCCCGCAACCCGATAATCACTACATAGATTTCGGGGTCAATAGCAACAACGAGGATAAACATGACGATTGCGGCAAGACGGATTCGGATACAAAAGATAATTCAACAGCATGCCCTGAATCGGATGAACTGGCTCTGAATAATATGAAAACTTACAGAGCTTATTTTTATAGAGAATTCCTGAAAGAGCTCCGGGATTATGTGCATAAATTCTGGGGAGAATGCTCAGAAGAAGGCAAGTTAACCATAGCCAGACACTGTTTGAGTCATCATAATGTAGCTGTTAGCCACTTGACCACAGTGGAGTTTATGAAATTTCTGGCGGAAAACGACACAGAGAAAAATTGGCTGGATGACTTTACCGCTAACATGGAAAAACATAAAAACAACCAGCATCAGTGCAACCTGTTGCTTAAGGAACATTTTGGACCAAAAGCTTGTGACAGGACAGTGATTGATGCCTCTCTGCCAATATCGACGTTGACTGAAGTCCGGTAGAGCAGACCACTAGTGCAGCCAAGCGTTGTTATACATACACAAGCACCTCGTTCCCACGGTCCCCCGTGGGAATGCATACCGGGCCTCTGTGGAACTGTGGGTCTCCATTAAACTCTCATGATTCCGGGCATAAATAGATTGTTTTGCATCTGGCAGGCTCCGGTATGCATTCCCACGCAGAGCATGGGAACGAGGGGTCTGGCTGTATGGGTATTAGCGCTTTTTTTGCACTAGGAGGCTGACTGTTGCCTTACCGCTTCAGGAGGAAAATGGCCCTTCACTGTTTCCGATCTTTGATGATTTTGTTCCCTTTCACTATCTTGTGCATAACGAGCCTGCAATTATTTTATTGCCTGCCAACCGTCCAGAGCTCTGCCCCGGGAAAATTTCAGATCAACAACCGGTTCAGGGTAATGATCCCCCAGGACAACACCCGATTGCTCCAACACACTGGACGGTGCCTCCCAGGGAGCAAACAAGAACTTATTCGGTAACCCGGAAAGCTCAGGCACATATTGCCTTATGTAATCGCCATCGGGATCAAACTTTTGCCCCTGGGTAACGGGATTAAAAATTCGGAAATAGGGGGCTGCATCCGCTCCAGAACCGGCCACCCACTGCCAGCTTGCCGAGTTGCTGGCCAGATCGGCATCCACCAGACAGTCCCAGAACCAGGCTTCCCCATGCCGCCATTGCTGTAGCAGGTTTTTGACCAGAAACGAGCCCACAATCATTCTCACCCGGTTGTGCATAAAACCGGTTTGCCACAATTCCCGCATGCCGGCATCCACAATGGGAATACCGGTCAGCCCCTTCTGCCATCGCTTGAGTATTTTCGGGTCATCCTGCCAGGGAAAACCGTCAAACTTTGGCTGAAAATTTTGCTCCGGCAGTGTTGGAAAGTGGTAAAGCAGGTAGTGCGAAAACTCACGCCAGCCCAGCTCTGAGTGAAAACAGTCCAGATCTGTCTCCACATTGCCATCGTTTGCCGCAACAGCTGATGCGTGCCAGACCTGATTAGGAGATACCTCACCAAAGTGCAGATGGGCAGACAGTTTTGAAATGCTCTGTCTTGCAGGAAAATCACGCCCTTCTTTATACCCATTCAGGCCTATACCCAGAAAATCCTGAAGTTTGATTTGTGCAGCAAGCTCACCAATCCCTCTGCCCTGTTCACACCAGTGGGCATACAATTTGTGATCCCAGCGTACCGGCTTTCGCCCACCCGGAGAGTCATGATTTTGCCCGGATACCAGACCTTCTGAGGGCAAAAGGTCCAAACCATCAAGATCATTGTTTGAGGTTTTAGCAACCCACCTGATTTTTGGAGGTACCGGCAACGGTTCACGTGGTGGCTCAGACACCAAACACCCTTTGCGATAATAGGGCGTAAATACCTTGTAGGGGGTGCCATCCTTTTTTAGCACGGTCCACGGTTCCCAGAGCAGGGAACCATTGAAGCTTTTGACTTCCAGGCCGTCATTTCGCAGTGTTTGCTTGATGTGCTGATCCCGCTGGATCCTCCAGGGTTCATAGCAACGATTCCAGTAAACGGCATCGACCTTATATTCCTGCGCCACTTCACGGAGTACTTTCCTTGCATCCCCCTGAAGAACCAGTAACTGACCATTGAGAGCGTCGTTCAATGCTTCAAGTGAGTGGTGCAGCCACCAGCGGCTGGCCCTGCCGGGAGCCCATTGACCGGCAGAATGATCATCCAGGATAAAGACAGGAAGCACCTGACCATTTCCAGCGGCCTCGAACAGGGAGGGGTTATCAGACAACCTGAGATCCTGACGAAACCAGTGAATAATAACCATCTCATCTCCTTTAGGTATTACTGTCGCCATGATATCAGCGTTAACAAACAATCATCAGAAAGGCAGTCTCTCTCCATCCCAGGCAACCATGTGTCCACTGTCACCTGGTGACAGCTGGTCTATCACTTTCAGGAGCTGTTCTGCCGCAAAGTCCGCCGAAAAGAGTTTGCCTTCAGGCACTCCGGACTGAAACGGCATTGACAAGCGACTATCAACTGTTCCCGGATGCAATCCAACAATAATCGATGATTTGTTTTTCCTGGCGATTTCGATGGCCAACGTCTTGATGATCATATTCAGCGCTGCCTTTGAAGCCCGATAGGCATACCAGCCGCCCAATTGGTTATCAGAAATGCTGCCCACTCTGCCGGATAACACCGCGAACACATTCTTGCGGTTTCTGGCCACCTTGGGAAGGAAGTATTTAGCAACCATGGCAGGCCCGGTGGTATTGATGGCAAAGATTCTGGCAAAGTGATCGGGCTGGAAATCTTTGATACATTTTTCTGGCTTAAGGCTCTCCCCTTCATGGAGAATACCGGTGGTGATTATCACCAGATCCAACGGGTCTGCGATTTGCTCTGCGCCATTGGCAATACTGCTTTCATCCAGAAGGTCCATGTACTGAAAATCGGTTTTGTTTGCTGGGTCCAGGGCAACACCGCTGCGTGAAAAAGCATAAATCCGGTTAACTTTTGCCACCTGATCCAGTAAATGAATCATGGCCTTGCCAATGGCACCGGAAGCTCCAATGACGGCAACGTTCAGACCTTCATCAAATGAATCCAGCTTCAATTCTGTCATGGAACACTCCTTAACAATGTAGCCAGCAGGAACCTTATTTTTGAACCAGTTTCAGGCAGGTAGTCTGAACCGTGTAGTTTTTGGCCGATTATCTACATGACAACCCCGTTTTACGGAGCCTTTAGTACAACAGATCGTATCGGGGAAAGCTTGCTTTGTCACTCTACGTCGTTCCCTCTGCTGCTTTGCTCCCCCCCCCCCCTTTCTCATCTCATAACACAGTCCCACCCGCTTCAACCCATAGTGCAGAATAGTGCAGGATGGTGCGACCATGCCGATATGGGCTATGAACTCCTTCATTTTTACACAACTGAGCTTTACCCGGGATTGTTCATGGCCAAAGCACCTGAAGATAACAATCAGCCCGATGATAATAGTGGCAATGTCATCGATATGTTCACCCGTAAGCCTCTGGACGAGGTTAACCTTCATCAGATCATCCGCATTGCTCCGGAACTGGATGGTATGGAAATGCTCTACAGCAATGATGCCAATCCGGGCAAGCTGTTCAGCATGAAAATTCTCTGCTGGGCACTAATGAAAGACGGTACAGTAGACGCCCTTATCCCCTGGCTAAATAAGGTGGTGCCCGCACGGGAGCTCAATGATCCATTGAATGGCCACTGGGAAGGTTACTTTGACAAGATACACGACCATGCTTTTTTTGACGTACCGGAACACAAGGTTGCGGAGCTGGAAAACACAGCCAATTACTACCCACCATTAGAATCTGATGAAGCGGTTATTATTCAGGAAATCCCTGACACCATTGGTACCCATGCCATTCTGACCGACGACCAGTTTAAAACGATTGTTCTGGTTCATGTGACCAGCTGGCGTCTATACAACGATGGTCGGGTTATGGCCATGGTGGCCGATGACAAGAAGGTTGAAAACACTCCGGTTCTACCGGGCGATGAATGCCTGTTTGCTGCTCAGGATCATAAAGATTTCCATTACTTTTTCCATTATGTCATTGCCAATAAAATCAAACATGGGGACCCGGAGGCTTTAGCGGCATTTACCCACCTGGTAGAAGGGTAAGGGAGGACCTTCTGCTGCGTTTGGGTATTCCATAGATTAACTTGTATTTCCAAACTATTTCAGATTCCTTGTCAACCACAAAATCAAAAGCTGGATTTATCGTTCCGCTCGACAGGTTTCAAACTATCTGCCGTTTCAGCCAAGCATAGAAAACAATAGCGCTTACACGGACCGAAACCAAAGCGGGGTTTTACAGCAAGAACAAGCGCGAACCAGGCAGCCAATGGTATCTGAATCGCAGAAGAGACGGATGATATTAACCTTGAATGAAGGATTAACCCTGATTAATGGCCTCCAAGCCACAAAAAATAAGTAAGGCTGGAAGCTAACCGCTTCCAGCCATTTGGAAAATTTACTTCCAGCCGGCAACAGAACTTCCTTTAAACAGTTCTGCAGCTTTCGCTTCAACAGCATCCGTCTGATAAGACTTAACCAGGGCCAGCACCCGAGGGTCTTCCTGATTATCTTCACGGGTAACGATGATGTTCACATAAGGAGAATCCTTATCTTCCACCAGCAGGGCATCACGGGTTGGGGTGTAGCCCGCAGGTACTGCATAGGTGTTATTGATAAAGGCCATATCCACATCATCCAGTGAGCGGGGCAGCTGAGCCGCATCCAGCTCAATAAACCGGAAGTTGCGTGGATTCTCAATGATATCTGCCGGCGTTGCTTCCAGATTATTCACATCGTTCAGCTTAATGAAACCACGCTGATGGAGAAGAATCAGTGTGCGGCCTTCATTACTGGGATCGTTCGGAATAGCGATTGTGGCACCATCTTTCAGCTCACTGATGGCTTTCAGCGTTTTGGAATAGGCGGCAATGGGATAAACAAAGGTATTACCAACGGCAACCAGCTTGAAGCCCCGGTCACGAACCATACTGTCCAGGTAGGGACGATGCTGGAATGCATTGGCATCAATACTGCCATCCGACAGCGCTACGTTTGGCGACACATAGTCAGAGAACTCAACCAGCTCCACAGCCACATTGTGGTCTTTGCTGGCGATATCTACGGCCACTTTCATCACATCGGCCTCAGGCCCCGCCATCACACCCACCTTCAGGGGGCCGTTTTCATCGTCAGACTGACCACAGCCAACCAGCAGTGCAGCTGATGCTAATACCGCTGAACTGGCCAGGATTTTTACTGTTTTTAGAATATTAACGGTCATTTTTTACTCCCAGACTTTAACAACACGCCATCAATTCAGCCAACCATGACTCGGTAAACCATGAATAACATTGATGGATTCCCACTAATCTATTACTAATTTTTCAGTGACTGCGATCATAGTGCTGCTGCAGGCGATCACCCACCATCTGCAGCAATTGCACAAGAGCAATCAATACCACCACCGTGGCCAGCATGATGACACCATCAAACCGCTGGTAGCCATAACGGATACCCAGGTCACCAAGGCCGCCACCACCAATGGCACCGGCCATGGCCGAGTAGCTGACCAGCGTCACCAGCGTAATGGTCATGCCATTAATCAGCCCGGGTCGGGCCTCAGGCAGCAACACCCGGGTAACAATCTGCAACGGACTGGCGCCCATGGATTGAGCCGCTTCCACCAGTCCGGAAGGCACCTCATTCAAGGCCCCTTCGGCAATGCGGGCAACAAAGGGAATCGCTGCCACGGTCAGCGGCACAATCGCTGCCGTAGTCCCGATGGAAGTACCCGTCAGCAGTCGTGTCAGTGGTATGATGGCCACCATCAGAATAATAAAAGGGACAGAGCGCCCGGCATTCACAATCCCCCCCAGGACCAGGTTAGCAACCCGGTTTTCCAGAATACGCCCTTCCCGGGTCACGTAGAGCAGTACACCCAGCGGGATGCCAAGAAGAAAGCTGATACCACCGGAAAATGCCACCATATAGAGGGTTTCCCAGAGCGCCTTAAACAACAGTGACCATGAATCAGCTGACATAACCAATCACCTCTACCTGGACCGTATTTTCCGGTGAGTTATGCAAGCCTTTGAGAAACTGCAGAGACTGCTCAATGCCTTCAGGCTCACCCATGATTTCTACCATCAAAAAGCCCATGGCTTTTTCATTAACCGTTTCAATATCCGCCTGCAGGATATTAAAGTCCGTATTGAATTGTCTTGCCGCCCGGGTAATCAGCGGCTGCACAACCCCCTGCCCGACGAAGGTAATGCGCACCACCGGCCTGGCACCTTCGGAATGCCCGGACTGGAACCGGGCTTCAATTTCAGCCAGTGGTTTTTCATGAATAGCGCTGCGAACAAACTCTTTGGCCAGCTCCGTCCTGGGGTTGAGAAAGAACTGCTCCACCTCATTCTCTTCAATGATTTTTCCGAAGCTCATGATGGCCACTCGATCACAGATGGTTTTCACCACATCCATCTCATGGGTGATGATCAGAATGGTAATCTTAAGCTGACGGTTAATGTCTTTGAGCAGGGCAAGAATGGAACGGGTTGTCTGAGGATCCAGCGCTGAGGTTGCTTCATCGCACAACAGCACTTTCGGCTTACTGGCCAGGGCCCGGGCGATGGCTACCCGCTGTTTCTGGCCACCGGACAACTGGGCAGGATAACTGTTTCTTTTCGAGTCCAGTCCGGTCAGTGCCAGCAATGGCAAAACAGCCTGCTCTATCTCTGATTTACTGGCTCCCGCCAATTCAAGAGGCAGCGCGACATTATCATACACTGTGCGACTGGACAGCAGATTGAAATGCTGAAAAATCATACCCATGTTGTGACGGGCCTGCCGCAATGATTTCTCGGATAGCCGGGTCAGATCCTGACCATCGACCAGGACCTGTCCTGAGGTCGGTTTTTCCAGCAGGTTCACGCAGCGAATCAGTGTGCTTTTCCCGGCACCGCTGGAGCCAATCACACCGTAGATGGCACCCTCAGGTACCGAGAGGTTTACTCCATCGATGGCCTTGACCTCGGTGCCACCAGCGGCAAACACCTTGGTCAGGTTGTTCAATTCGATCATTACAGCTCCTGCCTACAACTGCGCTGGATGATGAGTCGCAATTTTTTTACATCTGTTAAAACAGATAGAGTAGTTGTTAGATAGTTCCAGTTCAGGAGGTATTCCCTGAAAATGCTCACTGGTAACAGCTCTGGCTTCTGCGTCCCGGCAGTGGTGCAAAAAAAAAACCACCCTGCTGCTAACAGAGTGGTTTCATAAGAAATTCTTTATTGAAACCCTTCTTTTAGCGGAATTTGTAATGCGCCCGCAAGCCAAGGTCAAATCAGCGCATGGAGTAACAAACTATCCAAAATAGTGATTTCTGTCAACACTCCCCCCGGTCTATCCCGGCAGGCAGCATTAAACCGCAGACAGAATAGCGGTTATTCCTGAAAGACTGCAGATAACCAGCATTATCTGGCGGAACCTTTCCTTTTCAACCTTCTCAACAACTTTGCCGGCTATCCAGTGGCCGGTTAACACCGCAGGAAAAAGGCACACACCATAAATAAGCTGCTCTTTTGATAAAAGATCATTAACAGCCAGCATAATCAATGAAATACCGCTGCCAACCACAAAAAAGACAGACAGGTTGGCCCTGATCCGGTTACCGCTCTCATTTTGTAACAACAACGCCATGGGTGGGCCGCCTATAGAGGCTGAAGTTCCCATCACCCCCGAGCATAGGCCCGCACTGAACAGGGTGAATGGTGTCATTTTCAACTGATAAGGAAGAATACTGCCGACCACCGCCAGCAGTACCGTTCCTCCCAGCACCAGGCTCAGGTGCTGGATACTGACCAGTGTCAGAATCAAAACCCCAATCATGGATCCGGGCACCCGACCCAACAGAGAATAACCCAGAATGGCAACATCGATCTCACTGGCATAACGTCGGGCAGACAGTGCACCGAGCGCCATTCCGGAAAAAATCAGCGGCCCCGGCACCAGGGCAGGATCAATTTGATAAAGAAAAGGTGCGGCAACCACTGCCATGCCAAAGCCGATGGTTCCCTGGACAATAGCTCCCAGGCCAACAACTCCCATGGCGGCAACAACCTGCAGAAGTGACAGTTCCATGCAACGATATCCAGCAAAGGCCTTAGAATTTTCCTCAGCCCCTGATATATTATTTTTTCGAATAAAAAAATTTGAACAAATTATATCTAGATAATTTCAGTCAAAATATACGTACTGGTGATTTTTCCCAGCCAGGTTCCGGGGGTGGATTGAGATTTCATGGCGTCCCCAGCGTATCAAGCCCTAAATAACTGGACAATTGACGTTTGTCTTATTTAATAGAAGAAGAAGGAATATTTTTTATGCAGCCATGGTTTTCGTTTTTTCAGATATTGATGTGCATGGGAGCCATGAAATAGAGAACGAAATAAAGAACAGATGTCGTCAGGTATTTTCGCAGTTTGACCGCTCTTCCCATGTTTCCATGGTAATGGCTGCCCGGCTTCATCCTACATGTCCCTAACACCCATAACCAGCATGGGCAGGTATCATTATGGAGCTTTTCTTCAAAGACTTTATTATGCTCTGGTCGACCATTGACCCCGTGGGCACTCTGGCACTGTTCACTGGACTGACGGCTCGATTGTCAAAAACACAAAAACGCCGGGTCGCTCTGAAAGCAACCACTTACGCCTTTGTCATCCTCCTTTCGGCACTGGTTCTTGGTCAGGTTATTTTAAAAGCGATGAACATCCAGCTGATCTCTCTCCAGCTGGCAGGAGGGGTTATCCTGTTCCTGTTTGGCCTGCAAATGATTTTTTCTGACCCGGAAGAAAGTTCCGGATCAAGGGAACCCGGTCATCAGCTTGCCGTGTTTCCCCTGGCGGTTCCTTCCATCGCCAGCCCGGGGGCCATCATGGCGGTGATTGTACTGACCGACAACCACGCCAAAACGTTCAGCCAGCAGGCCATGACCGCCGGTGCCATGACGCTGGTGATCCTGGTCACCTGTGGCCTGATGCTGTTTGCAGACCGTATCTTTCGGGTGATTGGCCACAATGGCTCAGCCATTATCATCCGGGTCATGGGCATGATACTGGCCGCTCTGTCGGTAGAACTGGTGATGACAGCCCTTGGGGTTCAGCGCTGGATGAGTTAGGGATGATAAGCGCTGTTCGTTGTCCGTTACCCGTTACCCGTTACCCGTTACCCGTTACCCGCAAAAGCATAAGCGGCTTGTCTTTTACGGGCAACGGGCAACGGGAAATTCAGAAACAATGTCTCAGCTCCCAAACCCCATCATCAACTTATAGTGCTTCCGGCAAACGGACAGATAGCTGTCATTGCCCCCGATCTGCACCTGGCTGCCACTTTTGACCGGCTTACCATCTCCGTCAAGACGCAGCTGCATATTGGCCTTTTTCTCACAGCACTTGCAGATGCTTTTCAGCTCCGTAAGCTCATCCGCAATACTGAGCAACACTTCACTGCCCGCAAATGCCTTGCCAAAAGCATCCGTGCGCAGGCCAAAGCAAAGTACCGGAATGCCCAGTACATCAACAACATCGGAAAGCTGCCAAACCTGTTCCGGTGTCAGAAACTGTGCTTCATCGACCATCACACAGGCGATATACTCTTCACTGTGTTCCCTGGCGATTTGCTGCTTCAGGTCATCACTTTGAGAAATAGCCACCGCTTCACTTTGCAGGCCAATTCTTGAGGTTATTTTGCCGACACCAAAACGGTCATCAATCACCGGAGCCAGCAACAACACCCGCTTGCCGGCACTCTCATAATTATGGGCTGATTGCAGAAGGTAGGTACTCTTTCCCGAATCCATGGAAGAAAAATAGAAATACAGTGAAGCCATTACACGGTGGTCCTTGTTGTCGATGGCCTCATTATTCCGTCATTGTCGCTTTATCTCCACCGAAATTTCCGTACCCTTGCTTCGGAAGTTGACACCTGGAGCAACTATATCAACCACAGGAATTTTGCTAGCCTTTCTCTTCCCTAATAGCATCACCAGACTGAATGAAACTGACGCCCCATCAACAAGCCGTTGCCAACCATGATAAAGACCATGCCCTCTGCATTGCTGTGGCTGGCTCGGGAAAAACCTCAACGCTGGCACAATTGGTGAGCAACCTGTTGCACAAAGGGGCTAATCCCCGTCGATTGATGGTGATGATGTTCAATAAAGCGGCCCAGATCGATTTTGGCAAAAAGCTTCGAACCCTGGCCAGTGCTCAGTTGGCAGGCTTTCTGGAAAACCAGCGGCAGCTCCCCGAAATCAGAACCTACCATGCCACAGGACTGAAACTGCTCAGAACACTGGAAGGCTGGCAGATCCGAACCCCCTACAACAAACAACCGTTATCGGAGAAAGTCATTGAGCTACAGGTAAGGGCACTGATTCTGAAACTGGCACCGGAAACCGTTAAGGACCGTATGCGCTCGGATGCCCCCCGCCTGATCGAAGCAGCCATCAGCTTTATTGAATCGGTCAAAGCCCATTTAACCAGTCCAGGGCAATGGTTTGAACAGTCCGGTTATACCGATGACTATCGCTTTTTCATCAAGCTGTTTGATCAGTTTGAGCAGTGGCGCCATCAACAGCGATCGATCACCTTCACCGACATGCTGTACGATCCGGTGACACTGATCCGGGCACACCCGGAACTGGTACCCAAAGTCGCTGATAAGATGGACATTATCATCGTCGACGAATACCAGGATACGTCCACTCTACAGCACCAGTTTACCCGTCTGATTGCCGGACAGCGGGCCAGAATGATTGCCGTTGGTGACCCTGACCAGACGATCTACGAGTTCGCCGGCGCCAATATCGACAACATTCTGAACCATTTTCAGCAGGACTACGGCGATACCGGCGACGTCAAAGAACTCACCATGCCCCACACCTTCCGTTATGGTCACAGCATTGCCCTGGCAGCCAGCCACTTGATCAGCCAGAACCGGTCCCGCAAAGATGTACTCTGTATTGCCCATCCGGAAAACGCGCCATCCCTGATTCGCCTGAGTCAACCCGGTTCAGACGACAGCCGTTTTGTGGTTGAGGCGCTCACCGAGTACCTGGCATCAGGAACACCACCGGAAGATATTGCCATTCTGGTGCGCGTCTGGGCGCAGGCTGTACCCATTGAACTGAACCTTCTGGAAATGGGCATTCCCTACCGCAGTGACGGCCCCTCCCTGTTTCAAAGGCCGGAAATTGAATCATTGATCGATGCAATGACCCTGGCCAGTGGCGGATTTGCCGACCTGCTGCCCGAGGTTCGTTATCATAAGCTGGCAAGACTGCTGACGCTGCCCCATATCGGCCTGAAGCAACAGCCTGTTGACTGGCTTTGCCAGCAGCTGAAAGACGAAAGTCACCAACTGGGTAAAACCCTGGGCAAGCTGGCCCCCAAAATCAACGACATCAGTGACTTTCAGGCGCGAAAACTGACACAGAGAGCAGAGCTTTTCACATGGCTGGAGCACAGTGCCAGCAAACTCAAGGCCCATACGCTGATCGCCGGGTATATTCAACGGTCAGAACTATACGACAGCCTGAGATCCATGAGCCTTAATGAGCAGAGAACGGATGAACAGATTCTGGCGGTAAAAGGCTTTCATCGCTTCCTCAAACAGCTGAACGAAGACACGGCTCACTGCTGCCAGCATATTGCGGCATTGATTGAGAAGCAGAAGCAGCAGAAAAACCAGAGACAGCGATCCGGTCACGGTATTACGCTCAGCTCCTGCCACCGCGCCAAGGGGTTGGAATGGCCGGTTGTGTTACTGCCGGGGTTAACCCGCCAATACTGGCCTTTCCTCAGGGAAGATGAAATTGCCAACCTTTCTGCCCACAAGACCAGTAATGCCATTGAATCTGAGCGTCGCCTGCTTTATGTAGCAATGACCCGTGCAAAACAACAATTACACCTATTTACAGCGCAGGGCGACCTCACCGGTCTTCCCCAAAAAGCTTCCAGAAATCAGTCATGGTCAGCTAACCGCCAACCCCTCACTGGCAGCGAGCACCCGGACCGTATCAGCCCCTTTTTACTGGAAATGAATCTGCCTCACGTCTTATCACTAGGCAACCTGCTCCATGACGATGCAGATGAAGACCTGGCCAAAGCCATCGATAAAACAGGCCTTACGCCGGTATCAAGAAGATACGTCTGCTCAGCCCGCCCGGCACTGACCGAACGACTGAAGGCTATTCCCGACATTGAGACAAACCGCGAATCGACACGCGCTGCCAGCAATAGAGACAGCACTGGAGCCAGCAGTCCCGGGGACACACCCGCCGACGGTCCATGGCAGCTCAAAGCAGTCATTAATCATGCCATCTTTGGTCGTGGAGAAGTGATTGAGGTGAATGACCGTAATTTCTCAATCCGTTTTGACAGTCGCCAACACGGCATCAAACGTTTTGCCAGAATTGAAGAGGTTCGCCACCTGTTCAGCGTCCTCTCAGTCTGAATGATCATAGCTGCCATAACGCTTTTTCAAACCCAATTCCAAGCATCCGGCTACCCGTGTATAGCTTCCTGCATTGGGTTGCTTCATATGAAATGGTCAATACTGCTGACTCCCCAACGCTTATTACCAAAAACGCTATTCCCTCCCGGGTGCAAATAAGGTAAAAGTGCCCTATGAGAACCCCGAAACGAATCCAACCCCTGGTTGATGAAGGACTGGTGGATGAAGTACTCCGCCAGCTAATGAGTGGTAAAGAAGCCGATGTCTTTGTAGTGCGCTGTGGAGATGACATCCGCTGCGCCAAAGTTTATAAGGAAGCGGCAAAGCGCAGCTTTAAAAAAGCCGCCCAGTATCAGGAAGGCCGTAAAGAGCGCAACAGCCGCAGGCAGCGCGCTATTGAGAAAGGCTCCAGGTATGGCCGCAAGCAGCAGGAGGAGACCTGGCAAAGTGCCGAGGTTGATGCCCTGTTTCGTCTGGCAAGAGCTGGCGTAAGAGTCCCGCAGCCTTATATTTGCCTGGATGGCGTGCTTCTGATGGAGCTGGTCACTGATGACGAAGGCCAGGTTGCCCCGCGCCTAGGAGAAGTGACCATGTCTGCCGAACAGGCTCGTGAAGACCATGCCACCATGATGCATTACGTCATGCTGATGCTTTGCGCCGGCCTGGTGCATGGTGACCTCTCGGAATTCAATGTGCTAGTGGATGAGTACGGTCCGGTGATTATCGATCTGCCCCAGGCCGTGGATGCCTCTGCCAATAACCATGCCCGTTCCATGCTGGCCAGAGACATCAACAATATCACGGAATACTACGGCCAGTTTGCGCCAGACCTGCTGAACAGTCAGTATGCCAAAGAGCTGTGGGCACTCTTTGAAGATGGCGAGCTGACACCGGAAACCGAACTGACCGGCCTGTTCACAGAAGTAGAGCACGCTGCCGATGTGGACTCGGTGCTGGCAGAGATCAAGGCGGTACTTGCGGAAGAACAGAAACGGCAGGAACGACTGAGAGATTCTGATAATCCTGATGCCTGACAGGGAGTGAAGATCAGCAGATGCCCGGCATAGTCCGAGCCTTGTTAAAGAAAGGGTAACTATTCAGCACTGAGCAAAGGCATATTACAGTAATTCCGAACAGCTCTATGAAGTGATTGATATATGTCCATTCCCTGTTTTCTGGCAGACGACAAATAGCTGCGAATCCGTGCAAACATAGAACCACCGTCTGCACTCCTGAAGCAGCCTGAGATTTTCTGCTTTAACTTGGCCATTCGAACATCCCGCTCACTGCCATTGTTATCGAAGGGAATGGTAAAATCTGACATGAAGCGCAGTGTCTCAGCCTTGAACTCAGTGAGTCGTTTGAAGAGATTGTAAGCTTTAGTATTCTTGACTTTCTTGCGCTTAAGCTCCTCTCGTTGCTTCTCCATATAGACGACTTCTTTCATTAGAGCCCGCTGAAGCAACCGGTCATAAATCTTCTCGATTCGTTCACAGACAACACTTGGCATCTGTAGCATACCTATGGTCTTAAAGCCCTTGCAGTAATGCCAGGAAAGCCTCAGTAGCTTCATCAATCGCAACGCCAGTTGATTGCTGTCCCTATCAACAACACCCAAAAGCTCCCTCAGGTGATGGGCATTGCAAAGTACGTGAGTTGCCGCATATGCAAAATAGGATTTCCAATGATCATGAACCAGAACGCCTGCAAATGTTAGCAGTATGCCCATCGTGTCCATGGCCTCACGACCTCGCTTTTCAGACAAGTAGTAGAGCGTCCATTGTTCATCCCGCATAACGTGTAGCCAGTGCAAAGAGCCCTCGGCCCGCATACCCGTTTCATCGGCTCCGGCAACAGACGATTCCCGCAAGGCGTCACGAATAACCTCTTCAGTAGAAGCCAGATTTTCATAGGTTCTGGCCACAAAATTGGCGACAGTGCCTGCACTTACACTCATTTTATAGAGAGTATTAAAATACTCTGACACGCGCTTAAAAGGCAGGAAATGGTATTGGTTAAGATAGACGGCCATAGCCTGTGTGGCTGAGCCATATTGTGCGGCAGCGGTAACACCTTCCGGGAATTCAGCCTGATTCCGACAACCACAAGTGCAGATTTTTACTTCAGCTCTATGGGCCGTTACTTCAAATTCACCCGGTCTCCCTGGTTCAAACACCTGTCGTTCAATATATTTGACCGGCTCACTATCAAGAAGAGACGCCTGACATTTATTGCATTCTTTAACCGGAAGGTACTCAATATAGTCAGGGATATCGACCTGTTTAAGACAAGTGCCCTGATGCCCTTTCTTTCCACCGGCTTTATTACCAGAAGACTGTCTCAGACTTTTAGGATTGGGTTTTTCATCCGATGGATCGGTACCTTTATCTGCGGAAAGGTCGTCAGAATGATCTGGAGAATTACTGTTTTTACAAGGTTTTTGATAACCATCAGACGATGGCGGCTTGCTGCTGTTTTGACTGTTCTTGCCAACCTTTTCTTCCAATTCTCGACATCGCTCTTCCAGACAGGCAACTCTCATCCGCAGCTCTGCATTCTCTTTCAAGAGAATCTCAGCCGACATAGTTGCGGGTAGTTCTGGAATCATGCTGGCGAATATTGTGGAAAAATGGTGCTTAAGAGGATGGTATAAAAATCAGAAAATTCCAGATTTATGTGGGGGTGCTGAACAGTTACAAGAAAGGTTTACTTTAGTTTGGTGAACTGCCGCTAATTCACGGTAGTTGATCCGGGCATATGCGGTAAGGCAGGAGTGATTAGCCCCCTGCCCTTCTTACAAAATCCCACTTACCGGAACAAGGTGCCCATCTTCCAGACGCAATGCCCGATCCATCTGTTGGGCAAATGCCATATCATGAGTCACCACTATAAAACTGGTCGTCAGCTTGGTACTGAGGGATTTCATCAGCTCATGAATCTTGCTGGCGGTATGAGGGTCCAGGTTCCCCGTCGGCTCATCCATCAGCACCAGGTCTGGCCTGGCAACCAGCGCTCGGGCAATAGCCACCCTCTGCCGTTCACCTCCGGAAAGTTCGGCCGGCTTATGGTCGGCTCTTTTTGCCAGCCCCACCATATCCAGCATGTTTTCAGCGCTCGTTCTTGCCTGCTGAATGGATACCTCTTTACGCAGCAGTAATGGCATGGCTACATTTTCCAGGGCGGTAAATTCTGGCAGTAAATGATGGAACTGGTAAACAAAACCCAGGTGACGATTGCGCAATTCTCCCTGTTGTTGTTCTGATACCTTCATCAGCTGATGACCACAGAGCATGACCTCACCGCTGGAAGGGTGATCCAATCCGGCCAACAATTGCAGCAGCGTAGTTTTTCCTGAACCTGAAGTGCCGACAATCGCTACTCTTTCAGAAGGTGATACCAACAGGTCTATACCTCTGAGCACTTCAAGTTGTTCAGGCCCTTCTGAAAACGCTTTGGTCAGCCTGCGGCACTCCAGAACCACAGGATTTTCGGGATTATTCATAACGAAGCGCCTCCGCAGGCTGGGTTTTGGAGGCTCGCCATGCCGGATAAAGGGTGGCCAGGAAACTCATCAGCAGACCGGACACACTGATCACCGCAACATCCTGCCACATTAACTCTGATGGCAGGTAGCTGATAAAGTAAACATCCGGGCTCAGGAAGTGAATGCCCAATAATTTCTCCAGGGCCCCCACGATTTCGGAAACATTCAGCGCACCGGCAATCCCCAGAGCGACCCCAAGAAGCGTGCCGATAACACCAATCAGCGATCCCTGAACCATAAAAATCCCCATGATCATTCTCGGGGTCGCCCCAAATGTTCTGAGGATGGCAATGTCACCCTGCTTATCAGTTACCACCATCACCAGGGTAGAGACAATATTAAAAGCAGCCACAGCAACAATCAGGGTGAGCAGCAGGCCGACCATGGTCTTTTCCATTTGAATCGCCTGAAACAGGCGGCCGTGGGTACGGGTCCAGTCCTGAACGTAGTAGCGCCCGGGTAAGGTAACCGCCACATCCCATGCCAGTGCGGGCGCAGCAAAAAGATCAGCCATTTTCAGGCGTATCCCCGTCACCCCTTCAGGCACCCGGAGAAAACGGGCCAGGTCTTCCCGATGGGCATAGGCCAGGTTACCATCCACATCGGCACCGACAGAGAACGTACCAACGACGGTAAATCGCTTAAGACGAGGCAAAACACCTGCCAGGTTAACACTGGCTTCAGGCAGAACCATGGTTACTTTATCGCCAACGGACACCCCCAGATAATTGGCCAGAATTTCACCCAGAAGAATGCCGAATTCTCCGGGCTGCAGATCTTCCAGCACCCCCTGCTTCATATGATCGGCGATAATCGACACTTTCCGTTCATACTCAGGGTCAATACCATAAACCAGTGTTCCCCTCACCTGATCGCCATTGGTCAGCATACCCTGGGCATCAACAAACGGTGCCGCCGCCTCAATGCCTTCTTTTTCCGGGATGGTATCCACCAGCGACTGCCAGTCTTCAATACCGCCGCCAGCAGCCGTGATCGTGGCATGGGGAACCATACCCAGTACTCTCTGCTTGAGCTCCCGGTCGAAACCATTCATCACTGACAGGACAATAATCAGGACAGAAACGCCCAGCGTCAGCCCCACCATGGAGGTTCCGGAGATGAAGGAGATAAAATGATTCCTTCGCTTTGCGCGGGTATAGCGCAAACCGATAAAAAAAGGTAATGGTCTAAACATCTATTCTGCCAGTTCTGCCCGCATTCTTGGTGCCATCGGCATGCCAGGGGCGGACTTTGCCACTCGTATCAAAAGAGCCAGTAAGGACAAGGTTGCCATTATGCCATAAAGCCGAACAATTCCCGTCGACTTTTCCTGAACTTTGCGACGACTTCCTGCTTTCTATACGACGCGGGAAATATTAGCTTTTCGGTCTCGCATGAGCAATGACGGTAAATAGCTTCCCGGGCAGATCCGGATTTTCCCGCAGTGCGGATTTAAAACGATCTATATGACCTTCACACACGGTCAGCTGATAAATTTCCAGTCCCAAAGCATCAGCAATTCTTTGGGTGCTCTTGCCGTTTAACGTGTAACGCAGAAAATCACCCATAAACGCTGAAGAGTGGTGTTGGCCTGTCAAACCGGCACTTACAGATTGTTGATTATTGCTCCAGGATATTTATGAATAATTTGCACAACCCTTTCAAAAGGGTTTGCAGGGGAAAGCTATTGCAATGGGCAATTCCAATATTATGATTTCTACCCTCACAGTTAGCAAATAGTAAGAAATATTCAATTTTCCTGGAAGTTTTCATTATGTCAGGATCAGGCCTTTTATTCTGACCAACATGAGTGCAGACGTTCTGGTTTTTGTGATCATGTCTTGAATTATAAAAAGCATCAGTCATTTCATATGGCTGTATAGCCAACCAATAGAGTATCTCTAATGACGTTCTATGCAGCCACCGCTCGAAATCTATATCATCTAACCCGAGTGCTTGCTGTAAGCTTATCGCAGTTGTTGAATAATACCCTTGTATAAAATGTTTCAGAATATCTTTTATAAATTCTTGTACATTTTCAACAGCTAACGGGTTTTTGTAGTGAAACTCAGGATTTAAACGTTTTCCACGTGCATAAATGATAACAATAGCAATCAGATTATCCATAAGGGCATTGAAATAAGCTAATAAGTTTCCAACTTTTGGAAAAAAGTTTAAATTTAAAGGGTTTTCAGGATCTCGACTTTAGAGTTTTAAGAGCACAATAGTTCCGGCGCATAATCTGCTAAAAGCAACCATCCCCAATGACGAAATTCGAGATGGTTGCCATGCTCACTTCAGATCATCAAGTAATCCTCAGGGAGCTCGCTTCATATACAACCTTTCTTGCTGGAGCGCTATCATCAACTGCAGTACCAACGTTCTGCGAACTGCTGTTCGGTTGCATGCTTTCAGCCGACGGCTTTGTTACACAGGCGTTGTTAACAATTGATTTTCATTGTGTGTGGAGCAGCTACCACCACTGGCTATCTCAGGGCAAGTGGCAATGGAAGAACTTGGCACGCCACTTGATCCGTCTGGTCTGCTCCAAAGCTCCTGAGAATCAACCTGTGGTCCTGGGGCTTGATGACTGGGTAATCGAACGGTTTTCCGACAAAGCCCCTGCTTGTCGTACACATCATCAACACAGCAAGAAACGCAATCGGCCGACGTACATCTGGGGGCAGTGTTGGGTTTCCCTGGCCATCATATTTGAGCGGGCTGCAGATGAAGTATTTACCGCCATACCGGTGATCTCATTTCCGACACCAGCTTCAGGTAACACCAGCAAACTGAAAATTGCCGTGGCCATGCTCAGGGTGGTACGCAATGAAGTGAAGGATCGAGTGCTACGCCTGCTAACCGATTGCTGGTATATGAACTGGACACTGATAAAGCCAGCTCTGGAAATGAACATAGAAGTTGTTGGTCAGATACCTTCAAATCGGGCCCTCTATGCTTTGCCGCCAGCACCCACCGTAAAGAAGCGAGGGCGCCCAAAAAAGTACGGCATCAAGATGACGACAGAACAGGTTAAGAAACTGCCGGAAGAAAAAGCAACAGTATGGATGTACGGCAAATTTCGCAAAATACGTTATCGTACCCTGATCTGTCGCGCCAGATTCCTTAAAGGTCGTGAAGTACGCGTCGTCTGGAGTCGCTTTGAAAATGACAAAGGTCTGACCGAAAGCAGAATATTCATCTCGACCAATCCGGAACTTGAGGGACTGGAGGTGCTTCGTGCCTATTCCCGGAGATGGCCGGTAGAGCCAATGTTTCACCAACTCAAACATGCTTTTGGCTGTTGCCATTTATGGCAGCAGAAATTGCGAACACTGCTTCGATGGATGCATTTGAAAATGGCAGGCTATGCATTATTGCAGTTATTAACCGTTTGTAAAAATCAGGCATGTCTGAATATTTCTCGGATACCCTGGAGAAGCCCGGATACAACCACTGCAGGCATGATGAAAATTGCTCTTTCAGGAATTATTCCGAGGTTCTCTATTCGCAAGGGCTGGAACAGATATAAGCAAAAATATGAGTTCAATTTTCGCGATCTGATCGACCAGTTAATACCGGATAATTCAGAAGCAGCATAACTAAAGGCTTTTAGGCAAAAAACGGAAGTAATAACGAACTTGGAAAAACAGTTCACTGATTTCGGCTTGCTTCACTATAAAAAGCTGACCGAATTATCGTTTTATACAGACTCTAAAGTCGAGTATCAAGAAGAGACGCCTGACATTTATTGCATTCTTTAACCGGAAGGTACTCAATATAGTCAGGGATATCGACCTGTTTAAGACAAGTGCCCTGATGCCCTTTCTTTCCACCGGCTTTATTACCAGAAGACTGTCTCAGACTTTTAGGATTGGGTTTTTCATCCGATGGATCGGTACCTTTATCTGCGGAAAGGTCGTCAGAATGATCTGGAGAATTACTGTTTTTACAAGGTTTTTGATAACCATCAGACGATGGCGGCTTGCTGCTGTTTTGACTGTTCTTGCCAACCTTTTCTTCCAATTCTCGACATCGCTCTTCCAGACAGGCAACTCTCATCCGCAGCTCTGCATTCTCTTTCAAGAGAATCTCAGCCGACATAGTTGCGGGTAGTTCTGGAATCATGCTGGCGAATATTGTGGAAAAATGGTGCTTAAGAGGATGGTATAAAAATCAGAAAATTCCAGATTTATGTGGGGGTGCTGAACAGTTACTCTGGATCTTTCATCCTTTCACGATAACGCTCCCTTCGGTGCTGATTTATCAGTTTTCTTTTTTCGAAGTCTTGTTTTTTTTCATTATATTGCTCTCTTTTGTATCCAAAACGTGAACAATTACCTTCAACTGTTTCTTCTGCCGGAGTCGTTTGAACATCACTTGACGTTTGGTGCAGGTTTGGTGGGTTAACTACTGAAACTGTCCGGTAATTTTCCGGGTCAGAAATTCTGCCAGTAAGATTAGTTAACTGACCACCTGGATTCTGATGGTATGCTGGTGTGGGCTCGCTAATCTCAGGCTCGCTTCCTGATAAGCGTACCGGCTGAATAAAAGGAATGCCTGGTATTATTGATAGCGCGTCATCGACGGATTCATCACAAGAACTCCAGGGTACATATTCATCAAGAACTGATTTTGGCATGTCAGGAATATCAGTACTGAAAAAGTTTGCTGTATCAGGAAGTGTTAGGGGTTCGACATCATATTCATGCAATAAATTAAACGGATGATCGTTATCTTCGAGCTTATCTGATTGGTTATGGTAAACAGAAACAGGAGTGTTCAACGCCTGTGCAGACAACCCCTTATAGGTCATGCAGGGTTCGCTTAAGCAACAATCATACGTTTGTTCTAATAAATCCAATGAGCCAGCGCAATAATCAGAAATGAAAGGATCGAATGAAGTTAACTTATTTGAGAGATCCATTGAGTTTCTGCTTGATTGGAAATAATTCTATTATTTTGGTTGGGGTGTTGGTGTAGTCTGGGATTCACTGATAGGTCTGACAGCACCCTTTGTTCAGGATTTTGAAGATGATTAACCCCAACTGGCACTTTTTTAAAACTGGACCCACTGAGAGGGTTTTGACAGCTTTTATTGCATGGGATCAGGGAGTAATTGACTGGCGCCATTTGTTCAACTTTCGGCCCCAATGCTAAGCGACTTTGCTGCGGTGAGCTAACCAAAGGTATTCCATTTCCTAACCTCAGGGATAAAACCAGGATTCCAAAACCTCCTTTAACTCACTTTTGAGCGTCCCGGGAATTGGCATTGTTTTGACATAATTAAAGGCAGTGACAATGGATGGATGGTGGGTCCTGACGGTTCTGGCAACAACTGACAGACACTTATGCGCCAACTTATTTTGGTAATCAAATTTATTGAAACGAGCAAATGCCTGATCAATCTGTGCATCAGAAGCACCTTCCTGACATCGAATTTTCAGAACTTGCAACAGCCAACGTTTTTGATTGGACGATAACGACTGGACCAGACCAACTCGCCGGACGACAGAAGTCATTTTAAATAAAGTGGCATAGAGTTTCTTTTTCGGATCATGGAAGTCAACGGAAGCTGTCATAGCTCGATTGATGTCTTTTTTTGTTAAATGAACTCCGTTAAGGAGTAACCATTTAGACAATGTATGATGAACGTGAAATATCGCCCGTGACAATGTCCCTTGCCCAAGTGGATTTACCCAGTGAATAATATCCATCCCTTGCTCATAGAGCCAACGGACCATGGGCAGATGGCCTGCTTCGATAGCAGCATCCAAAACACTGAAGCCCCTTGGACCAGCAAAGTGAAGATCAACGCCTTGCTTATGTAACCATTTAACAATATGGAATTGGCCATTTCGGGCCGCAGAGTAAGCAGCGTCAAAGTGTACTTCATCACCGGGATGAATAGCCATGAAGTAAAGGCCCTGATCCTTTAGCCATTGCAGTATATGTAAATGTCCACCAGAAGCGGCCGCTTCCAGCATCGTTCTATAAACGCCCTCGATACCATCAGCATACTGAATGCTCGCTGTCTGTTGACACAGCCACTTAAGTATCCGCAAATCCCCCCACTCCGCCGCCAGAGTAAAGCAAGTATCGCCACCATCGGTAAGGATTTGCCAATTTGTTCCCACCTGGAAGCACCACTTAACCATCGGTAAATGGTTTCCCAAAAGCGCGCACAACATAGCTGAATCGTCAGGATGATCCAGATTAAAACCCAGCTGATGCAACCATTGAAGAAACTCAAGCTGCCCTGATTGAGCGACCCAAGTGATGTGGCCGATCTCCCTGTAATCAGACTGAAAAGTAGCCCCTCGCTGAAAGAGCCACTTTGCCACTTCAAAGCGGGCTTCAACAACCGCTATATCCAGAGCGCTGCGACCACTAGCGTTCTTTTGATGAATATCCACACCTTGTTCATATAACCACTGAATCACTGGAAGATGGCCTTTTTCTGCGGCCAGCATCAGGGCATTTTCTCTATCATGGTTAAGATGATGCAAGTTATAGCCCTTTTGCCAAAAGCAATTAACCAGAGCCAGATATCCATTTTTTGCCGCCAGCATCAGGGGGCTATTACCGCGCTTGTCGAAACAAGAGACATTCATTCCCACAAGGTAGAACCAAACCGCTAATGACTGGCGAGAACATCTCAGGGCAAGCAGCAAGAGATCTGGGTAACGCTGATGTAAAGCGATGCGTTGACCCAGCCATTTAACGACGGAAACATGACCATAAATGGTAGCCAGTGCCACAGCATCATCACCTTCGTTATTGCGACCGCCCAAAACATGCCGGAAACTGAGCCATTGGACAACACTTAAATGCCCCTTACTGGCGGCCAGATTGAGGGCACTGTCACCGAGTTTATTGAAATGATGAAGGTCCACACCCCGATTATGAAGCCAACGTACCATATCGAGATTACCGCACTGGGCTGCCAGCATAAGGACATTATTTCCGCACTCAGTGATATGAGAAAGATCAACCCCCTGTTGAAAAAGCCACTGTACCACCGATAAATGGCCATAGCTGGCGGCAAGAGACAAGGCACTGTCCTTACCACTGGAATAACGGTTAGAATTATTGGCACAATCAAGCCCGAAACCTTGCTGATGAAGCCAACGCACTGCAGCCAGCTGTCCTTTCTTTGCTGCCAGCATAAGTGCATTATTGCCAGAATAATCTGTGTGGTGGATATTAAGCCCTTGCCGTTTTAACCACTGCGCCAGCTCAATATGACCATTACTCACGGCCAGAACGAACGCATTACAACCAAAACGTTGGGGTATGGAAGCACTGCCATCACTCGCTATCTGATCCATGTCAACATCCACTGAATGCAACCACTGAACCATTGCCAATGAGCCTGCCATGGCAGCCAGAGTAACAGCATTGTGGTGCTGTTGGTTAATTTGGTGAATATTCAACCCTTTTTGCCACAGCCATTGACTCGCTTTCAGGTAACCTTTGCTTACTGCCAGAGTAAAGGCGTTATCGCCATTGTGATTTACCTGATGGATATCAACGCTTGATAGCGCAAGACTCTCCATCAGTTCCATAAAGCCACTGCCAGCAGCCAGCATGAAGGCATTATTGCCGTCTCTGTCAACGTAATGGATATCTGCGTCCAGTGAACATAACCAACGAGCCGTGGGTTCATGATGGCTGGCGGCCAGGGTCAGGGCACTGTCATGCTTTTTGTTAATCTGATGGATATTGGCTCCGTGTTGCAAAAGCAGCCGGGCCACTGTGAGATGTCCGCCCGAAACGGCCAGGAGCAAAGGACTGTTACCACATTGATTGGTTTGATTAATGCCGGAAAGCGCCTTTGGAAGCAAACTTTCGAGGAGTTCAACATGCCCACAATCTGCCGCATACATCAGACAGTTATTACCATTATGATCGATCTGACAGGGATTGACGCCCATTCGCAACAGCCATTGAACCACAGGTAAGTGGCCGCCTTTAATGGCATGATGAAGAATAGTACGACAGTCTGGATATATTTTATGGATATTCACGTTTTGGGTACAGAGCCATTGGATGATCTCAATATGGCCCTCCCGGGCAGCCAGTGACAGGGCATCACTCACCTCGTTATTGTAGTGGGTGAGTGTGCCCCCGTGCCCTGCCAGCAACTGGGCCACTTCCAAATGGCCGTTTCGGGCTGCCAGCATCAGCGCAGTATTGCCTTCGAAATTCTCCTGATTGACATCAAGCGGTGTGGTGATGAAATTTCTCGCACTGTCCAATAACCAGTGCAGTAAAGGAAGTTGTCCACTGCCCGCTGCCAGGGTCAGGACATTATCGCCGTTAAGATTGCACTGGTAAATGTTGACGCCCATCACCACCAGCCATTTCACCACCAGCAGATGCCCGCCGGGGGCCGCCAGCGTCAGAGCGTTATCACCCTGATGATTCACATGAAAGATATCAACCTCTTCCAGATCAAAACGCGTCAAAATGTCATGCTGGCCAGTTTGTGCGGCCAGCATCAAAGCGTTATTACCGGCGTGATTAAGATGATGAATATAAGCGCCTTCCCGGACCAGACGGTTGATTTCTTCACCCTGGCCATTTTGTGCTGCCAGACACAGAGGGGTGTTACCGTTGCTGTCCCCACGGTCAATATCTGCCCTTCTGCAACGCTTGACAGGCACTATTGGATCGTCACCACCAGGGCAGGGAGCATTGACTCGAACCTCTGGCTCTGAATCGGGAATATGGCATTTCCGCTTGCGTGATAAGTTGCCAGTCGAGCAGTCCAGAGTGCTGGCCACCGTATTAATGCAATGATTATCTGATTCTGGCAATTCTGAGACAGCGGGCAATGGTGCAGGAGATGGTGCAGGAGATGGTGCATGAACTGGTGCAGGAGATGATTGGGTTACACTGATGTTATTCATATTGATTGACGTTTTGATAGAATTTAATTCCCTGTATCCCAGAGAAGCGGTAGTCCATTTCAGCATATCAGCAGCGGATTGGTCAGAATGAACGTCCGACAATAAATCTATTGGACACCAGCAGGCCGTCTGAATTCCCACAGTAACAAAAAAGTTTCCCTAAATTTCAGGACAATTCCTAAGCGCCATTTCTACCTGAAGGCAGCTTTTTTATTGTAAATTCGTGTTCCATCATTAAGTAGCTACCTCGAATAACCTCCTCTGATGTCAATTACCAGACAAAGTTGGACTTCGCCATTTCTCCGTTATCCACCAGAATATCCTGTGCGGTCATGCTACGATTGACAGTCGCCATGAAGTAAACCCATTCCGCAATTTCTTCAGCACTGGCCCATTTGGGCAGTAGTGTTTCAGCCATAATGGCCCGCCATTTATCAGGATCGTCCATTACCGGCCGGTTCAGCTCGGTGAGTACGCCTCCCGGTGAAATACTGTTGCAGGTGGCACCGTATTGAGCGACCTGCAATGCAGTCCATTTTGTGTAGGCAACTACACCGCCTTTGGAGGCAACATACTCCGGAAATTCGGCACCGGAATGGGCACTGGCAGAGGCCACATTGACAATGGACTGAATCGCCGGCTGCAAACCATAGAGTCTGGTACAGTTCATTACCCCACCCAAATTGATGGCGATATCCTGCGAGGTATTTTGCACTCCGGCATTGTTGATCAGATGGGTTACCTCCCCGATTTCAGGGAGCGACTCAAGGTCAGACACATCAGCCAGTACATGATGGTAGCGTTCATTGACGAGCTTGCCCGGGTTAATATCGATACCCACCACAGTGATGCGCCGATCCTGCAAAAAACGCTCACAGACAGCCAGGCCGATACCTGCACTGGCTCCGGTAATGATGACTTTCATGTGCGCTCCCATATTTCCCTGACCTTGATCTTTCTGCACAAATACACGACAGGTGTATCACACATACTGGTCACCAAAAAAATACCGTAGCTGGTGATGATGATACTGAGCAGATCCATTACCGGAAACGTGCCGTAAAAAGCGCCAAAAGTGAACAAAACTGCATTTAACAGCTGGGAGATCATGGTGGAAGCATTATTTCGCAGCCATAGATATTTCTCGTTAAACCCTGTCCAGTGCCATATTTTGTGGTACAGCCATACATCAAAGCGCTGCGCAATGGCATAAACCAGCAGGCCGGTAATCATCAGGCGTGGAGTATTGCTGAAAATTGCCTGTATATGTGGCATGGCAAAATCCAGTGTATTGGGCATGAAATACAGCCAGCTTTGGGAAATAACAATAAACAGAGCCGAGGTGAAAAAGCCCACATTTACCGCATAATTGGACCATTTTTTACCGCCAACCTCGCTGAGAATATCGGTTATCAGGAAGGTGGTGGCAAACATGATATTCCCCAGGGTCATGTCCATACCGAAGGCATTGATCTGCACCAGTACCTCAATATTAGCGGCCACGATGGCCAGCACGGTGTAACACAGAAGCCCCAATTTACCGAACAGCCGGTAGGTTAAAATGACCATGCCGTAAAATAAGAAAAGCTGGCCAATCAATAGTAATTCGTTCAAGTGTACTCTCTGCTATCAACTGTTTTTTTGGTGTTGCAGGTAACGATTAACGGATGTTTGAAGGCACTTTTCAATACCAACATATACCGAATTATATGGGGCAGACGTTAGAAATATATAATTCCCAAGGCTAGCTACTTATAATAAGTGATTATCAGGTGAGACAAATTCCTTGTCGTTCAGACCGGGACTGAAGAGGTGATGTATGGGAATGAAAGAAAATATCATCGATAAGCTGAATGAGTCCTTGCAGAACGACGTTATCGAGGTAACCAATGAGAGCCATCTGCACAACACGCCTCCGGGTTCCGAGTCACACTTTAAGGTCGTGATTGTCAGTGAAGCATTTCAGGGAAAAATGCCGGTTAAGCGACACCAGATGATTTACGGGCTACTGGCTGACGAACTGCGCGAGCAGATCCATGCGCTGGCCCTACACACCTACACACCAGGCGAATGGCAGGCAAGAAACCAGGCTGCCCCGGCATCACCCGATTGTCTTGGTGGTAATAAAAAGTAACCGGGCTGGATCGTCAGATAGTGAAAACAATCGCACTACTGCGCAATTGAAGTATGCAGCCCACACTCTCGATGTCCGTATATTTTCGTCGGGTCGTAGTAATCTGCTTCAATCGGCAGATCGTGGGTGACCAGGTATTCCTCAACATCAAGTTCAGTCCAGTTCAGGAACGGCGCCACACGGTAATAACCCTCTTTCGTCAAACTGACCACTTCAAGGTTCTGCCGGAATTCGGTCTGGTCCTTTCGGATTGCAGTCAGCCAGTAATCCGGTGCTGATGCGTTCATGGCACGGGCAAAAGGCTCCAGTTTCACCTGGCGGGTAAACTCATCATGTTCCGGGGTATCGACCTCCGGTACACCACCATAAACAGCATCACGAAAGCCACGACTGTACTCCGGGTGAAAGATCCGGATATTGAGGTTCAGACGCTGAATCAGCTGGTCAGCAAAGCGATAAGTAGCTTTAGTACCATAACCCGAATCGATCCAAACCACCGGAATATCGGGCTTGGCCTGCGTGGCCATATGGATGATGGCCGCTTCGTGCGGCCCGAAGTTGGTGGTAAGCAAGGGTTTTCCCGCACGCTGGACAGCCCACTGAATAACAGCCTGCGGACTCAGTGTCGACAGTTCCTGATTGATCATCTTCAAATTCATTATTTTCCCCATCAACCCATAACTCAATGGAGGCACTATATGATTGATGACTTATAACCACAAAGACTAATATGGACTATAAATATTACTTAATTCAATAATCAGACTCTGTTGCTGCTATCGTCAGCCTCAGTGCTGAATACACCAGCAACGATGAATGCCCGGTCTACGCTGAAAATCGCGATCAATGGTAGCAGCCGTGATCTCTTCAACCCTGAACTTTTGCTCCAGCGCTTTGGCCAGCTGGAAACGCCGGAAGTTGTTGGAAAAGTAGAGTACTCCCGCTGGTTTCAGCCTGGCCATTGCCCGCTCAACCAACTCAACATGGGCTTCCTGCACATCAAATACTCCCCGCATTCGCTTGGAGTTTGAAAAGGTGGGGGGGTCCATAAAGATCAGGTCATAGTTCCGGGTATCCTGCTTCAGCCACTGCAGGCAGTCTGCCTGTTCCAGCCGGTGTTTGCGATCCAACAGGCCGTTCAGCGCCAGATTTTTCCGGGCCCAGCCAAGATAGGTATTGGACAGGTCGACACTGGTGGTACTGGCCGCACCACCCACCGCCGCATGGACGGTGGCCGTTCCGGTATAGCAGAACAGATTCAGGAAATCTTTGCCAGCTGTCTCTCTGGCAATGCGCAGGCGCATTTTCCGGTGATCAAGAAACAGGCCGGTATCCAGATAGTCCTTCAGGTTTACCAGTAAACGACACTCCCCTTCTTTTACCTCCAGCATATCACCGGACTGTTCAAGCTTTTCGTACTGCCGCTTGCCAGACTGCCGTTCGCGACGCTTGAAGACCACATGACTTTCCGGAATACCCAGTACGCCGGGAATCACTTCCAACGCTTCCAACAGGCGCTGATGGGCTTTTGCCTCATCAATGCTTTTCGGTGCCGCGTATTCCTGCACATGAACCCAGTCTCTGTAGCAGTCGACAGCTACTGCATATTCCGGCATATCAGCATCATAAAGGCGATAGCAGTCAATGTGCGCATGCCTGGCCCACTTACCCAGCAGCTTCAGGTTTTTCTTCAGGCGGTTGGCAAACATTTCGCCACCCGGCGTACTGGCCTTGAAGGGATGGGCGGTACTGTCCAGGGAACTCTGCCGGGAAGCTGGCTGATCCACCTGACGCTCCCGGACATCATAAAGAAACAACTTACAGGAGAGCGCACCATTGAACAGGGTATAGCTCTTCTTCGGCCCCATCCCCAGACTTCTGACCAGCGCCTGTGACGAGGTAAAGATGGCGGCCTGCCAACCCGGCGTCTGCTGTTTAATTTTTTCGCCAAGGTGTTTGTAGAGATAGACGAGGCTGGCCTCATCCCCCATACGTTCACCATAGGGTGGGTTGGCGATCACCAGTCCGGGTTGAATATCCGGATCAACCTTCAAACTCGCCAGCTCCTGCTGTTTGACAGTAATCAGCTTGCCCAGACCGGCACGCTGGATATTTGCCCTGGCTCGCCCGACCATTTTTGGCAGGCCTTCATAACCGACAATGGTCGACTTCATCGCAGCCAGACCGGCAGTACGACGCTCACGTGCTTCCTCAAGGACCGCCAGCCAGATTTTGGGAATATGCCCCATCCACTTATCAAAACCAAAACGTGCCCTGAACAGTCCGGGAGCAATGTCAGCAGCCATCATGGCAGCTTCAATCAGAAAGGTTCCCGAGCCACACATAGGGTCCAGCAGTGTACTGCCCTGTTTTGCCAGTTCCGGCCAGCCAGACCGATACAAAATCGCTGCGGCCAGATTTTCTTTCAACGGTGCTGCACCGGCTTCCAGGCGATAACCTCGCTCATGCAGGCTCTGGCCAGACAGATCAATGGCGACATATGCCCTGTTGTTTCTGGCGTGCACATTGACCCGCAGGTCCGGCTTACGGTTATCGACCGATGGGCGCCAGCCATGGCGCTCACACAACTGATCAACAATCGCATCTTTGACCCATTGTGATCCGAAACGGGTATGGGTGATATCCGGTGTCGAGCCATTGAAATCGACCCGGAAACTGGAGCCCTGATCCAGGTGTTCATCCCAATCGAAAGAGTGCACACCTTGATACAATGCCTGCTTATCGGCAGCATCCACCTCGCCTATGCGCAACAAAATTCGACTGGCCAGACGCGACCAGAGGCAAGCCTTGTAGGCCAGCTGAAGCTGACCGGAAAAGCTGACTCCGGCAACGGTTTCCGCCACGTCACTGGCTCCCAGCTCCTTCAGCTCCTCTGCCAGCAGGGACTCCACGCCCCTGGGACAACTGGCAAACAGAGTCAGCATGGTTGTACTCATAGGTCATATTCCTGAAAAAGCTAAACAACAGCTTTTATTAACTAAAAATTCTCAATAATTTCTCAACAAATGCGTCAGATTTGGATAAAACTTATAACCAGATCAGCAAGAGGCAGTTACCATGTTGAAAAGACACAAAAGGGATAAATCAGATAGAGCCTTTAATAAAGGATACCAAATAGGCCTGTCTGGCCGCTCCAGGGACATCTGCCCCCATCAGGAGCCGGATTTACGCCAGTCGTGGTTAAGTGGCTGGCGAGAAGGTCGCGTTGATAACTGGGAGGGAATGACGGGAATCTCAGGGCTACACCGAATGTATAACTTCTCTCACTCCTATTCAGCCGACCTGCTCTGATGGCGCTGATAAAAAGCCCCTTCCGGGGCTTTCAGAAATCATCTGACTCCCTGAAACACAGCCTTGCTTATGGTCCAACAGAGTAGACTGCTTCAGCTGCCTCACGAATCAACCCCGGCCCCTGGTAAATAAAGCCTGAGTATATCTGCACCAGACTGGCTCCTGCCTTGATTTTATCTGCGGCGGTCTGAGCATCCATGATACCACCAACACCAATAATTGGCAGTTTACCGGAAAGCTCACCAGCCAGCAGTCGGATCACTGCGGTTGATTTGTCACTCAAGGGCCTGCCACTCAGACCACCCGCTTCGTTGGCAGTCGCGAAACCACTGACCTTGTCCCGATCCAGTGTCGTGTTGGTAGCGATGACACCATCCAGTTCATAGGACACCAGCTCAGCAGCAACCGCGGCCATTTCCTCATCGGTCATATCAGGGGCAATTTTGATGGCCAAAGGCACTTGGCGACCATACTCTTTAGCCAGTGACGCCTGTTCTTCCTTCAGGGCTGCAAGCAGGCTTTTCAGAGCATCACCATACTGGAGTTTTCTTAATCCCGGGGTATTGGGAGAAGACAGGTTAACGGCCACATAACCGGCATGAGGGTACACTTTACGCAGACAAATCAGATAATCCCGGTTGGCATCTTCAACCGCCGTGGTCAGGTTCTTGCCAATATTAATACCGATAACGCCCTGGTACCGGCTTTTTTGCACATTCGCGACCAGCTGATCAACCCCAAGATTATTAAACCCCATGCGGTTGATCAGCGCTTCTCTCTCAGGGATACGAAACATTCTTGGCTTTGGGTTACCGGGCTGCCCAACCGGTGTCACGGTTCCCAGCTCTAGAAAACCAAACCCCAGACTGCCCAGGCCATCAATACACTCGCCATTCTTATCAAGCCCTGCTGCCAACCCAACCGGATTGTTAAAAGTCAGCCCCATCACTTCTCTTGGTTTGGAAGGGACTTCAGGTGCCATCAGCCGGGTAAGGCCAAGACGTCCTCCAGCGCTGATCATTTCCATCGCGAAATCATGAGCAGTTTCAGCAGAGAGGCAAAACAGGGCACTTCGTGTCAGTTTATACATAGGAGTGATCGATCAGTATGCGCCAGACAAAAATTCGGAGGATTATACGACCTCCAATCCCTTTTGTCTCTGCCAAAACATTTACAATAAGCAGATGAAACCATCATCCACCGGTCCGGTCTGAACAATTGGTTAACTGTTCTTCAACATTCTGGGCAAAATAATGCAGCCGGTTCTTGCATCGTCTAATCTCCCCCTTAACGCTCCAGCTAATACCTACTCCCCTCGACAGCCTCTTGAAACGGCAAACAATGGCGAATGCCCGGATTTCAACAACACCTCAATTCACCATCGCCAAACCCGACCAGTCCAGCTTGATAACAGCTATTTCTCCGACTCAACCCGGAATAATCTGGAAATACCGTATTCAGACAGGGAAACAGGACGGTTAACCAACAAGCCAGCAAGAAAAACGACACTAACAGACACAGATACCAGCACACTGGACAGCCAGCCCTCTGCGACTGAAAACATCAATCCCGGCAATACGCCAGTCAACAAAGAGGCTGCCACTCAACCAGCCCCTCCTCCGGAATACCCAATACCAATAGAAGCAGAAAGCACTTACTGGCAATCTACAGCGCAGTATATTCTGTCGGGAATCAGAAAGCTGGCTAACGCCGTCTTGCCAACACCATCACAAGCCCTGGAGCATATCCATCTTGATATGCCATGCTTCAGAGAAGAACATGCAGGCCATCAATACATTGACCTGCCTATGAATGTCGATGCCATCGATAGCGACTTGAATAGCAGGGGACAACCCGGTAGCAGGGATCAGCCCAAAAGAGCTCAGTCCCAAATAGCGAGTGCCAGCACATCCTTTGAATCCGAAGAAACTGACGATAGTACAGCAGAAACAGCCCAGAGAGCGCCCTGCGTCAGCGCCAGGAAACATCACTCGCCCTTAAAACTTCAGGAAATCTACCAACAGTCACTCCCCATCGAGAAACTCTCTTCACAAACCAGCGGCGACTCCGGCAGCACATTAAACGGTATGGAAGATGAGCAGCCTGAGTTGCTTATTTCTCTTTATCCCCATGGCATCCTGCAGCTCCTGTTCATTTTATTCCCTGAAACCGCTGTTGACATTCTCAAAAGCCGGCTTGAAAAGCTGAGCAGTACCTCTGTGGATACCTTTGAAAAACTCCAGAAATCCCGGATAGGAAACCGTGATAAGTTCAGGCTCACTTTGGAGACAAACCTTGCAACGCTCAGGGAAAACCTCAACGACCTTGAAAGTGACCTGCACAATGCCTGCTTCCAGCTCGCGATGTTGAAGAACCTGAGAAAATTCGAGCACCAATACCATGTGTACTCCCTCGAATCGAAAATGGATGCCGACTTCCTGGTGCAGAAAGGAAGACTTTCTTCAGAGCTGCTGGCAACTTCACTTGACAAAATCGAGGGTAACCTGCTCAAAGATCCTAAACCACTCAAGCCCACTACCTGGCTGAGAAGGCTCGGTTACCAGTGCAAAGAACGTGAATTTATTTTAAGAGGCGCCATGGGTAGCCTGGCAAAATATCAAATGAAACAATCCGCCCAATCCGTACTCACCGAGCTGATGAAGCACCCACCAGTCAATATAACGGTTTCCGGAACAGATACCGGCATGAGGAATACCGTTAATCATTACATCCGGGAACAGCCTGAAACCGTTATCAAAGTGTTGACTTATCTGGTTTGCCTGAACGTAAAACAGTATCGAAGCATAAGCAATATCAAGGCCGCCAAACTTGTCCTGACCACGGGTCAGGATGCGTGCACAGCGGAGAGTGTTCGAGCCTTGCTTGATAGACTGACCAGACAAAATCTTATGCCAGAACCAACCAAACAGCTGGAACATGAGATTGGTCGGCTACATGCCGAACGCCTTGCCCATGCGCTTGAATCGTCCCAAACTGAAGCCAGTCTGCCAGAGCTGATGGATCAACGACAGCATATCCTGAATCTTAAGTTACTGAATCCTGAAAAAACAAAACCGACCTCCAGTGGCAAGCCAAACCGCCTTGTTTCTGCTGAGCGGGAAGTTTCTGCCCGGTTAATTCATCATTTTCTGACCGCTCAATCATCCCCGGGTGAACCTGAACTATTTTCACACTGTTTTTTTTTGCAGCCACCAACGTCTGATCGTATCTTCACCGTACTGTCAAAAACCAGCACTACCCCCGAGAAATCGTTTTATCTGGCCACATTACGATTCATCGATGCGATGAACCGCTCCGGGCAGGACGACAGCTATGAGGGTGACTTACACTGGATGCAGTGCCACTACGACATGACCTACCATGAACAACAGCTGTTTATTGATCTGATCGACAAGGCAGAACCCAGCCAGTTGCTACCCTTTGATCATTTCGAGCAGAATATCAACGCTCTCCTGCGACTGGCAACAGCAAGAAAGCAGACCGGTCTTCGACCACTGAACCCTGACGCCTATACCTATGCTCTCAGCCACCTGGATTTTGTCTGGCAGGAAGAAGAAAACATTGAAGACATCGTTGCAGAACTTTATCGCAAGCGATATTTACGACTGCTGCATTATGATCCCTATACCGAGTTCTTATCATTATTCAGCGATGCATGTAATCAAGGGAAGAAGCTACGGAGAACAATAGCGCCTAAAGCAGGATTGCTGATCAATGCGCTCAAAAAGTCAGGGTTGTCTAATGCACTCGACTTTCTCTATCGAGAAGGCAAGGGACTGATATCGTCCCTATTCTCTCTCGGCAATCCAATCCACGCCAGAATCACCAGCACCCTGAGCACCATGCTCAAAGTGGCACAGCAAAACCCAAAATTTTTTCGGGTCATGTGCGGGGATTTCGCACTATTAATACCTCGACTGAAAAGTCTCCTTGGGTATGACACATCGATAACAGGGCTGCTTGAAAACATCAGCCTCTGTATACGCGGCCAGGCTCTGGCTTCGCTATTCTCTGGTGACCAACCACAGCAACTGGATGCTGACCCATTAAAAAATCCGGAAATTGCCACGGTATTCAGGCGATATCAACTGCTCCGGGACATGATTAACATTGCTGAAACAGGACTACCGGTTGCTGAAATATTTCAGGGAATGAGTTGGCACCGAGTTAAAGAGAAGGCAAAAACATTCCTCCTGAACGTTTCGTCCACCTACCTTGCCAGACAGTGTGTCCGCCACATGAAGCCGCCGATTATCAGGTTGTGCAATAACCTTCTCTATGCCAGGGATTTAATGCCCAGCCTGACCCTGAGGCTGACCTCAGACTTTCTTGTCTCTATGATCCCAGAGGAAACAGCCAGACTTGCACACCATATTGGTCGACGCACCAGTGTAATCGGTGGTTTTTTGAGCTTTTTTCTGGACCCGCTAATCCTGCGCTTTGACCGATACCAAGAGACAATCAACAATGTAATAGCCAACCCATCCAGCACGGACGCCCGCAATGAGTTAACATCAGAGCGGAAAAAAGTTGCCGGCATTCTGGGCGTATCGTCGGTGCTTTCCACTGCAGCCATTCTGTTTGTTAATACCTTTAAGATCATTATTTTTTTCAGTAGCCCATGGTTGACAACTGCCTGCATCGGGATCATTACTTTCCTTGGCAGCAGCTGCTTCGTGGCCCGGCGCTATAACGACATGGATGAAATCTGGACATCATTATCCGAAACCATCTCTGAACAGATGAAAAGAACCTTTGCTGCAGACAGCCCAAAGGCTATTGAGGCCAGAAAACGAATTGATACCATCAGCAAGGCTAATCTGGCCAGGTTAGAGGAGCCTATAGATCCAGAACGATCAAGTTGGCAAATGGCTAAAAAAAATCATCGCCGAATAAAACTGAGTCAACTCTGGTACCGACTTCCTTATAAAAACAAGGAGCTCATCCATCAGGACATTCGAAGAAAAATAAGGGCAAAACGCCCTGAAATAATGGAGGAGGCTTATTACCTGAATCACTTATTGAAAGCCAGCACATTGTTGAAAAGCGCCATAAAGAATCCGGAAAAAATAATCGCTGACCCGGAACAACATACTGATTTCAACCAACAGCTGGCCAGGCTGCATTTCAAGCCTATCCCTGCCGGGAATTTTTCTGCCGAGCTAACCATTCAGGAAGAGACAATCGCTAATTTTTTACAATATACCTATGGAACCGTTGACTTGGGTGACAGCATTGAGGAGATCATGGATACCATTGAAAGTTACAATAGCAAGCTGTATCTGGGGGCTTATCTGGAACATCTGGCCTGTATACACGACCTTAAGTCAACGTTTTTGCATACCAACATGGCTACTGATGAGCCACAGGTACAGGCTTCAGCAAGGAAGCCGGCTGGCAATGGTTCAAAGCTATCGTTTCCTGATGTTGTTGATGTCATTGCACTGCGGAAAATGATCAAAAAAGCAGATCTCGAGTTTGCCGGGCAATGGCTGGAAAGAGAGCGACAGGTGCAGGAAAGAATGATGAAAACCGTAACCCGCCAGGCATTGCTCAAAACCCTTGAAGATAAGCAGAAACACACAGAGCAAAGTATTGCTGCCGCATTGGCAACTTCACTGTATAAAGCAAACCTTGAGATTCAAACCAGCAAACTGAATGAAGCAGCTTTGCGTCTGGCTACTGATGACACACATCCGTCAACTCAACATCAGTATCAACATCAGTATCCTCTGCTGGCCACCCATGGCTGCGGCTATAAACCACGGGAGGCTTGCAAACATTTAGCAGGGCAAGTTCCGGTAGCATGAAAGGCTGCGAATCAGCAGGACATGCTACCGGCATACAGATAACGACCCGGCTTATAGGCTAACGGAAGGTGCCTCTGACACAGCTGCTTCTTTCTGTTCCGCTGCCATGCATGCAGCTGCAGTAAAGACAACATCCGTAGAACTGTTCAACGCCGTTTCCAGAGAGTCCTGAATCACGCCAATGATAAAACCGACGGCAACGACCTGCATGGCAATATCATTGGAGATACCAAACAGGCTACAGGCCAGCGGGATCAGCAACAGTGAACCACCGGCCACACCGGAAGCGCCACAGGCAGAAACAGCAGCGACAACGCTGAGCATCAAAGCGGTTGGCAGGTCAACGGGAATACCCAGTGTATGCACCGCAGCCAGGGTCATGACCGTGATAGTAATGGCTGCGCCCGCCATATTGATGGTTGCCCCCAGGGGAATGGATACTGAATACGTATCTTCATGGAGGTTCAGGCTTTTACAAAGCTGCATATTCACGGGAATATTGGCTGCAGAGCTACGGGTAAAGAAGGCCGTCACACCACTTTCGCGGATACAACGCAACACCAGAGGGAAAGGATTCTGACGAATTTTCAGGTAAACCATCAATGGGTTAACGATAAAGCCAATAATCAACATACTGCTGACCAGAACCGCCAGTAACTTACTGTACCCTACCAGCACCCCGAAACCGGTCTGCGCAATGGTATTGGCAACCAGGCCAAAAATACCGATGGGAGCCAGCTGGATAACAAAGCGCACAATGGCAGAGACCGCCACTGACAGATCATGGACCATAACCCGGGTAGACTCACTGCCATGGCGCAATGCCAGGCCCAAACCGATAGCCCAGGCAAGAATACCGATGAAGTTACCGGTCAGCAGCGCTTCAACCGGATTCTGAACAATCTGAAACAGGAGGGTATGGAGAACTTCCATGATACCTTCCGGAGGCAAGGCTCCACCGCTGCTGGTCACCAGCGTCAGCGTTACCGGAAAGAGAAAACTCATGGATACGGCGACAAAAGCAGCCGCCAGCGTGCCAAGAATATAGAGGAAAACAATCGGCCGCATATTAGTATGCTGCCCCTGTTTCTGGTTGGCAATAGAAGAAGCCACCAGAACAAATACCAACACAGGGGCTACCGCTTTCAACGCCCCGACAAACAGGGAGCCAAGAAAAGAGATTGCCACCGCCGTATCCGGTGAAATAACCGCCAGACCAGCACCCAGGGCAATACCAGTGATAATCCTGAGAACCAGGCTGGTGTTTGCCATTCGTTCATACAATGATTGGGCTTGACTCATGATTTACCTGCTGTACTACGTTCACGTTTTTATCAGCCAAAACTGCAGGGACTGGAAACCGCCCCAAATAGATCCTTCAGTTCTATAAGGCCAGCATTCATGGAATTTCGGCTATGCACATCTTCATGGTTTGACAACGGATTGCCGTGATGCTCAACAACCCGGTGTTCATAACGCAGGGAGCATTCACCGAAAATTATAATCTCTACAACAGATTCCTTGGTTCGTTTCAGGGCAGGAGAAAACTCTGGCCAACCCTCAGCCAGAGAGAGCCTCCTTCTCATAACACGTTGATACCTTTTGCAATCGGGGAACAGTGTAAAAGCTACAGAGCTTCTGTTACCTGATGAACAAAGGCAGCGTTATGGAATGGAGTGGGATGCCGAAGCTTCAGCAAACCAACCTATTCATGAAATTCCTGAACATGAAAGTACTACTGGTTTATGGGGATTACGTAAAGATAGTATGTAACTGTTCAGCACCCCCACATAAATCTGGAATTTTCTGATTTTTATACCATCCTCTTAAGCACCATTTTTCCACAATATTCGCCAGCATGATTCCAGAACTACCCGCAACTATGTCGGCTGAGATTCTCTTGAAAGAGAATGCAGAGCTGCGGATGAGAGTTGCCTGTCTGGAAGAGCGATGTCGAGAATTGGAAGAAAAGGTTGGCAAGAACAGTCAAAACAGCAGCAAGCCGCCATCGTCTGATGGTTATCAAAAACCTTGTAAAAACAGTAATTCTCCAGATCATTCTGACGACCTTTCCGCAGATAAAGGTACCGATCCATCGGATGAAAAACCCAATCCTAAAAGTCTGAGACAGTCTTCTGGTAATAAAGCCGGTGGAAAGAAAGGGCATCAGGGCACTTGTCTTAAACAGGTCGATATCCCTGACTATATTGAGTACCTTCCGGTTAAAGAATGCAATAAATGTCAGGCGTCTCTTCTTGATAGTGAGCCGGTCAAATATATTGAACGACAGGTGTTTGAACCAGGGAGACCGGGTGAATTTGAAGTAACGGCCCATAGAGCTGAAGTAAAAATCTGCACTTGTGGTTGTCGGAATCAGGCTGAATTCCCGGAAGGTGTTACCGCTGCCGCACAATATGGCTCAGCCACACAGGCTATGGCCGTCTATCTTAACCAATACCATTTCCTGCCTTTTAAGCGCGTGTCAGAGTATTTTAATACTCTCTATAAAATGAGTGTAAGTGCAGGCACTGTCGCCAATTTTGTGGCCAGAACCTATGAAAATCTGGCTTCTACTGAAGAGGTTATTCGTGACGCCTTGCGGGAATCGTCTGTTGCCGGAGCCGATGAAACGGGTATGCGGGCCGAGGGCTCTTTGCACTGGCTACACGTTATGCGGGATGAACAATGGACGCTCTACTACTTGTCTGAAAAGCGAGGTCGTGAGGCCATGGACACGATGGGCATACTGCTAACATTTGCAGGCGTTCTGGTTCATGATCATTGGAAATCCTATTTTGCATATGCGGCAACTCACGTACTTTGCAATGCCCATCACCTGAGGGAGCTTTTGGGTGTTGTTGATAGGGACAGCAATCAACTGGCGTTGCGATTGATGAAGCTACTGAGGCTTTCCTGGCATTACTGCAAGGGCTTTAAGACCATAGGTATGCTACAGATGCCAAGTGTTGTCTGTGAACGAATCGAGAAGATTTATGACCGGTTGCTTCAGCGGGCTCTAATGAAAGAAGTCGTCTATATGGAGAAGCAACGAGAGGAGCTTAAGCGCAAGAAAGTCAAGAATACTAAAGCTTACAATCTCTTCAAACGACTCACTGAGTTCAAGGCTGAGACACTGCGCTTCATGTCAGATTTTACCATTCCCTTCGATAACAATGGCAGTGAACGGGATGTTCGAATGGCCAAGTTAAAGCAGAAAATCTCAGGCTGCTTCAGGAGTGCAGACGGTGGTTCTATGTTTGCACGGATTCGCAGCTATTTGTCGTCTGCCAGAAAACAGGGAATGGACATATATCAATCACTTCATAGAGCTGTTCGGAATTACTGTAATATGCCTTTGCTCAGTGCTGAATAGTTACGATAGTATCACAGTAATGAAGATAAGAAAGCCCATTAAACGCACCACGACAACCTTTTTTAACGGGATATTTATCCAAAAAAAAACACCAGACAGAATTATATTTTTATTATTAAAATGAAAACATGAAAATCAACCAAACCAAACACAATAGCCTTCACAATACTCTGCTCCATCATCAAACGACAGCTCAGAATCCGTTGCGGTCTGGATCCGTCGAAAGAGAATCAACCCAGACCTCAAAATCGAGCACGTTACTGTTTATCACTGTCCAAAGGCTGGGAAATCCGTTTGTATCCAGGACGTGATCACAGGGAATAAGCGCACAATGGTCATAACGTAAACAGGCTCAGAACACTTTATAACCAGCTGATATTAAAGGATTTAACTTTATTGACGCACATCAATAAAACACGCTGAATGGACTATATAGGTGATTGCCGTATATCAATAGTTGGTTATACTGCACCGGCGGTAAAAAAACAAAAATATAGAGAGATTAAGAGATGAGCACAGAAATAGATAAACCACCTTCAAAAGAAAGTTTCGGTGACAACTACAACGGTGTTTGTCAACATAGTTGTCGCCTCAACTTAAGCGGCTTTGCTTAGTTGATCATCAGCAGGTCTGTCGGGATTCAACCAGACTTCATCAGCCAGATCCCAGTTCCTTGTTGACCTCTTTCCCCAGCGCTCTGGGTGACGTTCTTTGGCTTGTTCATAAACCTTTCTGCGGTTAGCCATAAGCACCTTGGTTTCACCACGATGCCTTTGCCCGGGTGTCAGAAATTTCAGCCCACTGTGCTTGTGCTCTTCGTTGTACCATTGGGCAAAACCATGCACCCAGCTACGTGCTGCTTCAAGATCAGCAAATGGCGTGCGCGGATAACCAGGGCGGTATTTCAGGGTTCTGAATATGGCCTCGGAAAAGGGGTTATCATCACTGACCCGGGGACGACTGAATGAGCTCACGACCCCAAGACGCTGCAGTGTTGACAGCATAGTGCCACCCTTCATGGGACTACCATTATCTGAGTGCAGAACCAGTGGCCACTCCAAGGCTGCAATTCCCTGTTTGATACAGGCTTTAGTGATCATTTCTGATGCATGCTCAGCTGATTCGGTTTCATGAATTTCCCATGTAACAATCATACGACTAAAGATGTCTATCACCAGGTACAGGTAATAAAACTGCCCCCGTATCGGAGAGCGCAGATAGGTAATATCCCAGGACCAGACCTGGTTGGGTCCGGTAGCACACCAGGACGTTGGCTTATACCTGTTTGGCTTGGCAGCACTGCCCCGATGATGCTGTTGCCCTGTTTCCTCCAACACCCGGTAAAATGTCCTTTCAGACCCCATATAGAGACCTTCATCTAACAATGTGGGCACAATCTGGCTGGGCGGAAGGCTTTTGAACCGCTCGCTGTTACAGACGTCAACAATCGCCTGTCGCTCAGCTTCAGAAAACTTGTTAACCGGTTCTGGCCTGTCAGCATTTTTGCGATTATCTGCGCGCACGTCATCACCCTGCATCCAGCGTTGTACAGTTCTTTCTGTAAGACCAAGGGCTTTGCAGGCTTTTGACTGACGAGCCCCATCTTTAACTGCCTGTTTAATCAGGCTAACAGCATTTTGTCGATCCGGGAGAGAGACTAATCGTCCTCTGGCGCCCCCCAGATCTCTTGGGCCTTTTTTGTGAGTACCAGCAAGGCAGCAGTTTCTGCTAACGCCTTGTCCTTGCGATTGAGTTCACGCTCAAGCTTTTTGATGGTTTTCTTATCTTTTTTGTGTTCGTCAGACAGCGCCTTACGCTGTTTTGACTGACTTTCAGGCTGGACAGAAACACTGTTAATAAAGGCAGCCTTCCACTGCTGAATTTGTTCAGCAAACAGACCTTTTTTACGACAGTATTCAGCCATTTCTGCTTCATTTAACGCAGCCGTTTCAATGATTACGGCTAACTTGTTTTCAGTTGTCCATTGATCTGGATTCTTTCCGTCGCCCGGCACAGGCACTCCTTTAGATACTGCTTTCTTTCGCCAAGTGTACAGGGTCACATCAGAGATACCAGTCTCACGTACCAACTGCGAAACTGGCACATTATTGGGTGGCATCATCTTCTGAATGATGGACTCTTTGAACTCTTCTGAATAGCGGGCCATTGATTACTCATAGACCGCCCCCTGTTGAGATTTCTAATTTCAGGAGAGGCGACAACTATGCTGACACAGGGGGATGAGATCATGCCCGGCATGGCCGCCAAGGTCCGCTTTACGGCCTACAACTACCGGGATTACCTGCCCGTTGATGGCATTTTGCAGCGTATCTCCGCCGACGTGGTAACCGACGAACAGACCCGGGAAACCGCCTACGTGGGGCAGATTGAAGTGGCGGTCAATGAGCTGATGGCCCAGGACATCCTGCTCTACCCGGGTATGCCTGCCGAGGTGCTGTTAACTCTGAACGAGCGCTCGGTGGTCAGCTATCTGTTTGAGCCATTGCTGCGCAGTTTTAACCGGGCGTTGCGTGAGAGTTAACCGGCAAGCTGTTCAACACCCTCGGCCGGTATCAGATCCTGACGCTTCAGGCGGATAAACCAGCGGTTCGTTCGCCTCACCCGTTTGATCAATGCGCCCTCGTCTTGTTCTGGAGTGCACTGGGTACTTTATTATCCAGTGATTGCATCCATTGATTGAACTATTTATCGATTCAACGGCCTATGAGGTAGTAATAATTGCTCTGATTAACTGCTGGAAGATGGCAAAAACAGGACAAATCACAGTGCATTATTATCTCACAGCTAGGATTCGGGGAAATTACGTCTCCGGTTCTATCCTGTACCTTTAAAGTAGGTGGAAGTTTGGTTTTAGATATTTTTTCTAACCAATCATGAAGATGTAGTCAGTCTAAGGCCATGGATAACAAGGGATTGAACTAATTACTGATTATATGGTCAGGATATATGAAAGCAAACTACCAACTACTTAAGGTGTTAACTTATAAAAATCCAACCAGGGAGTTGATTCATATGCAACCTCAAAATGACATCTATTTCAGTATAAACATTAGATATCAAGGACCTAATGACCCTTCATGTGCTTACGCTGCGACTGGCTGTATGACTGGCAGTATGACTGGCTGTATTGCTGGTTCCTTTGCGGGTCATTCGGTTAAAGGCTGCGTCACAGGGGCGATAATAGGCAGTTTATACGGAGGTTGTTTCAAGGAAACTCGTACAGAAAATCCTGTTGAAGAAGTATTTTTTAATAGAACACTCGTTATTCGATTGCCAAATACGCAGCATATGCACAGAGAATAAATTTAAAGACTATTTCAGCTCATTAAATTTCCTTGGCCGGAATATTTATTGCTCTTCTTTTTCTCTATCAGCTTGACCCACCTTTATGCCCTTCAGTGCCTTATGGTACTGGGATTACACCTCAGTTCATATCAAAGATTTTCATACTAACGTATTATTTTTTATGCTGTTTTCTTACGCTAGCATGTATTTCAGAATCAATATTTATTGGTACCTGGTCCAATCCACTGAATAAATGACAAGGAATTTTTGTATGAATATACCAAGGTTGATCAGTAAGCCTTATTCGGACGGATATAAAAGATCATGCGTAACTATTCAGCACTGAGCAAAGGCATATTACAGTAATTCCGAACAGCTCTATGAAGTGATTGATATATGTCCATTCCCTGTTTTCTGGCAGACGACAAATAGCTGCGAATCCGTGCAAACATAGAACCACCGTCTGCACTCCTGAAGCAGCCTGAGATTTTCTGCTTTAACTTGGCCATTCGAACATCCCGCTCACTGCCATTGTTATCGAAGGGAATGGTAAAATCTGACATGAAGCGCAGTGTCTCAGCCTTGAACTCAGTGAGTCGTTTGAAGAGATTGTAAGCTTTAGTATTCTTGACTTTCTTGCGCTTAAGCTCCTCTCGTTGCTTCTCCATATAGACGACTTCTTTCATTAGAGCCCGCTGAAGCAACCGGTCATAAATCTTCTCGATTCGTTCACAGACAACACTTGGCATCTGTAGCATACCTATGGTCTTAAAGCCCTTGCAGTAATGCCAGGAAAGCCTCAGTAGCTTCATCAATCGCAACGCCAGTTGATTGCTGTCCCTATCAACAACACCCAAAAGCTCCCTCAGGTGATGGGCATTGCAAAGTACGTGAGTTGCCGCATATGCAAAATAGGATTTCCAATGATCATGAACCAGAACGCCTGCAAATGTTAGCAGTATGCCCATCGTGTCCATGGCCTCACGACCTCGCTTTTCAGACAAGTAGTAGAGCGTCCATTGTTCATCCCGCATAACGTGTAGCCAGTGCAAAGAGCCCTCGGCCCGCATACCCGTTTCATCGGCTCCGGCAACAGACGATTCCCGCAAGGCGTCACGAATAACCTCTTCAGTAGAAGCCAGATTTTCATAGGTTCTGGCCACAAAATTGGCGACAGTGCCTGCACTTACACTCATTTTATAGAGAGTATTAAAATACTCTGACACGCGCTTAAAAGGCAGGAAATGGTATTGGTTAAGATAGACGGCCATAGCCTGTGTGGCTGAGCCATATTGTGCGGCAGCGGTAACACCTTCCGGGAATTCAGCCTGATTCCGACAACCACAAGTGCAGATTTTTACTTCAGCTCTATGGGCCGTTACTTCAAATTCACCCGGTCTCCCTGGTTCAAACACCTGTCGTTCAATATATTTGACCGGCTCACTATCAAGAAGAGACGCCTGACATTTATTGCATTCTTTAACCGGAAGGTACTCAATATAGTCAGGGATATCGACCTGTTTAAGACAAGTGCCCTGATGCCCTTTCTTTCCACCGGCTTTATTACCAGAAGACTGTCTCAGACTTTTAGGATTGGGTTTTTCATCCGATGGATCGGTACCTTTATCTGCGGAAAGGTCGTCAGAATGATCTGGAGAATTACTGTTTTTACAAGGTTTTTGATAACCATCAGACGATGGCGGCTTGCTGCTGTTTTGACTGTTCTTGCCAACCTTTTCTTCCAATTCTCGACATCGCTCTTCCAGACAGGCAACTCTCATCCGCAGCTCTGCATTCTCTTTCAAGAGAATCTCAGCCGACATAGTTGCGGGTAGTTCTGGAATCATGCTGGCGAATATTGTGGAAAAATGGTGCTTAAGAGGATGGTATAAAAATCAGAAAATTCCAGATTTATGTGGGGGTGCTGAACAGTTACGATCATGCAATACTGCTGACCAACCTGATATTGGTTCATTTTTAACAAGACATGTTAAGGTTCCATCTCCATTCGACCAGAATGAAACCCGGCATGGCTCAGGTGCTAAACCTGGAGGACTTTCTGTAAGCCACAATAAAAATCCAACAATTCAATCTGCTACCGACTATTCCAGAGACCGGGGAAATGCTCAGGAAGTCACCCAGCCTCGGATATTAACAAGAGCTAAAGATTTAGTTCCTGAGGAATCAGGACAATTGTTGCCATTCAAATACAAAGATCTTGTAATCAAGAAACTGAAAAACGTTAAAAAGTCTATTGGGGAAGGAGGGTTTGGCCGAGTTTTTATGGCAACGATATTTCCAAAAAAAGACTGGGTGAATGATCAGGGAAGAAAAAAATTATCTCGTGTTTATGCAGTAAAAATTAACAAGTGGATAACCTCATTTAAAATAAAAGAAGCAAAGTGTCTAAGAGCTGCTGGTGAGTTTGGATTCACACCCTGGTATAAAAAGAATTGTGTCGTGATGCACGACAAAGGCGCTAGCTTAGACAAGCTATTACCTTCCGGGAATGACAGCGATGCTTATGGATTGGGTTCTAAGATAATTCCTGCCAACCAAAGACACAGCATTAGCAAACAGGCGATGCAATGTTTGCAAAAAATTCATAGCAAAGGAATTTTGCACTCAGACATTAAGCCGGGAAATATCGCAATTAATAGTCGTGGTGAAGTATCTCTTATTGACTTTGGTCTTGCTATCCAATCAAAAGGCCAAGTTAATAGTAAAACAGAATTTAAAACCTTATCTTTAACACCAAGATACTGTTCGCCAGAGGCCTTTGGTAAAAAAACAGCCACTCAGAAATTAGACATCTGGGCCATGGGTATGGTAATGCTTGAAATGGAAACCGGACATAGTCCTGTAATGTGCAAGGCGAGTAAATTAAGTGAAGTGCCGATAATGCATAGATACCTTTGTATGCTAAAACCCGAGTGCAAGTTAACTTTATTCGCTAAATTTGATGAAGAAGCATACCGACGGACTATTAATTACATCGAGCATAACCCAAGAATTTCGCAAGAGTGTAAAGAAGTTTTGCTAGCGTGTTTTGAACTTGATCCTGATAAGCGACCAACGGCCGAAGAGTTACTAAATTATCCTTATTTTCGCGAGAAGGAACTGCATGAAATGAGTTCTATGGAACTCAATGTAGCTCATGGTAATGCCTTTAAAGCGTTGGTGGAGGCAGAGAAGGCCATTGAGGCTGCGGATCAATCAACTTCTGGAGGAGAACACCGACTTCAGGAAAATCTTGAGCGCTGTCAATCGAGAGTTAAAGAGATACAAAACAGGATAAAAGCACTGGACGAGAGAGCAGAGGAACTAAAAGCCATAAGGGTAAGGCGAGAAGAGGAATTAAACGCCTTGAGATCAGAGATTGAGCAAGAGCTCAACATCAACGACCAGGATCAAAGACCCGGATCAAAATTGTTTAAAAGGGTTGGGGGCAGATCCTGAAGTCACCAAAATCCACCATCAGGCCAAAGGTGTCAGTGTTGAACATCTGTTGCCCATGACCTTATCGCCGGTGATTTAAACATCCCGAACGGGTGAAATTAGGGGTAGATGCAGTTCCCCAACTACTTACCTTAATTTTTCATCAATTGCTACCATGCATGCTAACCTGAGCCAGGTCCATTAACTCACGATTGGCAACAGCAAACATGGCCAGATCTGCCTGCGGGGCACTGCGTATATCCGCCAGCATACTTTGCCAACGAGCAACCAGGGCATGATTATCCATTATCCATTTATCGATGGTTTGCTCAATGGGGACGCCATCCTGGGCCATATTAATCAGGCCTTTAGACAAGTTACGCTGCTGCCAGTTCAGCTCATCCCTGGCGCTGTCCCGTGCCAGAGATTGCCAGTGGTTAGTCACCTCCAGTTGCGACAGGGCATGACCATACCAGTTCAGTTCCAGGCGAGAGCCAATGGCAAAGAAAGTTCTGACGGCTACCTCCAGGGGAACCCCGGTTTCATCGGCTGCCCTGATTACCGGCAGCGCACTTAACAGATAACGCTGTCCGGCAACCACCAGAGCCAGATCCGGTGGAACACCTTGCGCGACCATACTGTCAATGGTCTTGTCTAACCGGGCTTTTTCTTCTTCACCGAGCGTTTCCGTAAAACAAGACAGGAATTTCTCAACCCTGGGTCCATAATGTTCAACACATTCGGCGGGTATCAGGTCCTGACGCTTCAGGCGGATAAACCAACGGGTTGTTCGCCGCACCAGTTTGATCAATGCACCCATCATCTTGTATTGCAGTGAGCTGGGCACTTTATGATCCAGTTGCTCAATCATCATCCAGTAACGGGATACATCAAAAATATCACGACTGGCACTGAAGGCACGGGCGATCTCGGCAGATGAAGCCCCCGTTGTCAGCTGCAGTCGATAAACAAAGGTGATCCCCATCATATCAATCAAATGGTTGGCGATCTGGGTGGAGATGATCTCTTTGCGCAGACGATGTCGTCTGATCTCTTCCGGGAACCTGTCTACCAGAATCTGTGGAAAAGCACTGTACAGCTCCCGGGTAAGGTATGGATCATCAATCACCGTCGAATTCAGCAATGCTTCTTTCAGGTCTGCCTTACTGTATGACACTAGCAGCGACAATTCAGGCCGGGTTAACCCCTGGCCACTAGCGGCGCGTTCTGCCATCGTTTCATTATCTGGCAGGAACTCGATGGTTCTATCCAGCTTACCCTGCTCATCAAGGTGTTCCATGAAACGACGATACTCGCCCATTCTTGTGGCAACATCCGATTCAACCACTGAAATAGCCTGTGTCTGACGATAGTTATTGGTCAATACCAGGGCTGCTACTTCATCGGTCATGCTTTCCAGCAGCTGATTTCGCTGTTTAATGGTCATGTCACCATTGGCGACCATATCATTCAAAAGAATCTTGATATTGACCTCGTGATCAGAACAGTCAACCCCCCCGGAATTATCGATAAAGTCGGTATTCAACCCACCGCCCTTAAGTGCATATTCCATCCGGCCAAGCTGACTCAGCCCAAGATTCCCCCCTTCTCCGACCACACTGGCCTGCACTTCACAACCATTAATTCTCAATGGGTCATTGGCCTTATCCCCCACGTCACTATGGGTTTCGTTCATTGACTTGATGTAGGTACCGATACCGCCATTCCATAACAGGTCAACCGGGGCCCGCAGCATACAGCGAATCAACTCATTGGGTGGCAGGTGATTGGCGGTAATGCCAAAACGCTGCTTCATTTCAGGACTGATGGCAATTGACTTTGCCTGACGTAAAAAAACCCCGCCACCTTCAGAAATCAGGCTGGTGTTGTAGTCTGTCCAGTTGGAACGGGGCAATTCAAACAGGCGACGCCGTTCGGCAAAACTCTGATAAACATCGGGGTTGGGATCGACAAAAATATGCAGGTGATTAAACGCCCCCACTAAAGCAATGGTTTCGGAACACAGCATACCATTGCCAAAAACATCACCTGCCATATCGCCAATACCGATGGCAGAGATCACATCCTGCTGGACATGAATACCTTTTTCCCGGAAGTGTCTCTGAACCGAAACCCAGGCACCTCTGGCGGTAATCCCCATCTTCTTGTGGTCGTAGCCGACACTGCCGCCAGAGGCAAAGGCATCCCCCAGCCAGAAGTTATAATCCCTGGCAATCCCGTTAGCGATGTCGGAAAACGTTGCCGTTCCTTTATCAGCGGCCACCACCAGATAACTGTCGCTGTCGTCATACATCACCACGCCATCCGGATGAACCACGTTCCCATCCACCAGATTATCCGTAATATCCAGCAGCCCCCTGATAAAGGTTTTATAACAACGTACCCCCTCTGCCATTATCGCTTCCCGGGTACCATTAACCGGTAACTGCTTGGGGACAAAACCACCTTTGGCACCTACCGGAACAATAAGGGCATTTTTAACCTGCTGGGCCTTGACCAACCCAAGAATCTCCGTTCTGAAATCTTCAACCCGGTCAGACCAGCGCAAACCGCCACGTGCTACCTTGCCACCTCTGAGGTGGACACCTTCAACAATGGGCGAGTAGACAAAGATTTCATACAGTGGCACCGGCCTGGGAATGTCGGGTATCTCCCTCGCCGCCATTTTCAGTGAGATATACGACTTGGTACTCCCTTCGTCATTCTGCTGATAAAAGTTGGTTCGCTGTGTTGCCTTGATCACATCCTGGTAACACCGGATGAGCTTGTCTTCACTCAACACTTCCACCTGATCAAGCCCATGGAGAATTTGCTGCTGAATGTGCTGCTGACGGGCCAGACGCTGTGTTATGGATAGCTCCAGCAAGGGATTGAAGCGAACCTCAAACAACGCCACCAATAGCCGGGCAATTTCAATGTTATTGCACAAGGTTTCAGCAATGTAAGTCTGACTGAAACCGACACGAATCTGCTTCATATAACGTGCATAGGCCCGCAGCATGGCCACCTGCCGCCAACTCAGGCCGGCGGATAATACCAGTCGGTTAAACCGGTCATTTTCCGCCTCGCCAAACCAGATTTTTCCAAACGCTTCCCGGAAGGTCGGCCCCACTTTCTGCAGATCGATGTTAATTCGTGAATCGAAGCTTAATTGAAAGTCATGAATCCAGATGGTCTCACCGGAAGTGGTGTGAATCAGATAGGGGTACTCACCGAGCACACGCAGGCCCAGGTTTTCAATAATTGGAATCTGGTCCGCTAACGGCAAAGGCTCGATAAAATGGTAGAGTTTCAGATGAACCAGCCCGGCAGCATCCTCCAGTGACCGGTAAAATCCCATGGACAGTGGTCGGTCATTGTCCATTTCGGCAAAATGGCGAATATCCGTGACCGCAGACTGAGGTTTGAACGCTTCCTGATAAGCAGCACTGAAACCATCGGAGAACCTTGCCAGCAGTTTATTCCCCCGCACCTCTCCAAACGTTTCCAGAACCTCTTCCCTGAGTTCATCCTTCCATGACGATCCAGCGAGAACAATCTCCCGGGTAATCACGTCCAGATGGTAATCAATCCGACCTTTCAACTTGAACACAAAATGAACTCTGGCCAGGATTGATTCAGAAAAATACGTGGTAAACTCGCTGTCTTCTGCCTCCAGACGATGACAGAGAATGTTTTCCACCCGCTGGCGGAAGCGGGTACTGTAGATATCCCTTGGCACATAGACCAGAGCCGAACAGAAAGGCCCGTATGGGTCCTGGCGGATAAAGACTTTGATCTGTTTACGTTCCTGCATGCGCAGAATTGACATCGCGGTCTGAAAAAGCTCGTCCTGACGGGTCTGAAAGAGTTCATCCCTCGGGAAAATCTCCAGTATCTGTACCAGATCTTTGCCATGATGGCTTTTGGGGTCCAGGCCAGAGCGTTGAATGATCGCCGACACCTTGTTACGGATATATGGAATGGCATAGGGCGTCTTGCGATACACCGGAGAGGTGTAGAGACCAACAATGCGCGCCTCACCAACAATCTCCCCCTGGTCATCAAAGCGTCGTACGGTGATAAAATCAGGGTAGGCTGGCCGGTGAACACTGGAGCGGACAGAGGCTTTGGAGAAAGAGAGCCGCTCGGTCAGCTCAAACAGGTCATGTTCAATAAAGGGTTCCAGTGACAGCTGACCGGGCTGACCCTCCCTGACTGGCTTCAATAGTCCAAACAATGACTCCGACGGTCTTCTCAGCCGACGGCTGCCTTCATACTCGGTGACAATCAGTTCTTCATAACCCAGGAACGTGAAATTGTCATCCAGCAGCCATTCCAGAAAATCCTGAACTTCATCGTCCTTTTTCAGCAAACCTCCCGGCAAAGCCCCTGACTGTCCTTCCCCCAGCTGCCCTGTTATTGCCGCCAGCCGTTTCACCCGCCCGGTCATTTCATCAAAGTCATCCACAACACGACTGACATCCCTCAGAACCGCGTTCAACTGGATTTTCAGCTGGTCCAGTTCGCCCTGGTCCTCACAACGGTCAATTTCAAGATAAACAAAGGCCTCCTGGCTAATAAACTCCCCCTTCCCGGGTTCATCCCCGAACTGCAGGGTCATATCTTCGGCACGTCGGGAGTACAGCACCCCATTGCGCAACAAATGAATGGTTGAACCATACTCGTTCAGTTTCATCCGGATGGAGTCTACGACAAACGGCATGTCCCGGTGGAGAATGCGTATGACGGTGTGGGTTGAATGCCAGCCATGCATGTTATATTCCGGATTGATGACCTCAATGCGCGGCTGCTCCGGATTATGGTATTGAATAAACTTCCAGAATGAGTGGGTAGCTCCCAGCAGTTCCTGCCAGTTACCTGAAACCAGATCCTGATGGGTATCCAGTGAGTAGTATCGATAGACAAACTCATGAAAGCTATCCAGCTGATCTTCCGGAAGATGGGTAGCCAAATCGCTAATCAGTTTATCCAGCGTTTCTTCACGTTCCTGACTGTTTAACGCCCCCATCCCTGGCATCTCCACTGTGAATAGTTATCTGTTTTGAAATCCATGTACTAGACCATCGGCTCCGGCGAATCTATATTGAACGGTGCTGTCAAAAATAGCGCCTATAACCGTAAAGCATTTGCCAAGACTCGGAAGCGGGGGTTATCAATCAGTGAAATGGCCTGTAGAATCTCCGAAACGTAAAGTGGGGTGTGCCCGTCACTTACAGCTAAACATCAGGGTGCTGCCAACCCTTTTGGGTTAAGTACTTTGGGTTAAGTACTTTAAGTCGTTAGCTCATGCAGAAGTCGTTAGCTCATGCAGAAGTCGTTAGCTCATGCAGAAGTCGTTAGCTCATGCAGGGTCGACTCTTTCCGGTGACTTACGCACTCCCTTGATCGACGCAGACAATCCCAGGTTGAAAAAATGTCATCAAGCCACTGTTTTACCCAATTCAGTCAGCTCAAAAACTACCTCTGCAACACCATTATTGGTCAGGAACATCTGGTTAACCGCCTGTTGATCACTCTTCTGGCTGACGGGCACCTGCTGGTTGAAGGTGCGCCCGGCCTGGCCAAGACAAGAGCAGTTAAAGCACTGTCGGATGGTCTGGATGCCGATTTTCACCGCATCCAGTTTACCCCTGACCTGCTGCCTGCCGATGTCACCGGTACCGACATCTATCTACCGGAAGATGGCAGTTTCCGGTTTCAGCCCGGCCCGATATTTCACAACCTGATTCTTGCTGACGAGATCAACCGCGCACCGGCCAAAGTTCAGTCTTCGCTCCTGGAAGCCATGGCCGAGCGTCAGGTCAGTGTTGGCCAGAAAACCTATCCACTGCCTGATGTCTTTATGGTCATGGCCACCCAGAACCCCATTGAACAGGAAGGCACTTACCCATTGCCGGAAGCCCAGCTGGATCGCTTTATCATGCACGTCCGGGTCGGCTATCCCGATGTTGCAGCAGAGCGGGCGATTTTGAAACTGGCCAGGGGAGAAGCCATGCAGACAGCGGTTGAACGCCCACAGTCCCTGCTTGGGCAGGAAGACATTCTGCAGGCCCGCCACGAAGTTCTGGCTGTGCACATGGAACCGCCTGTTGAGGAATACATTGTTCAGCTGATTAATGCCAGTCGCCACCCTGAACTTTACAGTAATCAGCTCTCAGGATGGCTTGATTATGGGGCAAGCCCCAGGGGTACCATTGCCCTTGATCGCTGCGCCCGTGCCTATGCCTGGCTCCATGGCCGTGATTATGTCAGCCCTGATGATGTCCAGGCCATCGCTCAAGACGTGCTGCGCCACCGCCTGCTGCTGACCTTTGAGGCAGAAGCCGAAGGTAAGGACGCAGACCAGGTCATCAACCAGTTGTTACAAATGGTTCCCGTCGCCTGAGCGAATTCGGAACTGTATGGCAGGAAGAGCTATTGGTTAGAACAGCTATTAGTAAGAAGCGCAATTAGAGAAGATCCATGAGTGGAGCCTACTGTACATTACAGAGTCTGGTCAATCTGCGCTTGCAGGCAAAGGACCTGCCCCTGTTTCGCCGAGGACGGAGCCTGCGGCAGATGCTGGGTAACGCCCGTTCCCCCTTCAAGGGCCGTGGCATCGACTTTGAAGAAGTCAGGGCTTATCAGTTCGGTGATGATATCCGCTCCATCGACTGGCGGGTCACTGCCCGGAGAATGAAGCCGCACACCAAAGTGTTTCAGGAGGAGCGGGAGCGGCCGGTAATGATTTTGCTCGACCAGAGCCACGCCATGTTCTTTGGCAGTCAATTGAACTTCAAATCCGTCACTGCGGCAGAAATCGCTGCGCTGATTGCCTGGGCGACCCTTAGCCATGGTGACCGGATCGGCGGTGTTATTTTCAATGAACATGAGTTACTGGAAACACGGCCAAAACGCTCCAGAAAAACACTCATGCACTGGCTGAACCAGACTGAGCAGATGAACCGGAAGCTCCGCCTGGCCTCCATATCCGGTATGGATGCGGAAAATGGTCTGGCCAGAACCCTCCGGCACACCCGGCGAGTGGCTCATCCCGGCACCCAGATATTCCTGATCAGCGATTTTAATCATGTGAACGAAGAGTCCGGGCAACACCTGGCTCAACTTGCCCGCCACAATGAACTGATGGCCATCAAGGTGAATGACCCGCTGGAGCAGCATCTGCCCAATCCGGATCAATACCGGATAACCGATGGTATGCACACTCTGTGGGTGAACACCGGCCACCCTCAGCTTCGCCAGCAGTTCCATCAGCACTTCCTCCGGCATCAGGAACAGCTGAAGCAGATGCTTTCACGATATCGTATCCCGCTGCTGGAGATTAATTGTGCTTCACCCTCCGCACAGCAATTACTGGGATTGTATGGTGTCAGGACCAACAGCAATACCAACAACAATACCAACAACAATACCAACAGCAATACCAACAACAATACCAACAACAGGGAGCTGCCTCAGTGAAAATACATCAGCACCTGAAAGTATTGGTGGTTGAAACCTGTGTAGAGCTTACGGCTGCGAAGGGGACTTAATCATGGACCAGCAAAACCCTCTGGACCAGCTCCGCCCAAACCATCTTCCGGACCCTGTTGGATTGTGGCCACCGGCCATGGGCTGGTGGCTTGTGGCGGTTATCGTTATTGCTCTGCTGGTTCTGGTTACTGTCTCTATCCGGCGTCGATGGCAGAAAAACCGTTACCGCTCAGAGGCGCTGCATCAGGCCAGACAAATTCTGGCTGACTACCAGGTTCATCAGTCACTGCACAGACTGGCCAATGAGTCCAATGAACTGTTAAAGCGGGTAGCCCTGCATGCGTTTCCCAGGGCCCAGGTTGCCGGGCTGACCGGGGACGCCTGGAGCCAGTTTCTGGCGAATACCGGGGACATCCCCGAATTCCTTCACCACAGTGCATTCAATAACGACCGTTATCATCCGGAGATACCGCTAATGCCCCCCGATGGTTCTCCCGACAAGATGCCAGAGAACGTGTACGAACTCACCCGGCGATGGATAAAGAAACACCATGCTTGAGCTTGAATGGCCCTGGATACTGATTGCCCTGCCCTTACCCCTGCTGGTTTATCGATTTATCAAACCCGCCAGTAGCGGTAATGATGCCGCGCTGTATACGCCTTTTTACGGAAAACTGTCGTCCATGATGGGTGAGCAAAACGCAGAACCGAAGGCGCCTGCTGGCAAACGAATCCTGCTGCCCGGCCTGATCTGGATTCTGCTGCTTTTCGCTGCCAGCAAACCGGTCTGGCTGGGAGACCCCGTTGAGGTACAGGACAGTGGTCGGGATCTGATGATGGCCGTTGACCTGTCAGGCAGTATGGAGATCAATGATATGGTGCTCAATGGCCGTCAGGTTGATCGGCTAAGCGCCACCAAAGCGGTGATGAATGATTTTATCGAGCGACGTCGAGGGGACCGGCTTGGACTTATCCTGTTTGGTACCCGGGCCTATCTGCAAACACCGCTGACCTTTGACCGTGAAACAGTCAGAACACTGATGAACGAGTCAGGGATTGGTATGGCGGGTAACCAGACCGCCATCGGTGATGCCCTGGGTCTTGCCGTCAAACATCTTCGTAAACGCCCTGAAGATAGCCGTGTACTTATATTGCTGACTGATGGCGCTAACACCGCTGGCGAAATTTCGCCATTACAAGCCGCACAGATCGCCAAAGAAGAAGGCATCAAAATCTACGCCATTGGCCTGGGGGCTGAAGAGATGGTCGAACGCAGTTTCTTTGGCTCACGCCGGGTTAATCCATCGGCCGACCTGGACGAGCACACTTTACAGGAAATGGCAGGACTGACAGGCGGTCAGTATTTCCGGGCCCGTAATATTGAAGAACTGAATAACATTTACACCCTGCTGGATCAGCTTGAGCCGGTTGCCCAGGAAAACGAACTGTTTCGCCCCAGCAGGAACCTGTTTTTCTGGCCATTGGGGCTGGCGCTGCTGTTAAGCCTGATCCCGGCCATCATGAATATCTATTTACCTGGTACTCTGTGTGCATGGAAAACTGACAAAGGGAGGAATCGCCATGACTGAATTTTTCTCTTTGTTCCTGCAGCAATTCCATTTTCTCAGACCCCTCTGGCTGCTAATGCTCCTGCCCTGCATCACCCTGGTATGCCTGCTCTGGCGACAACGCCAGGATCACGGCAGCTGGTCCAGAGTCATTGCCCCCGCGCTCCTTCCCTGGTTACTGGAAGGAGAGCAACAGAGACAGGCTCGCTGGCCGCTGATGCTTTTACTCACTGGCTGGGTGATAACCTCTTGCGCCCTTGCCGGCCCGGCCTGGCAGAAGCAGCCGGTACCCATCAGTAAACAACAACAGCCATGGGTGGTCGCCGTTGATCTCTCCTACCACATGTATGCGGCTGACCTGTCCCCCAACCGCCTGACCCGGATGCGATTCAAGCTTCAGGACCTGTTCGACCAGCGCAGTGAAGGGCTCTCCGCTCTTGTTGCCTATGCCGGTTCAGCCCACACCGTTGCCCCTCTGACAGACGATAGTCGCACCTTGAACAACCTGACCAAGGCACTTGACCCGGAGATCATGCCCGTTCAGGGAAATAACCCCGTCGAAGCCGTACGTCTGGCAAAACAACTCCTGACTCAGGGCAGCAGTGAATCAGGTGATATTTTACTGGTTACCGGCTCAATGACCGAAGCACAGGTGGCGCAGATTTCAAGCTTGCTGCAGAACAGTGGTATCCGTCTATCCATTCTCGGTGTCGGAACAGAACAGGGAGCACCGATTCCATTGCCTGATGGTGGTTATCTGAAAAATCAACAGGGAGCCATTGTCGTACCTCAGCTGGAACAGCCTCGCCTGCAGTCACTGGCCCGGGCCAATGATGGTCGATACCAAACCATGACCATTGCCGATACAGACCTGCAAGCCCTTCTGCCAACCGGCAACCTAAATCAACTCTTCAGTGAACAGATAACCACTGATCGTGAGTTTGATCAGTGGCACGATGCCGGTTACTGGCTGATATGGCTGCTATTACCGGCCGCCCTGCTGGGCTTTCGCCGGGGTTGGTTAGTGCTCATTATGATCGCCCTGCTGCCGGTCACTCAGGATGCCATGGCATTGAGCTGGGATGATCTGTGGCAGACACGGGATCAGCAGGGACAGAAGGCACTTCAAGAAGGTAATCCGGAGCTGGCAGCCAGCCTTTTCGCTGATCCGGCCTGGAAAGCGGAGGCATTGTTCCAGAACCAGCAGTTTGATGAGTCTGCATCAACACTGGACATTCCGAATGGTCCATCTGCAGATCCGATAACAGATTACAACCGGGGGAATGCACTGGCGAAAGCAAGCAAACTTCAGGAAGCCATTGACGCTTATGATCAGGCATTATCACAGCAGCCGGACATGGACGATGCCAGATTCAATCGTAATCTGGTTGACCAGCTGTTAAAGCAGCAGTCACAGCAAAATCAGGGAAACAACAGGGAGCAAGATAACAGCCAGGAACAAAGCGACCAAGGTAAAGATACCCAGCAAGCGTCCCGGGGCGATAATAGCCAGTCCAGCAACAACCGTGATGAAGCTTCTTCAGACAATGAGAAAGCCGGTGAAAACACCAGAGAACAGGAGCCCTCGTCTCTCCCTCCCTCCCGGGACAACTCATCAGTTGATCAGAGCCAGCAACAAGGCCAGAAACAGGCCCAACCAGAACCGTCTGAAAAAGAACCCAGCGCAAGCCCATCGCAACAGTCCGCTCAGACAGAAAAACATAATGCTGATGATGAGGCTTCGGAAACAATAGCCAGCGCGTTGCATAAAGAAGAGCATAAAGAAGTGCATAAAGAAATGGATAAACAGCCACTTTCTCCCGAACAGCAGGCGATTGAAAGCTGGTTGAGAACCATTCCAGATGACCCGGGTGGTTTATTACGCAGGAAGTTCCTACAGCAGCAACGCTCTTCGCAACAGCAAAACAGAAAGGAGGAGGCATCATGGTAAACCGTAAGTCATTTCACCTGCTATTGACCACATTGATCAGTCTTGCGGTTTCCATGACGGCCCATGCCGCATTTACCGCCAGCGTTAACAGAACCTCATTGGCCAGCCATGAAACTCTTGAGCTGACACTGCGTACGGATGAAAGTTCCGGTAATGCTCCAGATCTCAAACCTCTGGAGTGGAGCTTTGACATACTGGGGACCCGACAGCAGAGCCAGACCAGTATCATTAATGGCAAAAGGGAGTTTACCCGCGACTGGATCGTTACCCTGGCTCCCAAACAACAGGGAACACTGGTTATTCCACCGATCCAATTGGGCGGCCTGCAATCCGAACCGGTAACCGTCACCGTCAGTGATAACAGACCAGATGACTCAACAGGTGATACCGGCCCTATCCTGATGAAAGCCGATGTCAGCAGTGACAGCATCTATGTCCAGCAGGAGCTGATTTTCACCCTGAAAATTCTCTTCAACGTCCAGCTGTATGATGATAACCGGCTGAGTGCCATGGATATCAGCGATGCGCTGATTCAGCAGCTGGGGGAAACCCGGAAACTGGATACCATCATTGATGGTATTCGCTACCGGGGTTTTGAGTTGAAGTACTCGATTCATCCCCAATCTGTGGGTGCAATGATCATACCATCGCTGACGTTTACCGGTGTGGCGGCAGAACCCCGGGACCCATTTGGCAGCATCTTTTCCAGTGGCGGCAAACCGGTGCTGGCCCGCTCCAGGGAGATTCAAATCGAGGTAAAGCCCAGGCCTGAAAGTTACCCTGCCGGTGACACCTGGTTACCAGCGAGAAATCTATCGATTCAGGAGCAATGGAGTCAGCCCCTGGACCGCGTAACCGTGGGTGATGCCATTACCCGAACCATTACCGTCGATGCTGACGGTCTCAGTGCCGCACAACTTCCACCGATTCTGATGGCTCAGCCAAAGGGAGTGAACAGCTACCCGGATAAATCCGGTACCGAAGATCGTGAGACGGCAAATGGCATCCGGGGGCAGCGCACAGACTCAATAGCCATGATCCCGACACGACCCGGAAAAATCATGCTGCCTGCTATCGAATACACCTGGTTTGATACCGAAAGTGGTGAGATTAAAACATCCAGACTGCCTGCCACAGAGATCGATGTTATTGCAGACCCAAACGCTAATGCTTTAACACCACCGGTTGTTGCCTCACCGACCACATTACCGACAGACAAGCCGGCAGAGTGTCCGGAACCAGCCACCGATACAACACCACCGACATCTACCAGAATCTGGCCGTATTTAACCGCATTTTTTGCTCTGTTGTGGCTAGCGACTTTGGGACTCTGGCGATTCAAATCAAATTCCACAACCAATACTGAACAACGAGTCAGTAAAACGGGTGGTCACCATCAACTCGGGGAACCGTCCTCTGAAGCAGAGGCATTCAGGCAACTGGAAGCAGCCTGCCTGAAGCAAGACGTTCGCCTGGCGCTGGGTGAATTGAAAAACTGGTGCCGTCTATATCTCGGCAACAATATAAACAATACAAACAACACCAACAACATCGACAATGCAAAATTGACATCGTTGACAGACTGCCTCAATCAACTTGGCTCGGAGGAACTGAACTCAATCTGCAATCAACTGTCAGCCAGCCTTTATGGTTCTCAAGTCGGAGAGGCTGCTGAAGAAGTGCAATTGGCCACATTGCTGGCAGTGTGCAGAAAAATCAGAGACACACAGTCCGGTGGAAAAAAAGATCAGCCGCTTGGCAGACTTTACCCAGAGTAGGCAGTGACACTCCATGGACAGTGGCTCTTAAGAAAAGCATTTTCCAGCGTTGGTTGAGGTAACAAAACAGAAGCTCTGAACAGAAACGCCCTGAGCAATATCAGGACGTATTCCATTTGGCCAACGACTCCGGTTCGATAAAGCGCCCTGGCTGCACAGCAACCGTTTGGTTTTCAGCAAATGCGTCCACAGCAAATCAGATTTTCGTCAACTCTGTAATCCATATGTGGTATGTGACTCGTGCCGGGATTGACAAAAATGACCCGAAAACCATCAGTTGGAAATGAACTCTCCCCAAACAACTAACCGATTGGGGTCCCTTCATTTTCATCTTAAACAATAATAATGACAGCCGTGTACTGCTCTTATGACAATCGAAAAAAAACTTCCTGAAGCTGTGGCGCTTGGTAAAGTCCTGGTCACTGGCGATGCCGGCTTTCTGGGTAAGAATCTTGCCAGGGAACTTCTCAACCGGGGGCATCGGGTAAGGGTCTTCGACCTGGCAGTGTGTGACCTTGAGCACCCTGACCTGGAGAAGGTACAGGGAGATATCTGTGACACAACATGGGTCACCAAAATATGTCAGGGAATTGATACGGTTTTTCATACTGCTGCTGTTATTGACATTCGTTCAACCAAGGTTGTCAGTCAGCAAGTGAAAAAGCTCTCCTATGACATCAATCTTGGTGGCACACAGAATATTATTGAGTCTTGCTTCACTCAGGGAGTTAAACGACTGGTTTATACCAGCTCCAACAGTGTGGTTATTAATGGCCAGCCCATTACCAATGGCGATGAAGACCTGCCATATGTAGACGAATTCAGGGATTTGTATACAGAAACCAAAGCCAAAGCAGAACAACGGGTGCTGGCAGCCAATGGCCAAAACGGACTGCATACCTGCGCAATACGCCCCAGTGGAATCTGGGGCCCCGGCGACCAGACCATGTTTAAACTATTGATTAAAGAGCTGATCAACGGTTCCTTTAAGGCTCTGGTCGGTGACGGAAAAGCAAGACTCGATAACGCTTACGTTCACAACCTGATTCATGGAAAACTGCTTGCCGCTGCCCAGCTGAGTAAAAATGGCAATGCCTCTGGTCAGGCCTATTTCATCAATGATGGTGAGCCCGTCAATATGATGGAGTTTTCACGGCCTCTGGTGGAACAACTGGGACACCCTTATCCGAAAAAAAGAGTCCCCTATCAACTGATAAAAACGGTGATCTCAACCTGGGAGAAACTGCACCAGTGGTTTAAGATTGGTGAACCTCCACAGTCCACACTGGCTCTGGAAAGAATCGGAATCGATAATTTTTTCAGTATTGATAAGGCGCACCGTGACCTGGGCTACGAACCGCTCTACACCAGCGAGAAAGGTATGAAAGAGGCGATGCCTTATTACCAGAAACTTCATGACAAAATGAAGGAAGAAACCGTACAGTAGCCTGCCGTCTTAAGTCCGACAAGCTCCCGGGGTGCACTCTTATAGACTACCCTGAATTCACGCTTACCAGGAGTTGTCGTCAAAAATTGCTATAGGCTCCCGTGATGCCTGCCAGTATTGCGCCCCATAATCAATCAATCCGTCATTCAGCACCCGTATCAGGAATAAATTTCCTGATACGATCGCCCAAGAATTGAAATAATAGTCAACTGCCTTTCTTGTAATCCAACCACATGCTTTTCATGTCCATCGACCAATAGCACGTTGATACCCTGAAAGCAGAAAAACACCCAACGCGCTGTCGGGTTTTGGCAGGGTTTCCGCTTCATGTCCGGGAAAAACCGACTCTGTCGTTTTAGCTCATGCCTACCTAATTTGATGCTGAATCGCGGCATACACTAACAGACACAGCGTCATCACCATCAGCAAGGCTTCTATTCGTTCCGGTTTCTTTAAAAACAGCGTAACTGTTCAGCACCCCCACATAAATCTGGAATTTTCTGATTTTTATACCATCCTCTTAAGCACCATTTTTCCACAATATTCGCCAGCATGATTCCAGAACTACCCGCAACTATGTCGGCTGAGATTCTCTTGAAAGAGAATGCAGAGCTGCGGATGAGAGTTGCCTGTCTGGAAGAGCGATGTCGAGAATTGGAAGAAAAGGTTGGCAAGAACAGTCAAAACAGCAGCAAGCCGCCATCGTCTGATGGTTATCAAAAACCTTGTAAAAACAGTAATTCTCCAGATCATTCTGACGACCTTTCCGCAGATAAAGGTACCGATCCATCGGATGAAAAACCCAATCCTAAAAGTCTGAGACAGTCTTCTGGTAATAAAGCCGGTGGAAAGAAAGGGCATCAGGGCACTTGTCTTAAACAGGTCGATATCCCTGACTATATTGAGTACCTTCCGGTTAAAGAATGCAATAAATGTCAGGCGTCTCTTCTTGATAGTGAGCCGGTCAAATATATTGAACGACAGGTGTTTGAACCAGGGAGACCGGGTGAATTTGAAGTAACGGCCCATAGAGCTGAAGTAAAAATCTGCACTTGTGGTTGTCGGAATCAGGCTGAATTCCCGGAAGGTGTTACCGCTGCCGCACAATATGGCTCAGCCACACAGGCTATGGCCGTCTATCTTAACCAATACCATTTCCTGCCTTTTAAGCGCGTGTCAGAGTATTTTAATACTCTCTATAAAATGAGTGTAAGTGCAGGCACTGTCGCCAATTTTGTGGCCAGAACCTATGAAAATCTGGCTTCTACTGAAGAGGTTATTCGTGACGCCTTGCGGGAATCGTCTGTTGCCGGAGCCGATGAAACGGGTATGCGGGCCGAGGGCTCTTTGCACTGGCTACACGTTATGCGGGATGAACAATGGACGCTCTACTACTTGTCTGAAAAGCGAGGTCGTGAGGCCATGGACACGATGGGCATACTGCTAACATTTGCAGGCGTTCTGGTTCATGATCATTGGAAATCCTATTTTGCATATGCGGCAACTCACGTACTTTGCAATGCCCATCACCTGAGGGAGCTTTTGGGTGTTGTTGATAGGGACAGCAATCAACTGGCGTTGCGATTGATGAAGCTACTGAGGCTTTCCTGGCATTACTGCAAGGGCTTTAAGACCATAGGTATGCTACAGATGCCAAGTGTTGTCTGTGAACGAATCGAGAAGATTTATGACCGGTTGCTTCAGCGGGCTCTAATGAAAGAAGTCGTCTATATGGAGAAGCAACGAGAGGAGCTTAAGCGCAAGAAAGTCAAGAATACTAAAGCTTACAATCTCTTCAAACGACTCACTGAGTTCAAGGCTGAGACACTGCGCTTCATGTCAGATTTTACCATTCCCTTCGATAACAATGGCAGTGAGCGGGATGTTCGAATGGCCAAGTTAAAGCAGAAAATCTCAGGCTGCTTCAGGAGTGCAGACGGTGGTTCTATGTTTGCACGGATTCGCAGCTATTTGTCGTCTGCCAGAAAACAGGGAATGGACATATATCAATCACTTCATAGAGCTGTTCGGAATTACTGTAATATGCCTTTGCTCAGTGCTGAATAGTTACAAAACAGCAAAGAAACCAGAAACTCCGGTCTCTTCAAAAACCGAAAGCCACGCTCTACTGACTGTTGTGATTTGTAAGTACTTAGCACTTCTGCTGTACTCAGCCGACTGTCGTCCAGATCATTCGTCGCCAGCACAAAGCAACCCAGAGAACACTCTACATCTTTGCGACAGCCAACGGATACCCAAGGATATCCGCTCACATAATATTCAATACTGTCCGGTTTAGAGCCTTTCTCCGAACGACCTACCTTGGTATAGCAGGGTTTCTCAGTAATGACAGGTTCCGCTTGACAATATGTTGTATAAAGTGCTGCATCACCAATCAGGTAGCGATTATTCAGAGCTTCCCGGTAGGATTTCAAATGGCTGCTGATGACTTTTTTAAAGTTTTCATTGTCGTTTACGTTGCCACTGGACGCTTTCATAAAAACGGGAATACCGGCCTGATTTTCCGTCATCATCAGCATATTCCGGTGTTCAGATTGGTTAGGAACCAGGGAATCCAGATGATTAGAGATACCGAGTTCTTTGCACATACCGGCAACCAAACCCATATGATCGATACGTTGAATGTGGAACTGATGAGGATGCATTGGACATGTTCATTCTGAAAATTTTTTACATTTTAGCCGGTGCAGGGAAATTCTCAGATTGAGTGCTGAATGACGGGTAGACCGCTGGCAGGCCTGCTGGTTCATAGCGACCGGGGGAGCCAATATGTCTCGGATCGTTATCAATAGTTGCTCAGGGACAATGGTCTTATATGTAGCATGAGCCGTAAAGGGAATTGCTGGGATAATGCAGTGGCCGAAAGCTTCTTCCATACTCTGAAGACAGAACTCATTCATCATGAGGACTTCCAGACGCGGGAAGAGGCGCAAAGTGCCCGGAAAAGTCTTGCCATATCATCGGTGACTGGTAAGGTGCCTCCGGCCTCAACCCAGTACACATGGCCATTGGGTACGGTGGGGTGAATCAGATCGCCTTGTACTACAACTGCGTTTGCCGTGAAAGGCTAACCATATCAGTCCAATAGTGACATTACGCGCGTCAGGATCAATGGTTATGTGCGTATCGAAATATTCGGCTATCTTCAGCTCTCGATATATGGCGGCAACCAAGCCAAGGTGATTGAGGTTCTTGATCTGGTGTTGAATTGGCGGCGTTTTAATGCTCCTGAACACTTGATCCGTCCTTTGAAATCAGATTGCAAAAATCCCGATCAGAGAGGTGAAAGACAGATGAATGACATGCTTTGCAGCAATATCGCTTTAGTTTCTCCATCCAGCGTCATTTGCAATAGTTCAGATCTTGACCCGGGGCGACCAATGGGTATTTGCCGATCGGGCAGTCACTTTTTCCACCTGGAGTGTATTTCCCCATGCGGTAGCGGTTGGGTTTCAAGTGATTTAGGGGAACGCCGTTGTCATTTGTGTCATGAACCGATAAGGCGGATGGGGGAACCGGGCAGGAGAGCACACGAAGCCTTGCCTGCTGGCGCAAATTCTTCCGGCGCTCAGACCGAGCTTGATGCCCCGACGCGGGGAGCCGCTGATAATATTACGCCGCAGAGTCACTTCCGGCCAGCTGCTCAGGTTCGGATGTTGTTCGATGCTGCCAAAAAGAACGAGCCTGAACGCTTGAAAAGGTTGATCGACCATGGTGTAAATGTCAATGCCACGGACGAGAATGGTAGCACGCCTTTGCACATTGCTACCTCTGGTGGTCATGTTAAGTGTGTGGAAGCACTGATCGGCAAAAAGGCCGATTGCCTGTCTGACCTGATGAAATTACTTCGTAAGTCGGAAGCTGCCGCTTTGACCGCTTTCCCGGGAGGAGATCCTAAAGACTTGATCGCATTAATCGGGAAGGCAGGGAGCTTTTGTAGTTTGGTGCCTAAGTGGTACGTGCCTAAGCTTTACGAAGACTGGGGCATCGCTGGTGTCAATAAGCGACTGAAAAAAACTGGTGAAACGCCTCTGCACATCGCCACTCGAAGCGATAAGGTTGACTGCTTGAAGATCCTGATTGCCACGGGTGGGAATGTCAATAAGCGACTGAAAACCACTGGTGAAACGCCTCTGCACATCGCCGCCAGCAATGGCAACCATGAGCATTTGCAAATTCTATCCGGTTTTACACCCATACCCGATGGTGAAGGCAGTGTGCAGGAACTTTGTGATAAAGTCATTGGCAATATAAAAAATTATCGGAAATTAAAAACGGCGGATCTGCAATTGCCGCTTGAACCGGGTTGTAAGGTTATCAAAACGCTTAGAAAAAGGTTGAATACGAAAGCCAAAATTCATCTGGTTCAAGCTGATGGCAAAATGCCGTTGCACTTGGCAGCCGAAAACGGCCATTTGGAGTGCCTGGAATGGCTGCTTGAAATGGGAGCGAAAATTAACGCCCGTGTCCGATCCAGCACCAACAGAGCAACACCTCTGCACTTGGCAGCCGAGAACGGCCATTTGGAGTGTCTGAAACGGCTGGTTGAGCTTGGAGCGGATGTTAATGCTGCCAATAAAAATGGGGAAACCGCCCTACACTTGGCCGCATATAACGGCCATGTTGAATGCCTGAAACAGCTGATTAGAGAGGGGACGAATCTGAATACCACCAATAATAACGGCGAAACCGCCCTGCATGTAGCCACCAAAATCAGCGTAGCCGAGGCTCGTCAACTCTGGGCTGACACGGGCAGAAACTTCTCTGAAATTAACGACAATGGCAGAGCACCCGAACACTACACCATCAAAAAAGAGAATGGCGCCGAGTGTCTGAAAGAACTAATCGCCAAAAAGGAAGTGATTGATATCGCCGATAACGACGGCGTCACACCGTTGATGATAGCTGCCCTTTGGGGCAGATCTGAGCACCTGGATCGGCTGCTCGGCGCAGGAGCGGATATTCGTATCGCTGCTAAGTGCGGTAGAACAGCACTTCATATGGCTGCCGAACTGGAGGTGGGAACCGAGTGCCTCAATAAGCTGCTGGCAAAGGGTGCAGATATCAACGTCAAAACCTGTAAAAAAAGTATTACGCCCTTGCATATAGCTGCCCACAACGACAACACAGAAACCATCAAGGCGTTACTGGCCACTGGTGGCATTGAGGTCAATGAGAAGACAAAAAATGGCTCGACGGCTCTCCATGTAGCTGCCTATGGCGGCTGCACAGACACTGTCATGTTGTTACTGGCCGCTGGCGTCGAGAACAAAGAGAAGGATAACGATGGCCGAACGGCTCTCCATTTAGCTGCCTATTACGGCTACTCAAACACTGTCAAGTTGCTACTGGCTGTCGACGGCATTGAGGTCAATAAAAAGACAAACAATGGCTCGACGGCTCTCCATTTAGCGGACTATAACGGCCACTCAGAGACCGTCGAGTTGTTACGGGACGCTGGTGGCATTGAGGTCAATGAGAATGATAACGACGGCCGGGACGCCCCTGTACGCTGCTGCCCGTGGCGGTCATGCTGAGTGCTTAAACCTGTTGATTGCTAGCAATGCAATGAAAACCATGCTCCTGAACGCTACCCGTGATGGACAATCCGGGGAGTTGGCGGGGATACTAGGAGGCTATCCGAGAATAGACTGCCCTACTGCGATGGCAGAAAATTGGGCTAAAAATCCGGTTTTGTTCGGCAAATAGAACCACTATTCACCTCACAAAACCGGATTTTTATCCTCAATTTTCTGCCATCCTCGCTACGGGCGCTATTCCCGGACAGCCTCCTAGCAGAAACAGAAAGGCCGGAAACCTTCACTTCTGAGGTGGATGCCGCTGACCCAAACGGAGCCACAGTCCATTACCAGACCGTTTGCGAGGGGCGCGACGAAATTGTGTAGCAATTCCTGGATAGTGTCTGTCCGAAACCTCAAACCTCTTGAAAGCGTTGGTTTGTCATGCTGCCCAAGAACACATCACCCTACACTGCCTCTCAGTCAAGGTTTTCTAGTGCGAGCTATACCGTGTCATCGGATCAGAGAGGCACCGTCAGACCAGTAGCTACGCCTGTCATAAGTGCTTCCGTTGAACAGATGGATTCGGGTACTGGCCAATCGATCTTAACCAGGGATGTGCAACAAGCTACAGAGGCGCAGACCTTCGGTTTGGAATTATCGCAACATGACAGTACCGAAAACGCCATTCGCCCCCCGGATAACAAGGCCAAACTGACAACTACTGACCAGCAGGAAAAAACAGGAAGCTCACTGCCTACCCCTGACAACAGCCATCATACAGACCGGTCAAACCCTCTGAATGACCCCCCGATACTGGCCGCCTGTCGCTACAACCAAATTGCCTGGTTACAGGAGTTGCTCAAGGAAGACCCGGCGTTGGCTTACCGGGCAGCACCATCGGGTATGGCAAGCGAGAGTTGGGTATATCCGCTCTGTATCGCTGCCCGGGAAGGGCATGAGCAAGCCGTGGAGCAGTTGCTGGCTGCTCTGGGCAGGCTGCCTGAGGGAAAAAGGCCCGGTGGTTCCATCATGGCCGTTATCAATGCGGCCGACAGGTTGGGGAGAACGCCGCTTCACCTGGCTGCCGCCGGAGGACATATCAAGGTAGTGGAACGGTTGCTGAAAGCTGTGGATAGACTGCCGGAAACCCAAAGATCCGCAGCCGTTCAAAGGCTACTGAGTGCCACTGACAATAATGGGCAGACCCCGCTCCAGCTTGCCAGCCAACGAAACCATCACGAAGTTGAGGTTTTGCTGCGAGATGCTCGGCAAAAACTGCCACATACACCAAGACCTGATAGCATCTTGCCAGAGGTCTCTGATCAACCAGGCTTAGGCAAGCTTCCGGCAGCTCAACCAGGTACATCGAATGAGGCATGTGAGGTTTCTCCACACCCGTCATTGCCTGTTGTTACTGTGGAACCCGCAACAATGTATGTTCCACCCCCGCTTTCTTGTGATGAATTTCAGTGCGCTAGTTTGGTTAATCCAATAGCATTAGTGGAAGACACTGACGAGCCCAAACACCTTTGGCACTGGACCGTCAAGAACGACCAGAGCGAGTGGTTGAAATATCTAGTTCTCGTCCAAAAACACAACCAATTGAAAACTGTAGATTTTATCCTGAAAAATTAAGTGGAGCCCTACTGCTATCTGGCGACTAAACTTCCCAAGAGCAAGAAACATAAGGGATTGCCAAAAACAGAGGACTCCAAATGCGCAAAAAACGCAACCCGCAGTGTAGTATGGAACTCCATTACGTACCTCATGAAATCTGCTCCCAGCTTTCCGGTATCTCGCAATGGCTTGACGCCCATCCACAGTTCAATGACTGGATTTATGAGGACTTAAGTTCTGGTGATAAACAGAACACTGGGCGGAACGGACTATCAGCAGAATCCGTTCTTCGTGCGGCACTCCTGAAACAGTATTTGAATTGTGATTATGACTACTTGTCGTTTGTTTTGATGGACTCCATGCTCTTTCGAGACTTTTGTCGCCTCGAACCAAACCAGCGCCCCAGTCGCTCCAGTTTGCATGGGCTCATCAGCCTTCTTACTGCATCTACATGGGAACGGATTAATAACTGTCAGCTAATGACCGCTAAAGATCAGGGTATTGAAAAAGGGCGCACTGTGGCTATTGACAGCACAGTCACCGAATCGGATATCAAACCTCCTTGCGACAGTGATCTTTTAAATCCCGGAAGGTACTTATCGAAGCTACTGTCACGCTAGCAAACGCCCGTCAGCAGGGGCAGTGTCTCCTGGCTGATGATGCCGACAAGTGGCAGGCCGATGTGGATCACCTGTTACCCCTGGTGGATGCAATAGTCTCCCAGACAGAGCGCAGGGTCTTTAAGGGTGAAAAGGTGCCAGCCCAGGAAAAAGTGGTTAGCCTGTATGAACCCCATACGGATATCATCGTAAAAGACAGGCGGCAAGTACAGTATGGCCATAAACTGAACCTGGTTCAGGGAAAAAGTCGATTGATCCTGGACCTGGTTATTGAGGAAGGTAACCCAGCGGATTCGGACCAATTCATTCCGATGATGGAAAGACAAAAAGAAATTTATGGTCGTGTACCTCGCCAGACAAGCGGTGACGGCGGATACGCGTGTCGCGCTAATTTGGAAAAAGCCAAGGCCATGGGAATCAGCGATGTAGCTTTTAATAAGAAGCGCGGACTTGAAGTCGAAGAGATGACTAAAAGTCAGTATGTGTATAAAACGCTCTTTCGCTTCCGGGCAGGTATTGAAGCGGGAATTTCGTGGCTAAAGAGATGTTTTGGGCTATCACGTTGCCACTGCAAGGGTTCTGAGCGTTTTGATTCTCATTGCTGGTTATCGGTGGTCTGTTACAACCTGGTGATTCTGGCCAGACACCCGGCACCATCCTGATAGCCACCTCCACGCTACATGAAAGTACCTTTCCAGCATGGTGGGAGGATGTTTTCTGCCTGCTTTTCGCGTTTTTCTCCAATATCCGTCCCAGATTAGAGAAAAAAAGGGAAGAGTTTTTGCGGCTCTCTGGAATTTCAGGAAATATCAAAACGCACGTACAATCTAATTATGATTGCCTGATGCGTTTTTGGACGAGAACTATCTAAACTCCATCGAGGAAATGGATATCAATGCCACTGATATGGACGGCTTGACGCCGTCCCTGCATCGTGCTGCGAAAGGGGGCAATATTGAGTACTTGGAACTTTTATTACTGACCACTCCCGACATTCTGGTCAATGCGAAGTATATCGATGGTTGGACGCCCCTGTGCCTCGCTGCCCGTTACGGCCACGCCGATTGTGCTAAAGCGTTGCTGAGTGTTCCTGGCATTCTGGTCAATGAAAAAAATAACGATGGCTGGACGCCCCTGTGCGTCGCTGCTCGTTACGGCCACACCGAGTGCGTCAAGGCATTACTGAACGCTCGCGACATTCGGGTCAATGAAAAGAATAACTATGGCTGGATGCCCCTGAGCTCTGCTGCCTTTTTCGGTCACGCCAAGTGCATCAAGGAGTTACTAAGTGCTCCAGGAATTCTGGTTAATGAAAAGAATAACGATGACTGGACGCCCCTGCACCTCACTGCTCTTAACGGCCACATCGAGTGCATCAAGGAGTTACTGAGTGCTCCAGGAATTCTGGTTAATGACTCAAGTTACGCACCTTGCTGAAAATCAGCCATTATTGGTGGCATGAAAAATGATCTCATAGAACTTTATTCTGACTACCTGTTGTCGTCGTCTGGGAAGACCACTGCAACGGGAGTGTCAGAGCTTTTGGATAATGTCTACAGTCATGACCAATTCACCCGATTGCTTTCAAACAATGAGTTTACCAGTCGTGACTTATGGCTTTACGTTAAACCCGTCGTGCGACAGGTTGAGTGCAGTGATGGGGTTTTGATCTTTGACGATACGATTCAGGAAAAGCAGTTCAGCAAAGAGAATGCCCTGAACACCTGGCATTTTGATCATACAAAAAATCGCACCGTGAAAGGTATAAATCTGCTCAATGCACACTACCATGCCGGAGATGCGTCGATTCCTGTCGCCTATAAATTGATCGAGAAAACCATCCTGTACACCGACTTGAAGACAAAAAAGGTAAGACGATATGCAGAGCAAACCAAAAATGAAATGATGCGGGAGATGCTGATGATTTGCTGCCATAACCAGCTTATGTTCCGCTATGTCCTTGCAGATAGCTGGTTTTGCTCAAACGACAATATGATGTTTATTCGACACGACTGTAATAAACATTTCCTGATGGCGATGAAGTCAAACCGCAAGGTATCCCTCAGTCTGGACGACAAATTACAAGGCCGTTCACAGCGTATAGATACTGTTGATTTTTCAGAAGATAAGCCTGTACAAGGGTGGATAGCAGGTGTCGATTTCCCTGTTCTGCTATACCGTCAGGTCTTTAAAAACAAAGACGGAAGCACAGGCATTCTCTATCTGGTTTGCAGCGATCTTGACTGTGATGCCGAGACTCTCAAGGCAATCTACGAGAAACGGTGGAAAGTCGAGGTCTTCCATAAAACGCTGAAATCGAATGCGTCAATGGCCAAGTCACCGGCGCATACTGTGAGAACACAGAGTAATCATATCTTTCTTTCAATTTACTCAGCCTTCAGGTTGGAAGTATTGTCATTGAAAGTAAATCTGAATCACTTTCAGCTCAGAGCCAAAATCTATATGGCAGGGCTGAAAGCTTCGTTGGGGCAGCTGAGAGAGCTGTTAGCTGCGTAACTTCAGTTAATGAAAAGAATAACGATGACTGGACACCCCTGTATGCCGCTGCCCGTAATGGCTACGCCAAGTGTGTCAAGGCGTTACTGAGCGTTCCAGCTATTCTGGTCAATGAAAAGAGTAAGGATGGCTGGACGCCTCTGTACATTGCTGCCCATCACAACCACGCAGAGTGCGTTAAGGCGTTGGTTAAGGATCCCGGCATTCTGGTCAATGAAAAGGATAAAGATGGCAAGACGCCCCTGTACGTTGCTGCCCATCACAACCACGCAGAGTGCGTCAAGGCGTTAGTTAAGGCTCTCGGCATTCGGGTCAATGAAAAGATAGATGGCTTTACGCCCCTGTTGATCGCAGCCTATGAAGGCCAAGCCGAGTGCATCAAGGAGTTAGTTAAGGCTCCCGGCATTCGGGTCAATGAAAAGATAGATGGCCTTACGCCTCTGTTGATCGCAGCCAATGAAGGCCACACCGAGTGCGTCAAGGAGTTAGTTAAGGTTCCCGACATTCTGGTCAATGAAAAGAATAACAATGGTGGCCGGACGCCCCTGAACCTAGCTGCCAGTAACGGCCACGCAGAGTGCGTCAAGGCGTTAGTTAAGGTTACCGGCATTTTGGTCAATGAAAAGGATAACGATGGCTGGACGACCCTGTGCGACGCTGCCTGTAACGGCCACACCGAGTGCGTCAAGGAGTTAGTTAAGGCTCCCGGCATTCGGGTCAATGAAAAGATAAAGGGCTCTACGCCCCTGTCCTTCGCAGCCTGCAAAGGCGACGCCAAGTGCGTCAAGGCGTTACTGAGTGCTCCCGGTATTCTGGTCAATGAAAAAAATAACGATGGTACTACGCCCCTGTCCATCGCAGCCTATGAAGGCGACGCCAGGTGCGTCAAGGCGTTACTGAGTGCTCCCGGTATTCTGGTCAATGAAAAGGATAACGATGGCTGGACGCCCCTGAACCTAGCTGCCGAAAATGGGCACGCAGAGTGCGTCAAGGAGTTAGTTAAGGCTCCCGGTATTCTGGTCAATGAAAAGAATAAAAATGGCAAGACGCCCCTGTGCATCGCTGCCTGTGAAGGCCACGCCGAGTGCGTCAGGGTGTTACTGAGTGCTCCCGGCATTCTGGTCAATGAAAAGAATAACGATGGCTGGACGCCCCTGTGCGCCGCTGCCAATGAAGGCCACGCCGAGTGCGTCAAGGCATTACTGAGTGCTCCCAGCATTCTGGTCAATGAGAAAACTAACGATGGTATTACGCCCCTGCGCATCGCTACCGAATATAGCCATGCAGAGTGTCTGAAACTGTTGATTGTTAAAGAGGAAGTGAAAAGCACGCTCCCAGACACTGTGCGGGATGGGCAAACCAAACTTCTGAAGGGGATACTGGACACCCTGAAAACACTGAAGGAACCCGCAAAGTATGAGACCATCATGCAAGTTTTGAATGTAACCGACCGGGACGGTAAAACTCGGAAAACTCTGCTGTGCCTGGCTGTAGAATGCGGGCACGAAAAAGTTGTAGCCTTGTTTCTAAATGCCTTGAATGATCTACCGAAGGAGAAAAAGCCCGGAGCTATCAGGGCGGTGCTGAGTTCGGCAGACAGATTCGGCAGAACCCCGCTTTATATGGCTGCCCGGTTTGGCCACGATAAGATCGTTACCCAGTTACTGGCTGCTTTACATGGACTGGCAAAAGCAGAAATGCCATGGAGACCATGGGCAAGGTCACATGCAATCTCTGCCTTGGTAAACGCCGCCGATCTATTTGGGAAAACAGCTGTCTCACAAGCTCGCTCCCTCGGGCATTTCCAGATCAAAAGCTTGTTGACCAAAGCCTTCCCGGACTCAGTCTACACAGAGGAAGCAACAAGAGATGCTCCGAGTGACGTCGTGCCTTTCCGCGATGTGCTTTTGCGCCTGAATGCATTATCAAAAGCCGCGAGGCTGAATACTGTTATGGCAGTGCTTCATCATGCCAGAGAAGACGTGTTGTTAACGCTGGATGTGGCGGATCTGGAAAGTTATGACACGCTGGTGGCTGAGACACTGGCGGCCCTGAAAAGGCTGCCAGATGCCCCCGAAGACGTATCAAGAAATCATGCCATCCTCAAGGTCATCGATTGTCTCTGTGAGGATGGTGAAGCCGGGTTTTCCTATACCTGCGTGGCCAATGAAGGGCAAGAGCAAGTAGCGGAACTTCTGCAAGCTTTCCCCATCCTGAGTGCTGCCAGGAACGGGCAAACCGCCATTGTGACCCAGATACTGAAAATGCTGGCGACTTGGCCTGAATCTACACATGGCCAAGCCATTACGACAGTAATGACTGCCTTCAATAAAGATGGGAGAACACCACTCCATCTGGCTGCCCAGAGCGATCAACGGGCGGTTGTGGCGCATTTGCTGGAAACCCTGGACAGAATAACGGAACCTGAAAGGAGCAATGCAATCCCAACGGTGATGCTTGCCGTGGACGCACATGGAGCAACACCGCTGCATTGGGCTGCTTTCAAAGGGCATCACGAGGTTGTGGGGCACTTACTGAATGCGGTGGGCAGACTGCCCGAACCAGGAAGGCTGAAAGCCTTCACTGCTGTGGTGGAGGCCGCCGACCAAAAAGGAGCCACTGCGCTACATAGGGCTGCCATCAATGGCCAGTACGCAGTTGTGGAGCAACTCCTGAATACTGTGAATGGGCTCCCGGAAGCAGAAAGAATTGCTGTCTTCGCAGCAATGGTAGGCGCGGTGGATACACTCAAGAGAACACCACTGTACGCAGCTTTCAATAACGGCCACGAGAACATTATGAATCAGCTGATTCAGGCCTTCCCGCTCTTGAGCGCTATCCTGGGCGGTCATAATCAAAGCGTGAAGCAGTTCATACAAGCGTTGCACTCGTTACCAAGGACAGCAAGATGTTCTGCCATCATGGCGGCACTAAAGAAAACCCGGGCAGATGGAGCAACACCGTTGTATCTTGCTGCCAGTTCGGGAAATGACGAGATCATAGGGCTGTTATTGGGTGCCGTGTCTACGCTTCTGGATGATGGAAAACGCGAAGAGGCCTGGGAAGTGCTGTACTCTGCCAGCAGAGTTGAAGAAGAGGATGGAGCCATTAGGATAATAACCCCCCTCGGGATCGCTGCCAGGAATAAGTGTGTCAAGGCTGTGAAGCTGCTACTGGAGGCGATACGACAGCTATTCAGTACTACACAACAAATGTAGTTTAAAAGGCTATTAAAAATTATCTGGAAATAATTAAATCGTTTAACCAAATGTTTGAACTTTGTCTTGTAGCAAAACTCTGAGCTCTGGTATCGAACCCTGGAGTCGAGGGAAAATTTGCTATGAATATGCCATCCGTTCCTGCTCAAAGCGCTGCTGTGTCTCAATCTCGGTTCCATAGTGGTCACGGGGGCGAAAACGCCAGCGCAGCCCCGGTAAAGTGTGACCGTTGGACTGTCAGTTTAAGTGCTATTGACGGTTTCTTGCGGGGTAAGGGTCGTGAAGCAGTTGAGAATATCGCAGAGCGTATGTGCAGAAGGGCAGAGCATCAACAAGGTACAAAATCCTTCAACTTGAGTAATCTGAAAAAAGATTTTGGTGCCTGCGGGCTGCCAGTGGATGGCAGTCAAGGGCGCAGCAAGGAGCAAAAGGTCAAGATTGTTACCGGCTTGATCCTCAGGCTCCAGACTGAAGCGAACAGTGGTGTTGTGGATCGGCCTCTGGGGAACAGTTTTTGCGCACTGATAAAAAAATCCGAAAGTTCCATCGCTGAAGGGATGCAGCAGTTGCTGGATGAAGTCAACGGCCGTGGTGCTGAAGAGCCGATGGCCATGGCGGATGATGCATCCTGTGCAGCTGATGGCAAGAGTACGGCAGACGACGATAGCTCGTCAGGATTCAGAGGTCTTCCTGCCAGTCAATCTGAGTCAATTTATCCATCGGCTGAACTGCGGCCATTGCACTTTGCGATGGCCAATCCAATAGAAACACCGGTGGCTCCACCGCCTTCTTATGATGTCTGTTCATCTGATGCCGGAACCAAGTTAGCGTATCTGAGTGCTCACATTGAACGATTGATTGGTGATCAGTGGGGGGATGATCAGATAACGGAGTGCCGCAATCAGATGCAGTTTATCAACGCGGAGTTGGCCAGTTTGGAATCTTCGGGGCTTGAACATTTTTCTGGAAAATTCTCAGAGGTCCGCAAGCAGTTTGAGGAGCTTCAGGTAAAGGATTTACACCATCGTCTGGACAAGCTGGAAGAGGTCAATATAAGGAGTCGCAGGGATATACTGTCGATGGAACGCGATATTGCCCAATTTTCCAAATGCTTCGATGAACTGGCACTTGTAGGTGATGAAGATCGTTCACGGCTTGTGGAGCGCCAGGAGGCATTAAATTACCAGCTGGCCGAAGCAAAGAGGTCTTTCGGGGTCCTCAATGATCTTGAATCCTTAATCACTGATCTTAATGATTTGAAATACAGAGAGTCGGCGAACTCGGAGCAGATGGTGGTTTTTTTCAACCGTATAGAATGCGGGTTAAGGGAAATAAGTGGGTCAATTGACAGCCAGCCTGCAGGGTCACAACGAACTGAATTGTTAGAGAAAGAGAGTGAGCTCAGGGACTTATTAAATAACAGCAAGAAAACAGTTAAGCGTCAACGGCTTGATCACATGGAACAGCTAATAAAAACTCAGGAAAATAATAATGAGAAGGGCTTCAGTCTGAGTAAAGACAGGTTGGAGCAAGTTGACGATCAATTACATGATCTCAAAGTATTAATGAACAGATTGACGATGGATGAGCAAGAGAGTGCAATATTAAAAGACCTGGATCACAGGCAGGCAAGGTTAAAACTGATCAATGATGGAGTTGATGGGCAGACTTCGGTATTAAAAGTGAATTCTTCCCGCTCTGGTCTGACAGGTGACATTATCGAAAATCTGGATGCCGCTGAAGGTTTGATTGCCACTTCAGAAAGTGATCCCTACGGTTTTAGTGAAAAAAGAGCATCGCAGGCAAAGGAGTATCTTGATGAGGCAATAGCTCAGTGTGGTAAATTACGTGACAGAGCTCAACGAAATGAATTATTGGGTAGGCATCGAAATATGGGCTTTAGGCTGCAGAAAATTGAGGAACAAAAAGGGGAGATTGTTCAGAAAAAAGTCAAAGAACTCTTGGATAAGGCACAAACTGCTATGGAATCTTTCCCCAGCCACCCAGAACAAGAAGAAGTAAACGCGGTGGAAGCTCTGTTTAAGCAGGCAAGATTGGAGCTAAAAGAATTGAGTGGGAGTAATTATGACACTGTACGAGCGGGGCTTCTTTCTCAATTTCATGAATTGCAGAAAAAACTACAATCGTACAAGAAAGATATCAGTGATAGTCAACAAGCGACTGCCGCAAGCAGTGAAGTCAAGACAGATCCTCTTAAGAAAGAGTATGATGATTACTGGAATGAATATGATCGCAAGTCCAGGGATCTGGAGGAGCAGGTGGTGAAATATTCCGGACCGGAGCAGCCTAAAGAATTACGCATAGGTAGAATGCAGGATCTTAAGGAATTTTATGAAAATTCATTAAAGACAGCAAAAGCACTGAGGTTCGAAAAAATTGCAGGCAAACCAGATTATGATAAGGAGCGCCAGATCCTAGTTCACAATATGGATCATCTGCGTATGCAGATCGAAGTTCTGCAAAAGCTGATCAACCGGCTGAATCAAGAAGATTCGACCCAAGAGCAAGAGGAAAAACGATCCGGTTGTATGCAATCCTGAGTTCAGCTGCTAAGGACGCTTTTCTGTGAGAATCAGTTAGTGTTAGATGAAACCTTTATTTGGCACCCTTTCAGAGCTATTTGATAATATCTTCGGCAATCTCTTTATGCTTGGCCAGAATGTGTAATGCTGCTGCGGTGTAAGCCATGTTAAAGCCTGTTCATCGGGAAACTATCGGTTGGTATTATATCGTTCACCACCGGGCTTTGAATATCCCACCGCATTGAGTCAGGCTTTCGTGAGATCCCTGATCTTTATGTGATCTTTGATATCGGGTAAGGTTGACAGGCTTAGTCCTTATGGGCCTTTAATTCATCCGGGTTGTTACCAAAACCATAATCAGTGATCACCTCAACTGCACTGTAGCCAACACTTCCCAAATGTTCTCCTGCTATTTCAATGATACATTCACCAATAGCAGAATCCTCCGTAGTAACGGAAGTGAAGCAATCCAGAGGTTCCCCTCCGGCTAATGATTTTCCAAATGCTGAACAGCAGATTTCCCCGATCTTTTTGCCGATATCCACAAATAACGATCCTTCAATACATCTTGGTACGCATCCCCTGTCAGAGAGCTTTTTCCCAATGGTTTCCAATACATAATTGCCCGCCTCAGCAAAATACTCACCCGCTACTTTCATCAGGCATTCTGTGGCGAAATAACGACAGAATGAAGTGGCTGGACTGCCTGAAAAAACCATCACTTTAACCAGTGATTCACCAAAACTGACAAAGCTGACCTGGGCTAACTTGCTACCGACATTAACAAGAGCCGTTGAAACGGATTGTGGCAGACAACGTCTACAGTGAATTTTTTCAGCCACCGTTTCCAAAACCTCATAGCCACTTTCGCCCAACATCTCACCGGCAATTTCTGTTGAATAATCAGAAATCGATTCAGAAATTGTTGTTGTCAGATCCCCCCCAAAGCAAAGATGTTTAACCACTGATTTTCCAAAAATTGTGCAGCTGGTTTCTGCGGTTTTCTTTCCTGCCGCCAGAAAAGCGGAGTTTGTCATATTACTTTCTATCAGCTGGTTTCTGCCTACTGTATTGCAATCCATCACGGCACCTCTGGGAAAATAATTAATTCCTTTTAAGTAAAAAAACTCTTCTTAATGTACGCTCTAATTCAAATTGCTTTTTTTACTTTAGGGGGCTGTCCGAGCATACCGCCCGTCTCGGCGACCCCGTCTCGGCGACCCCGTCTCGGCGACCCCGTCTGGGCGACCCCAAAGTAAAAAAAAATGTTAGAATTTGCAGACCAACTGGCTGCCACTGCACGGAAGCCGGGATCAGGGCAATGCAAGAATACTTGGCACCCAGTGCTGTCTATTCCCGGATAGCCGTCTGGCCATTTTTACAATCATCCATTTTTGTAACAGCATTCGACCATTAGAATCCATAACAAACCGGTTAGTAGAGACAACACAACAGGTTGTCCTATGAAATTGAGTTGTTGAACGCCCGCGGTCAGCACATTGAAACCAGGATTGATGCCATCAGGCCTGTCAGCAAATCTTGATACAAGACTATTCGATACTATGCAGGAGTCACTCTATGAACTCATCAGACAATAAATCCACTCTGTGGTCCCGCGTTCAATCGACAGCCATGAAAATACGCAAAAATGGTCTCAAGGAAGTGACCGGCGTGGTATCGTTCTCCCTGTTTTTTATTATGGGGCTGGTAACACTGGGTGCCTGCTTATTAGCAGGTGTGGCAGCGGTAATCATTGCCAGGTGGCAACACCATAAAAACCGGGAAAATGATGCCGCTGAGCCAGCCAATGACCAGAATCCCAACAACAACCCCATCATGGTTACATTGCGTTGAGTGATTGCATGCCCGGGCTGGGCTAAGTTACCGTTAATGGTTGGAAGCACCAATGTTCAGTAATTCTGCTGATCAACCGGCCAACAGTTAATTTTTTTGCTGCCGTCAGTTCTCGCCTCCAGGCCAGATAATGGGGAAGGTAACGAGTTGCAACCCCTTGGAATACGCCGCCAATCCAGCGTTTTAAATGACTGTGATAAGAATTTACAGTCTGGATGTGGTAGATGCCTTCAACAACATGTTGACCTGCTGATGTCACCAGCTCCTTGAAGACAAATCCAAGCTTGTCAGCAAGTTTTTCGTGAGCGAGGTGTGCATCCGCACAGACCGTGGCCTGTATCGATATGCGGCCATTTAAATGCCTGCACAATTCATTAGCACTTTCGTTTTCTAATACACCGTCAACGGTATTTCGATTACGGTCCCGAGCCACCATTACCGGGACTTTTCGGGCTTTGTTGGGATCATTACCCCGCTTTCGGGTTGGCCGTGGAAGGCCTTCTCTTTGCCCTTTGAAGGATTCACGGAAAAATGTTTCATCAAGCTCAGTAATGCCACAAAGCTCTTCTGCTTGATCATTATTAATCACTTCAAGAAAGCGGTGACGCCAGCGGAACGCAGTTTTCAAGTCAATGGCATTCTCAGCAGCAGCTGGTCGCAAGACCATAGAGTGAGTCATACCTGCGAGGTACTTGTTCCATTTTTCAGGGTGCCTGAGCCTTGCCAAAGGCGTTCCACTAAAGGCGTTAAACGTTGAGTCGCAAGTCTTGCAGTGGTAGCGCTGTCGGCCATTTCGTATGCCCCAGCGACCAACGCTATGGCTTTTGCATTTGGGGCACCTGGGGTTTTCGGCAAATTGGGCAAGTATGCTCTTTTCTACGTCAGGTGTTGCATTATCGTTATTGGGTATAGATTCACTGTAAACAGGTTCAGAGTCAGTGGTTTCTACTACCTCGGTAACCTCTATTTGAGTACTAAGGAGCGAGTTGTTAAGAATGTCTCGCTGTTCACTGGTTAATGTTGAAATGGAATCAATAAAATTCTGGAAGAGTTCAGATTGCATATCACTCCCCTACAACGTAGATTTTATGGGAGTTTAGCTGATTCAACCATTAACGGTAACTTAGCCCCCGGGCTGGGTGTGAAGGTTTCCATGCCTGTTGATGGCCAGCTACTTATATAAACAGTATTTTTAAAAAAGGGCAGGCATTACTGCCCGATTTTCAAATCATTACTATGCTTCTCACCCATTCTTCTCAAGACCGTCAATAAGCAGCAGACGCAAAAGATTGCGTTTCTGACCTGCACAAAAATTGAACTTATTTTTGATAAATGAGTCTCACTAACACAACGAGTAAATTAAGTACGGAAGTACATTCCACTCCAAACTCAGATAATCAACTACTGATGAAAACAATTTATTTTATTTTGATTTA